>NZ_BTCK01000015.1:0-128156 GCF_033239625.1 Paenibacillus sp. CCS19
ACGATTAAACACAAAGAGAAACCCAGCGTTTTGAAAAAAAACGTGGGTTTCTCTACAATCTGAGGGAGGAGACGTTGTGCGTCTCCTCCCCCTTCGATCACCTATCTAATGCTCGAACCGTTCCGCAATCCGTTTCATCCACACGACCATCAGCGCCGCTTCCTCATCGGACAGCGGCTCTCTTACTTTACGCTCACCTTCGTCAACGATAGCAAGTGCCGGCTCACGCAGTGCCTGCCCTTCCGGCATCAAATAAATTCGGTTCGCCCGTGTATCCTGCTTATCTTGTTCTCTCCGAATAAGCCCCTTCTCCTCCAGCCCCTTGAGCAGAAACGTCGTCGACGCCGGCTGAATGCCCAGCACTTGAACGACCTGCTTCTGCGTAACGCCTTCCTGCTCCCACAGCATCATAAGTACACCGAGCTGTGAATTCGTAATGCCAAGCGGCTCCAATCGCTGGTCCAAGTAGTTGCACATATTCCGATAGTTTCGTTTCAGCCAATAGCCGAGCTTCGACACCAACAACTGATCCATATGATCTCAACTCATTTCAACAAAGTGATTACCCTCATCCTACAATAGAAAGGAAACCACTGGAAGAGTGCAGGCGGTCAACCTATCTCGTCGCCTCCGCCTCCGCCGCATCGAAGGCTTCAAGCGCATTAACGCCATGCGACAGAACGAGACCTGCATTAACGACTCCTGCTACGAGCAGCGCCTCCGCTATCTCTTCACGAGTACCGCCTAGCTCGCAATAATGCTTCACATAACGGGCAATGCTGTACGCACAGCCAATCACATGAGCGGCGGTGACAGCAATCAATCCCTTTAATCTGGCATCCACTGCCCCTTGCTCTGCGAATACGGCGTCGGCGAAACGATCATACGCTGTGAATGAAGCCGGCGCCAGTGCGCGGAACTCGTCAAACCGATCCATATTCGATGCGCTGTATAAGGAATCCGTCTGCTCTCCGCTCATCGTTAGCACTGCGTTGACCCCATGGTACAGCACGCTCTCTGCATGAACGGCGCTGGCGACGAGGATCGCCTCTGCGAGCTCGCTCATGGATCCTTGCTGCTTCTTAAGCTTGCCGGCATGAACATCAATGCAATATGGACAACCTGTCACATGAGCCACCGCGGCTGCTATCAATTCTTTCTCCTTCGTGCTAAGCAGCTTGGGTTCGAATGCCAGGTGCTCAAGCTTGAAGTAGGACTTCGCCCCTTCCGGCACAAGTTTCTGCAGTTCCGCGATACGAGCCAAATTAGAACGCTTATACAATGATCCATTCATCTGGTAATCCCCTCCATATATTGAATCATTATTATGATATCTAACTAAAACTGGAACTGATATCCATCTGCAGAACTAAATTAACAACGTCCATCAAATCCATTCCCACTTCATATCGTTAGATAGTTAACTATATTTCGTTCTATATCTAACTATTCCAACTCATTTTGCAGGCTCACGTCACATCGCCCACATCAAACGCATATGTATGGAGCATCTATTCGAATCGCTGTGCAGGAGGCCGATTCATCTCATGACCGCCCGATATGCCCCTCGCCGACCGATGCTTGCCGCCACGACGCGCGAACTTCCTGCTGTGGATCCGGCGAGACTCGAACATTCCGCTCAATCGTTCCAACCGATGCTGCAGGATGCCTCGCGAGTTATTAGCCGAATGACGGAACGCTCCTTCGCGCTTCCGCTCATGACAGCGGCGCAAGCCGGTCATCAACAAGAAGTGGATCGCATGATCAAAGCTGCAGCCGGCGCCTCGCGCATCCATGCCAAATATACGCCAAGCGGCATCGTCATCACCGTTGAACCAACGAATGTGAATGACAGCTGCTGCAATCTGTCCATGACATTGCGCTGGGGGAACTGATCCTCCCAATCTGCCTATAAACGCAAAACACCCCTGCGCCGGTCCGCGCAGGGGTGTTTCAATCCGTATAGCCGTAAGGTTTAGCCTTGGCTGCCAATATAGACGTAACGGAGTACAACGAGAATAGCCAGAATCCACATAAGCGCGTGGATTTTGTAGCCGCCGTTCTGGTCGCCCTTCTTCGTAATATTAGCGAATGCTGCAAGCAGTACATACGATACGATACCGAACGAGATACCGTTCGCAATGTTGTACGTGAACGGCATAAGCGCCAGCGTCAAGAACGAAGGAATCGCGTACACCATGTCAGTGAAGTCAATGTGCTTAACGGAAGACATCATCAGTACGCCGACGATAACGAGCGCTGCTGCCGTAGCCGAACCAGGAACGAGCGACACAAGCGGTGCCAGGAACAACGCAAGCAGGAAGCAGATACCTGTCGTAACCGATGTCAGACCCGTACGGCCGCCTTGCGCTACGCCTGCCGAGCTTTCAACGTACGCCGTTGTCGTGCTCGTACCGAGAATTGCGCCGCCGCTTACTGCAACAGCGTCAACGAACATCGCTTTACCGATGCGTTTCTTGCCTTCTTCTTCGTTCTTCATCAGTCCTGCACGGCTAGCCGTGCCGACGAGCGTTCCGAACGTATCGAACAATTCAACGAACGTGAACGTCAGAACGACCGAGATCAAGCCAGCTTCCATTACGCCGTCGAAGTCAAAGTCCCAGAAGTTCAGTTGACCGAAGTCAGGTGCCCAAGTAGCGCCCGACAGCGTGTCGTTCACATTCACTTCGCCCATCAGAATTGCAATGATCGTCGTACCGATAATGCCGAACAGGATCGCGCCCGGCACGCGCATAACCATCAGAATCGCAATGAGGAAAATACCGATAATCGTCAGAACAACGCCGTTGTTCTCCAGGCTGCCCATGTGAATGACCGTTTCAAAGCCAAGCACGTCCGTGAAGATGCCCTTCGGCACTTCCGTTACCGTGTTCTCAACGGCAACCGTCAGCAGGCCGCTGTTTTTCAGACCGATAATCGTAATGAACAGACCGATGCCGGCAGTAATTGCATGTTTCAAACTTTCCGGCACTGCGGTAATAAGCATTTGACGAACCTTCGTTACCGTCAGCACGATGAAGATCAAACCGGAAATGAAGACGGCCGTCAAAGCGATTTCCGGTGAAATTTTACCATTGGAAGTCAATACCGTCGTTGCAAAATATGCGTTCAGACCCATGCCCGGTGCAAGTGCAACTGGGAAGTTAACGAACAAGCCCATAGCGACTGTGAAGATACCGCCTGCAAGCGCCGTCGCGAGGAATACGCTTGTCCAGTCCAGCCCCGTCGCAGACAAGATGTTCGGGTTGAGCGCTAGAATATACGCCATAGTCATGAAAGTCGTCAAGCCCGCCATAATTTCTGTCCGCACATTTGTTCCGTGTTCCTTTAGTCGAAAGAAACGTTCCATTTTTCGAAAAATCCTCCTTAAAAAATGTGTTGGAACAAACAAAAGAACCTAGGAAAATGCAGATAATCATCGCACTTCTCCTAGGTTCCTCAAAAACAGGAAAAACATACACGCACGCTGGACCGGCGCACGCGCTGCTCTTCCCATTTTTTTCGTAGCCAGATCATTTACGGTGATCTTGTAGAGACTCTCAAGCCAATTCTTGAGATTATACGAAAAGATATTTTGTTTGTTGTGATAATCAGTCTTCATTTTAAGGACGAGCACACGTTATGTCAACGATAATTTACGAACATTAAATCTTGAAAGGGTTTTCAACCTTCGGTAATTGATGGAAAAACATCGTTCTAAAGCCTCATACAGGATACATTTCGTAGCTCATTTGGGTGATTATGGTGTATGTTTGTAAAGCCAGAAGAAGCCCTGCAGGCCATAATCGGCTTGCGGGGCTTTTATATCGATCAGTCATATAATCCTTTGCCTTCCAGGATCTTAGGGATGTATTTCTCGACCCGAGCGGCGCGCGTCTTGGACGTCTTAGGGTCCGAGAAATGCAGCAAGTATGCTCGCTGCCGACCCGGCGTCAACGCCTCGAAAGCATCCTTCAAGCCAGCGACCTCATCGAGCTTCGCTTGAAATTCCTCCGCCATCGCAAACTCCGTAGGCGCCTTAAACTCAACGGTCAAACCGGATCTTTCCGCCTCGATCGCTTCGTAAATATAGGCCTGCACGATCGATTCCAGCTTCTCGACGTCTTGTACAGTCGTGAACCGGATCTGGCGCGCCGACTGCACATTCTCCGTCTGCTGAATAAGCACTTTATCAGGATCGCTCAGCAGAGCACCTTTATGAAACAATACTGCGCAGTATTCTTTGAATCCATGAATAAGGACGATGTTCTTGCCCTGCGACGTATAGCACGGACAGCCCCACTTCAACTCTTCGGTCAGTTGGCAGTTCAGGGAGATCGCTCGCAGCCGTTTGAATTCTTCCTTCCACTTGCCTTCTCGCTCTATGAAAGCATCAACCTTAGGGTTCGTCTTGGCAGTCGCCATCCCGTTAATCCTCTCTTCTTGGTCATTAATGATCTATTCTAGTATCTATTATGAGCCATTAGGCAGAGGAGTCAAACTAGGATTAACACCGACTGTTACTAAACACGCTCTTTATTCAGCTGCGTCAGACGATTCATCTTCTTTTCTATCCTCGAATAGATCCGTCGACAAATAGCTTAAGCCCGTATCAGGCAAAATGACAACAATCCGCTTCCCTTTATTCTCGGGACGTCTTGCCAGCTTCGTTGCTGCCCATATGGCACTGCCAGACGAAGTCCCTACAAGAATGCCATCCGTTCTGGCAACTTCACGCGCAGCTTCATAAGCTTGCTCGGTTTCGACTTCAAGCACCTCATCGATAATATCGGTGTGTACATTGGCCGGCACCCGAGCCTCCTCCTGATCAGAGAATCGGTGAACGCCCGTTATCTCGGCTATTTCCGGATTCTCCGCAGTAGCGATGGAAGCATGTCCCGGTTCTACTCCTACAACCTGAATATTAGGATTTCTGGACTTCAAATAAGCGCCTACCCCACTGATCGTTCCGCCTGTTCCCACTGCTGCGACTATAATGTCTACTTCGCCATTCGTATCCAACCATATTTCGGGTCCCGTCGTTGCTTTATGAATAGAAGGATTTGCGTCATTGTCCACTTGATTCAAGAATACAGCATTTTCTACATGCTCTTCAAAATAAGGTGCAATGACTTCTTTGATGACAGCGACGAAATCCCCCTCTGTTCGTTCAATCGCTTCTTCCACACCAGGAATCTCTGACATGTTGGAAATCTCCGCCCCGTACGCTCGAGCGGCTTTCTTACGTTCTTCGCTTACATTATCTTGAATAACGAGCTTAAGCTTATAGCCTTTTGCGGCTGCTATTGCTGCAAGCCCGATTCCCGTATTGCCGCTTGTCGTCTCTACAATGGTGTCGCCCGGCTTTAAGATCCCTTTCTTCTCTGCATCCTCGATCATGGCAGCAGCAATACGATCCTTCACGCTGTTGGCTGGATTAAAATATTCAAGCTTTGCAACGATTTCTGCCTCTAGTTCATGCTTCTTGTTATAATTCACCAGCTCTAACAAGGGGGTCTTGCCGATTAATTGCGTGATGGACTTATTAATGTTGTTTTTCGTAATTGGTGTCATGCCTTGTTCCTCCCTTGATAGATGAAGTGAGACAACCCAATTGTGCCAATAGGAATAATATGTAATTAGCTGTCTTGAAGCTAATCATTACATGATTTTAATGAGCAATACCATCAGGAATAGAAACTTTCTGGGCTTCCATATAAATTATCTATCCGAGCATGAAAGATGAATAGAAGTTGTGAAGCATGTATTGAGAACTTCTATTGGTCAAAAATTGTGAGCCGAGATAAAATGAACACAACAATAAACTTAATAATTCCTATAAGAAAACAATGCTTAAATCAATGTAGTTATTATTGTATTTTAGAGGGGATGTACGACTGATGGCTAAATCCGTAAAAGTAACGACATCATGGAATGAAGACGGTTATGTAGAAATTGAGTCGAGAGGGCATAAAGTGATTTCGGATGTGCGAGCGGAGCTCGGAGGGACAGATAGAGGCTTAGCTCCAGGTGAACTGCTTATTGGTTCGCTAGGCGCCTGCCAGTTGCTGGTCGCTCAACTGAATGCAAAGCGATTCGATATTGATATTCAGAACTTGGCGGTGGAATTAGAAGCCGAAAGCGTTAAAAACGAACAAGACGGCAAGTCGCTGTTCCCTGCGATCAAATTCAGTATTCGGATTGAATCCAATTCCCCTGAGGAGAAAGTCAAAGCATTTATCGAATTCGTTGAGAATCATTGCCCAGTCGGCGCAACCTTATCGAGTGCAGTCCAGCTTATTCAGTCCGAGTTAATTGTGAAGAGACCGGAATATCACTGACACTATAAGGGGTACCGTCAGCAAAACGCAGATTTACAACGCTAAGGAATTTGGGCTATAAAAAAAGCCGGTTCTCACCTGGTCAAAACCCTTATTTGTGGACAGTAAGAAAAACCCCTTATTTTGAAAGCTGGCTTGGTACTGTACCGGAGTCAGCTTGTTTAATCTTCTTTGAGGACGACGATGATTGTAAACGTGGATATATTCCTCAATTCGTCTTTATGCTTCCTCAATCGATCGGATATCATAAGGGTAGAGACCTTCTGTCTTCAAATGTGAGAAGAAGCTCTCCATGAGACATTGTCATAACAATTGCCTCGACGAGACATGCTGATTTGGGCGCCAACCTTTGGCAGCATGTCGTGGTAATCGAAGGACGTGTATTGGGTTCCCTGGTCGCTGTGAACGATCAGTCCAGTCACGTCTTTCTCTATTTCAAACGCCTTAGTGAACGTTTCTAGCACAAGCTCTTTATCGTTTCGCAAGCTCATGTTATAGGCTACAATTTTGTTGCCGCATAAGTCTTTAATGGCAGAGAGGTACAGCCAACAGTCTTCTACTCGATATTGCGTGATATCCGTTACCCATTTATGCTTCGGCGCAGTCGTTTCGAAATTGCGATTTAGTATATTTCTAGCCACCCGGTCACCATAATTCCATCCCCAATGATGATGAAATTTTCGACGTATTTTAGCGCGCAGATTCATTTCCTGCATAAGTCTCTGCACTTTCTTATGGTTCATCCACACCTCATGATCTTGATGTACGAACAGCTGTATTTGACGATAACCATATTTACCATCATAACGATCATACGTGGCACGAATGATCTATCTAAAGGGCTGATCCTTATCTATAGCCTTTCTTTTGAGATAGGCGTAGAATCCGCTTCTGGAGATCCCGACTTCTTTGCAAAGCTCTGTATTGGTAAAATGGTCTCTCAGCTCTTCGACGAGCCGATGCTTCTCTGGTACACCTCCGCCTTCGTAATGGCCAACCACTTTTTTAGAACAGCATTCTCCAACTCAAGCCTTTTGACATAGCGGTCCTGATCCACGTATTCCTTTCTCTTCCCGCGAGTATCCATTAATCCGAATTCACCCATTTGCTTGTACCGACGCATCCACACTTTCAACCGATCGACATCAACGATCTCTAGCGTTTCTGCAACCTTCTCCTTCGTCATTCCTTGCAGTCTCATTTCAATTGCTCTTTTCTTTGTTTCGAAGCTATATGTTTTGTACTTCCGTTCCTTTTTCGCCATACGAAAAACACCCCCTATAGTATTACATCGGCATAAACACCAGGGTGTTTTTCCAATGTCCACTATAAGGGGTGCACTTCAACCACTTAAGGGTGCAACCGGCTTTAATTTAACTTAGTTCAATGGTCGTAATGATTCTAAGGTTGTAGCCCCTCTCCATCACTTCTATAACAAATCTCGATCAACATTAAACGGAGCATATAATATTTGGTCGTGGACGCTAAGTTCTATAATTATTGGTATCTATTTCTCTTTGTATAAAGGTATACCCAGAACCTTTTCATTAAATAAATCTCGGCTCATAATTCTAATCATAAGTTTTATCTTTACCGCGTATCCGATCCTTACGTTTTACACCGATTCTTCTTTTCTGAAGTTAAATGGATTATATGAGTACAATGGACATTTTCTTATTGCTCTTCTATTTGGGTATTCCTTGGTCAATACTTTCTCCGACTTAGTTCCGAGTAAATCCATCTAATTTATTTGAAAAATATATCATGAAAGAGACATGAGAAGAATTTCTTTAAGTCTATTCGTTTAACGGTCTACTCGATCGTTGTTGGTGGCTTTGACATTAAAACTCCCCTCCAACCGCAGAATATCGCAGGTGGAAGGGAGCTTGTTTTATAAGGGAAAATTATAAGTCGACTTGTTTATCTTTCGTTAGAAACAGGACTAAGTCATCGTCAGCCCGTACCAGCGAGCCAGGCACAACTTGAACGTTGTCATAAAAGATGCCTCTCTCGTCTGGGACATACCCCCGCTTCACATAGAGCCGCTGCGCGTTCCCATAGTACGGATAGAGACCAACGCCAATGCCAATGACGTCGTAACGCTCGAACGCAATCTGCTCAATAGTATCCATTAACGCGCTGCCGATTCCTTGTCTTCGGAGCGAAGGCATGACATCGAAATTGTTGATCTCAGGAATTCCCTGTTCCATGAAATACGGATAATTCGATTCGGACAGCAAATGCAGCCATCCAGCGAAGCTGTCATTATGCAAGGCAACAAGGGTAATCCGTTTCCCTGTCGTATTCTCATCCCAGCAGCGCTGGATGTAATCCCGCGGCTTGCTGACGTCTTGGTCGTGAAGTGCATGGAATACGAGATCGATATCTTCATTTATCATACGGCGAATCGTAATAGAAGTATCATCCAGCATGCGGCGGCGATCTTGCACGTGGGGCACTACGATTAACTAGGACTACATCGTTCTCATTCCTTCACCTAATCAAGTGGGCTTTATTTGCAATTCTATTCCGTTTACTTCAACGGTATGAAGAAATTCCTTCTTCTCACATACACCAGAAAGAATTGCAGCAGTGTTTACAAAAGAGAGCTAAGAAACTTGGAAGTCCAAAACAATATGGCTCAGAAATCATTTGAGAAAAACATTGTGGAATCCAGTTCGTGATGAAAGAATCCCGAAATTTTGTAACAATTTAGGTAAATAGATATTGATAAATCTTACTGTATGCTATATACTTCAAAAGTGTTTTTATCTCAAATTATCCATATAATGGTGTTAAGGGGGTTGTAGAAGGTTTTTCAAGGTGGATCTTGAGCCCAATAATAAACCAAAGACAGGAGAATATTAAAATGAAA
Organism: Paenibacillus sp. CCS19; assembly: GCF_033239625.1. Lineage (NCBI taxonomy): Bacteria > Bacillati > Bacillota > Bacilli > Caryophanales > Paenibacillaceae > Paenibacillus > Paenibacillus sp. CCS19. The sequence goes on from NZ_BTCK01000015.1 coordinate 9,217, forward strand.
AAAATGATGTTGTCGCTTGTTTCATCAGTAATTTTAGCTACATTTATGTTAATTGGGGGGGCATATGCTGCTGCACCTGATAATAGTACAAAAGATGCTATCAAAGTTGCTAATGAACACTTCCGTAAACTTATTATTGATAGTGCTGATGGGCATGATGGGAATCCTCTGAAAGCTTACAATATCGTAGCGCAAGATACTAGTGATGCGAACAATGTCCAAATTTCTGTAGAGCTAGTATATGAAGGTTCGGAAGCATTACCACCTGTGCCATACTTTATTGTAAAAGAAAATGGAAGCTACAAAGTTAAGGAAACAATTGTTCAGATCGATCTTAATCCCCTGTCTCCTAATTACAAAAAGGTAAGAGTAGGAAATGCTAAAATTTCCAAAGGTGGAGATATTATTACTTATGCAGTAATTAGTGGATCTTTCTATGCTGATGAGATTCTTGCTAATTCGGGAGGCCTGAATAGCTCGACAACTACATATTTTGGCCATACTTTTTCAAATACGAAAACAAATATTACAATTAACGGTTGGCAAGAGAAATCATCTGGAACAGAGTCTCTTTCTTTACGATATGGAATAGCCGTAAAAAATGCTGGTGGAGTGTACACAGATTTGGCTACATCCTCACTGGTTACTGGCAATGTGCCACAAAATGGTACTTGGTTCAACAGATATTTAACTAACGTGACTGTAGGAAATAACCGCTGCGTATTTGTAGAAAACACCAATTACTCCAAAGCCTTGGTTGCAGGAAATGCATATGAGTAATATATTCTTCGAATAAAACGGATTAGCTAGAAATCCTACAATGTGATATAACGTGCCCCGCATAAAATGAAATTTATTGTGGTTAAAAAATAGGACTTCGTTTCCACCTAACTGTGGATGCCGAAGTCCTATTTATTTGCTCTTGAGTTGATTAATTTTGTCAGACTTTTGGAGATAACACTTACACTCAGAATTTTGCAGTGATAGAATGCTTATCCACAACAAAATCAGGGGTACACTTAACCGTCTTATAGTTTGGGGATCTGACATCCATATCGACTGAACAGATCTGTTTCTGTACTTGATAACGATCTAAGACTTGAACAATCGAATACTCTATGGCAGGCAACGGGCCAAAATCATTACCATAGTCTAGTATCACGGAGGCCTTTATACGATCAGGTGAGGATATATCAATATTATTGATTGTAAAACCTAGAAGAGGCTCTCCATCACGATCACCTGTTTTCATAATCTCAGTAAAATAATCATTAAATATATATTTCGCAGATTCGAGGGGGGCTTGACGAAATTCGTTTACAGAAAGACTTGTCTTTTCTTCAATAGAAGTATCGGGGCTTTGAGCATTCGTAATGGAAATCCCTAGACATAGAACAACTAAGAGTCCAACTAAGAGTGAAGCGAACTTTTTGTTCATTAACACTATTACCACCCTTTCCACATACATGTGATATGTATATTATACGATCTTTGAGCAAATTATGTTTCAATCCCCTCCCATTATTATGCTAAATCCGTAGGCATTACGGAATGAATTCCACCCAATGGTCGACACACCTCTCTACTCTGCCCTAAATTTCTTGGTTTAACAAACAATACTCCCTTCTATTTGCTTTACAACGCAAATAAAAGAGAGTATCTTTTGCATTCTATTGTTGCAGGTATACGCTTAATCCCAATGCCTCCAACGCTCGAAACCCTTATACATCAAGAATTCCAAGCGTTTACCGACATTGAATTTCTCCAGCCTATTCCCACTCGATCGTTGCCGGTGGCTTCGACGTTACGTCGTAGACGATACGGTTAACGTTGTCCACTTCGTTGACGATACGTACGGAGATTTTCTCGAGAACGTCCCAAGGGATGCGCGCCCAGTCTGCCGTCATGCCGTCGATCGACGTTACAGCGCGGATGCCGATCGTGTACGAGTACGTACGAGCATCGCCCATAACGCCTACGCTCTTCATGCCTGGCAGCGCCGTGAAGTACTGCCAGATCTCACGATCAAGGCCAGCCTTCGCGATCTCGTCGCGCAGAATCGCATCGGATTCGCGTACGATGTGCAGCTTGTCCTCCGTTACTTCGCCAAGTACACGGATCGCAAGACCCGGACCTGGGAATGGCTGACGCTGTACGATTACGTCTGGCAGGCCGCATTCCGCGCCAACTTTACGAACCTCGTCTTTGAACAGCGCCTTCAGCGGCTCAACGAGCTGGAATTTCATATCTTCAGGCAGACCACCTACGTTGTGGTGCGACTTGATCGTCTGCGCCGTAGCCGTACCGCTCTCTACGATATCGGTGTAGAGCGTGCCTTGTGCGAGGAAATCGAAATCGCCCAGTTTAGCAGACTCTTCGTCGAATACGTAGATGAATTCGTTGCCGATGATTTTACGCTTTTGCTCTGGATCCGTTACACCCTTCAGCTTGCCAAGGAAACGCTCGCTTGCATCGATCTTAACCACTTTCATATCGAACTTGCCGACGAAAGTCTCCATTACTTCCTCAGCCTCGTTCTTACGAAGCATACCGTGGTCGATGAACATACACGTCAGCTGGTTGCCGATTGCTTTGTGGATCAGCATTGCAACTACCGAGGAATCTACGCCGCCGGACAGTCCGCACAGCACTTTCTTGTCGCCGACTTGCTCGCGGATGTCGCGAACCGTGTCCTCGATGAATGTTTCCATGCTCCATGTGCCTTCGCAGCCGCAAACATTAAACAGGAAGTTGCGGATCATTTCGTTGCCGTATACAGAGTGACGAACCTCTGGGTGGAATTGTACCGCATGGAAGTTGCGCGACGCATTGCTCATTGCTGCGATTGGCGCATGCTCCGTGCTGCCCGTTACAGTAAAGCCAGTTGGCGGCTCAACAACGAGGTCGCTGTGGCTCATCCATACCGTTTGCTTCGCGTCGAGGCCGCTCGTCAGTGCGAAGTCAGATACGAAATCAACTTCTGCTTTACCATACTCACGCTTGCCAGCGCGTTGAACTTTACCTTCCAATTGGTGCGACATCATCTGCATGCCGTAGCAAATGCCGAAGATTGGAACACCCAGGTTGTACACCTCAGGATCAACAAGCGGTGAATTCTCTTCATATACGCTCGCAGGACCGCCAGAGAAGACGATACCCTTCGGATTAATCGCGCGCAGCTTCTCAGCCGACGTGTTGTACGGCAGCAGTTCGCTGTATACGCCCAAGTCGCGGATACGGCGTGCGATCAGCTGGTTGTACTGTCCCCCGAAGTCGAGGACGACGATGATTTCGTTCGGTTTGTTCATGAGACCCTCCTAATAGTGTGCAGCAGCAAAAATATATATCAACGCCTAAGCTGTTGAGATCGATGCTGGGGCAGTGCTTTTCCTTCGATGGGTACAAGCTCTCCATCATGATTGTAGTCATTATATAAAACCACGTTCGCGGCAGTCAAGGACAGCGCCCGTCAGCTATGATCCCCAATCCAGCCCTATGCTGCACCAACACCTCTCATTGACATTGAGAATGAGAACACTTATCATTTTAAAGATAGTAATGATAAGTATTCTCATACACCTATAGACATCATTTGAACAGAAAGGTGCTGAGGCATCGTGTTCTCTCCCGAACAGCGTCAACTGATGGAATCCCATTTTGGCTTGACGTTCGAGCCGCATCCATCTCCAGTTGCAACATTCAAGCTAATTGATTTGTATGAAGCCGAGCATATGCAGCGCTTCTTAGATGAATATAACCCCGTCATTAAAGGCTTGGAGCCTGCCGTTGGCGCTATGTATTTGACGAGCAACCTAATTCTATTCAGCTCTGCGCTTCATTATATGGTCGCATGCTGCGATCACGCTATCGATTTTGCGCCTGAGCATTTTACAGCTGAACTTATCTATATTGAGGGCAATTACTCGTACTACACCGTTCGTTTCTGCGTAAACGAAGCGGTTGCCATTCCAATCGATCTAAACAATCGCGAGCAGCAGCGCAATGAATTGTTCGCAAGGTTGTATGCGCATACGATCCGCCCGCTTATCGAGCTTCTTCACCAACTGACCAAGACGCCAAAGCTGCAAATGTGGGGCTCGTTCCCTCGGATTACATACACGTACGAGTCGCTCATCGCACAAGAGAAGGACCCGATCCGCAAGCAGCGGCTCGAGGCTGACTTCCATTACACGACGGATGAAATGCCTCCCGATGCGTTCGGCACGAAGCGCAATCCTTACCATCATACGTACCGCTATGTCGACAATCCGCTCAACCCGGATGTTCCTTATCGCATGAAGCCGACCTGCTGCATGTACTATCGTACGGAAGACGGCGAGTACTGCTATACATGCCCGCGTCTGAAGCCGAAGGACCGGGAGGTACGCAAGCAGCAAATGATCAAGGAGCTAGCAGCGAAGAAATCTTAATTTTATATCGTGTCATAGCACTTAAAGCCTTGCCTGGCTTACGCCGGGCAGGGCTTTTTTATTTGATACAACCTACTGTTCTACAGCTGCGGACGCATAGGATTGGCGTTTATATCCATAATAAGCATGGTGTACCACACTCTAACGAAGACGGCGCAGGTGATGCGAAATGGCTATTGTTCAACGCAAAATAACGTTTCTTCAAGCAGCCATGATCTTCATGCTAGCGAACGGACTAGTCAGTCATGTCATCGTCAACCCGCTGCTGCTCGATGCGTCGGGACGCGATGCGTGGATTACAGTCCTTTTATCCGGCGCATTCCTCATCCCATGGTGCATCCTATTGGCCGTCGCCATGCGTCGTTCCGGACAGCAGAAGCTCATCCCATGGCTTTCGGCCCGCACGCATCCGGTCATTGCATGGCTTTTCGTTCTGCCGGCTCTAGTCTGCCTATACATGATCGGCGGAATGACGGTCTCATACACGACAACTTGGACGATCTCCAACTATTTGCCAGGTACGCCGCCACTTGCCCTCAGCATCCTGCTCACCGTCACCAGCGCGGTATGCGCCTTATGGGGCATTCGCGTCATTGCGATAACGTCAGGCATTCTGCTGCCGATCGTCGTGGTGTTGGGTTATTTCGTCAGCATCTCCAACATGCCGGAGAAGGATTTCGCTCTGTTGAAACCTTATCTTGAGCACGGCTGGGGCAGGGTATGGAAAGGGATGATTTACGCCGGCGGAGGATATATCGAGTTCGCCTTTCTAATGAATTTGCAGCATCACATCCGTACCAAAATAAAACCTTGGCATATCGTCACCCTAGCCATGATCATGGTCTATATCTCGGCTGGACCGATCATCGGGGCTATTACGGAATTCGGGCCGAATGAAGCGGCGAAGCAAATGGCCTCGCCCTATGAGCAATGGCGTCTCGTCAAGCTCGGCGACTACTTCGAGCACGTCGATTTCTTCTCGATCTACCAGTGGCAGGCCGGCGCCGTCACCAGGATGAGCCTCGCTATCTTTCTTATCGTCGACATGCTGCCGATCACAAGGCGAATAACCAAAATGATGGCAATCGGGCTGATCTCGTTAAGTTACATCATCCTTGCGGTCATTCCCATTAACGAATACACCTACTATTTGTTCCTGTATCGTTACTACTTCCCGGTATCGTTCGTCGTTCTGTTCGTCGCATCAGCGATGTGGATGCTGATCTCAATGGCCTCGAAGCCTTCAAAGGAGGTGCAATAATGGCAAACTCAAGCGGAAGCAGCGGCAACGTCAGCTCTTCGAGCGGAGGCAATACGGCCAACATGAGCTCGAGCAATAAAGGCAGCAACAATGGCAACGATAGCAGCAGCGCCAGCAACGCCCCAAACAACGCTAATCCCGACAATGCCAATAACGCCCGCAATGGCGGCAGCTCCCGCAAATCGAACAAGGCAAGCAACGAGCCTTGGACAGAGGAGCGGCTGCAGGAAATATTCAAGCGATTCAGCGACGTAAACTTCCAATCCTATCAGCTGGACGAGCAAGCGAATTCGCGAGTATTGCTGTTGATGGCCGAAGGATTGAGCGACAGCTCGATGATCGGCAAGATCGTCCTGCCAGGGCTTGTCGATATGTACCATGAAGGCATATTAAGCGAATCGACCAAGAAAACCCTATGGACCGGCGATCTGCCAATGAGCCTGATTCAACGATCCGCTACGCCTGAGGAAGTTGTAGAAACGGTCTTTCGCGGCAGCCTTCTCGTGCTGATCCCGGCGATTCATATGCTGTTCGCGCTCGATCTGGCCGACCCGCCGAAGCGCGTCCCGTCGGAATCGAATACCGAGATATCCATTAAAGGTCCTCGCGACGGCTTCGTCGAGGAAATTACAACGAATGTCGCGCTCATCCGGAAACGAGTAAAAAGCGATTCGCTCTGCTACGAAACCTTCATTTTGGGCACGCGGACAAAGACGCGGGTGGGTTTGCTCTATTTTGACGACCTTCTGAATCCGGCGGTATTGAAAGAGGTCCGCAAGAGGCTGCAGCAGATCGATATCGATGGACTGTATAGCGTGGGGCAACTCGAGGAAATGATTTCGGATTACAAATTTTCCGTACTGCCGCTTATGGACTACACCGGGCGGCCGGATTATGCATTAAGCAGTCTGTTAGCCGGCCGTTTCGTCCTGCTTCTCGATGGCAATCCGATGGTCCTCATCGGGCCAAGCACGCTTACGCTCCTGTTGAAATCGCCGGAGGACATCCATTTCAATTTCTTCTATGTCTCGTTCACTCGATCAATCCGACTGATTAGCCTGTTGATCACGCTTCTCCTGCCTGGGATTTGGGTTGCGCTCATGGCGTTCCACCAGGATCAAATCCCGTTCCGGATGATGGCCACGATCTCCGTATCGCGGCTCGGACTACCGCTCTCGCCGCAGATGGAGTTTTTCATTCTTCTGCTGCTGCTCGAAATTTTCCGAGAGGCGGGCGTACGGCTGCCGAACCCGATCGGACAGACGCTCACCGTCGTAGGAGGACTCATCATCGGCGATGCCGCCATCCGCGCCGGCCTCGTGTCTCCTTCCGTCGTCGTCGTCGGCGCTGTAACGGCTGTGTCAGGCGCCACGCTGGTCAATCAGACGCTTAGCACCACCGTCAGCATCATTCGGCTGTTCATTTTCGTGCTGGGCGGCATTCTAGGCATGTATGGCGTCATTCTAGGCATCGTTCTGTTCGCTGCCTATACGTCGCGATTGCATTCGTTCGGCGTGCCGTTCATGACGCCGTACTCGCCGCTTCGCTTCAAGGAGCTGCTTGCCGCATTCCTTAGGGTGCCATGGAGATATATCGCGAAGCGTCCGAGCTCGCTAGAGCCGACCGACCCCGATCATCAGCCGGAGACTGCCTCCTGATGGCGCTTCGGGGCAAGACGTTATACCGAATTTCCGCAGCCGCGTTATCGCTGTTGTGCACCCTACTGCTTACGGGCTGCTGGAATTCGAGGGATATTCAGAATCTCGCCTATGTCACGGCTATCGGGATCGATTACAAGGACAACCATTATATCACCTATGTTCAAGTGCTGAACTTCTCGAACATAGCCCGAACCGAAACAAACACAATCGGCAAACCTGTGCCAATCTGGATCGGCAAAGGGGAAGGAACGACGGTTGTGGATTCGCTTGACGCCATGATGGCGACATCCCAGCTTCGCATGTTCTGGGGACATGTCAAGGCGCTTGTCTTCACGGAAAATCTGATGCGCAAGGGAATCGTCGAAACGTTCAATGCGCTGAACCGTTATCGGGAAATCCGCTATCGGCTGCTCGTCTACGGAACGAACGAAAAGCTGGAGAATGTGTTCACTAAGAAATCGCTGTTGAATCTTTCTCCCCTTGATACGATCATGTATACGCCGGAACAGACCTATTCGCAGCGCTCATTTATTCAGCCCGTGTATGGCCATCAAGTGATTGCCCGGATAAACGAGCCTGGACAGCCCACGATGCTGCCATCCTTGACGGTTACGAGAGAAATATGGACGGAGGACGCGAAGGGCGTGCCGCTTCTCAGCATATCCGGCGCCTATTTCTTCAACGACAATGTTCTATCCGGCTGGCTGTCTTCCGAAGATCTGAAGGGTTCGAGGTGGATTCAGAAGGATCTGAAGCAGGCGATTATTCAAGTCCCGAACAAAGACGAGATTGTCGCCACACTAGCTTTGTTAAAGCCGAAATATCGCATTCGACCGGTCGTCGACAGCGGCAACAAGGTCCGATACGATATCGATGTTCGCATCCAGGGAAAGCTGTTTGAGCTGATCAAAGATATGCCGACACGGACATTAGAGAAGCTCACCCAAGATGCCGTTATACGTGAAGTTCAGGAAACCTATCGCAAAGGGCTGGCGGCCCATTGCGACGTATTCAATTTGGAGGAAACGCTCTACCGCAATCACCCGAAAGTTTGGCATAACCAGCACCGACCAGAGCCCTACCAATTGTCGGAGGACTCGCTTAGAAAAATAACAGTGAAGGTGTCCATTCGAAACACCGGCAAATATAAAGGACGAGTGTAACGGTCGAATCGGGCTGCGCGCTTGCCGATTTATACGGATGAAAAATGAAAGAAGCTGTCGCCAATGCACCTGAGGTGTCTATGGCTCAGCTTCTTTCATTTCCGCTTGCCTATTCAGATGCAGCTACGGCGTTACTGCCGCCTTGCTGCGGCGTGCGTGAGAGGTGCCGCGCTGCAGTTGGCGGACAACGTCCGCGAGCTCATGGACGCTTGGTCCGCGGAATGAGGCGGCCTCGCCGAAGCGCGCGGCTTCGTCCCAGCGCAGGAACCGCTCCATCGCGGCCGCTTCGCCGCTCATGAGCGGCAGCTGCGCGCTGTACGCTCGCGCGCTCTGCGCCGGCGCGCGAGCGCCGAACCGGCGCTCGACGCGCCGCCATAGCGCATCCGATGCGGCGAGATATCTCGCCCGCATCGCGAGCGCGTTTGGCGCGTCAGCGCCTGCTGCGCGGGCATAGCCGCGCAGCGGTGCGGCTATGCCGCGCCGGCGCAGCCGGGCGGCGCCATGCGCCGCCAGCGCGCAGACCGCGAGCGCGGCTGCGCCGAGCGCCGCGGCCAGCGGCGCCGACGGCGGCCATGCCGCCGTCCAAGCGGCTTCGCCGCCGGCTGCGGCACGGCCGGCGGCGTGCCGCACCGCGTGCGCGAGGGCTTCGCCCGCTCGCGCGAGCGCGTCGGCGGTCCGCGAAGCGGCCGCCGACAGCCAGGCACCGGCGCCGCCGTCTTGCGCGGCGCTTGTGCCTGGGGCAGCTGCATCGGGCAGAGTGAAACTGCCCGATGCGCTGCCGTGCGAGGCGGCTGCGGACGGTTGTGCCGCCGACGCGCCGCTGAAGCCCGGGGTTGGGTCGAACGGTACCCAGCCCACGCCAGGGAAATACACCTCAACCCATGCATGCGCGTCCGAATCGCGCACCACATACGTTGCTGTTCTACCCGTCTCATCTACAGACGAATTCACTGTCGTCGCAGCACCAGCTTCAGCAGCATTGGCGCTGCCCACCGTACCTGCAGCTTCCCCCGCCATGCCTGCGATAATGGCGCCTGCCAGCTTCGCATCTTCATCATTGCGGGACAACTTATTACCTGCTCCCAATCCTACGCTCGCCAGCGTCAAGCCGCCGTTCGTACGGCCTGCGGCCACCGTCTCCGGCAGATCCGTGCCTCCTGCGGACTCCGCAAGCTCCCCAGGGGCAAAACCTTTCACCCAACGCGCCGGAATTCCCTGCGTTCGCAGCATGACAACCATAGCCGTCGAGAAATGAACGCAATACCCGCGCTGCTGCTCGAACAGAAAATCATCGACAAAATCAGATCCAACCGGCGGCTGATCCGTTTCATTAAGCGAGTACGTGTAATGCGTCTTCAAGTACGACTCCAGCGCTTTCACCTTCGCATATCGAGTCATCCCGCCCCAGCTGTCCTGCCCGTCGGCAATAACCTGCGCCGCCATCTCCGTAACGCGGGATGGCAAGCTCGCCGGCAGCTGCGTGTACGCTTTCGCAACATCCTCTGGATCGTCTTCCGTCGGCCCCTGCATCGCATTCAGACGCTGCTGCAGCTGCTCCTCGGTCAGCGGCGCCTGCGCCTCCACCGTGTACGAGGCCACCTTCACGCTTGTACCCGGCGCGAACAGCGTTCCCGCAGCCTCATCCTCCCAATAACGAAGCTGCTGACGCGACGGCGACTCCGACACGAGCTGAGTTACAATCGCATCCGTTCCCCCTGCAAAAAGCGGCAGCCCCGCTTCCGGTTCCGCCATATGGAACGTTTCCTTCACCGCGCCAATCGAAGTGCCTGGTTCGGCCACCAGTCTGCTCGACCATTCCGTCCCGTTGTCCGTCCACCCGCGGCCCGTATAGATGGATTTGGATGTGCCGCGCCAATACATCGGCTGATCCGTCTCCACGGTGAACATGACCTGATTAACCGATTTGAGCGATTCGCCCAGCCGGGTGTCATCAAATCCGTAACCCGTCGTCGCTTCGCCATTTCCTCGCGCGTTCGCCGTCTGCGCCGAATAGCGATCCGACAGCCGGTCGATCGCGCCTTCCCATCGGTCCGACCATTCCGCTGTCCAATTAGCTGGTTCGGTAGACCAAGGCTTCTGATAGGCGCCTATCAGAGCGGCGGCGGCAATCAGCGTACTCACAACGAGCGTCCCGCCCGTCCAGCGGCTCTGCCAGCCAGCCATTCGCCCTGCCCTCGTGCCGCTCTCCGCCCCCAAGCCATAAACCCGGTGCACGCGCGCCAGCGTAACGGATGCCGCTAATAACAGCCACTCCAGCGATGCTCTCGCAACACCCCACTGCGTATCCATACCCAGCCATTCATGCAGCAACAGCAAGTAGAGCACCGTTGCCAGTCCGATTCCGTGCGACAGCTGTCTGGCCCAAATAATAAGCTGCAGCGCAGGCACGAGCAGCGCCCAGCCGAGCAACAGTACAAGCGCCCGCACCTCGCCGGACATGAGCCACAGACCGCCTTCTGTCAGGTGCATCACTTCATCCGCCATTCTTGACGGAAAATCCATCAGCCAAGCCAGCGGAGCCTGGCCCTCTCCATATAGCTGCCACAGCGTCCACCCAATAACGAGAATATTCCAGAAGAAGGCGACGGCTGCGCGCCAGCGAAACATCTCTCCCGCTGCAAAACACAACACCGCAACAAGCAGCGGCGCGGCATCCACCTTCATATTGCCGGTCGGGCGGGTCCACGGCCAGATCCATTCCAGCAGCAAGCCATACAACAGAAGACTCGTCCACAGCCGATGGACAAAAGGAACCGCCTCATATAAGCCGCGCTCCTTGCGGTGAATATCCTGCACGTTCTTATTGGCTTGCCCGCTCATTCGACTCACCGCCTTCCGCTATTGCAGTCTGCTGCGTTATATCGCTGCTGTCCGGCATCGGAACCCACACGACGCGAATGCCTGCATTCTCCCAATCGCGCTGTCGCGCTCTCATCGCAGCCGATGGCAGCCGTTTCGATGTCAACACATGCACCTCAATGCGACAGCCGTTCGCTGCCGCATAAGCAGCCAGCCGTTCGCCGAGATCGCCGCTTCGCCACTCTGCCGTGATGAGAAGGAAGGTCGCGCCGCGGCTAACTCCTTCTCGATTCAACGCATCATCTAAGCCGGATATTCCTTTATCCTCAGCAGCCGCGGCACCCGTTGGAGCCGGCTTCGGCTTCATCCGCGCCAATCGCTCCAATGCCTCCCGCTGCGTAGACAGGCGTGTTGCCTGCTGTCCACCGGTCGACTCCATGCCGCCAAGCAATCGGAACGTTACGCCGTTGTTCACCGCATAACGAATTTGCGCAGCAGCATAACCAGCGGCAGCATCAAACCAATAATCATTGCCGTCATACGCCTCCGCTGCTGTATCCAGCAGCATGAGCAGCGCCGGCGGCTGCGACGCGGGCTCCCGCTTCGTCACCCAGCTTCTGCCTCGCGATGCCGCCCGCCAGTCAATATGACGCGGATCATCGCCAGGCCGATAAGGCTGACGCTGTACGCCCGCCCCGTCAGCAACCGTCGTTTGCTGACGAGGCACTGACCGGCTGCGTGTCCGTTCCGTCGAATGCACATAACCGCCAGTCGATGCATCAAGCGGTCTGCTCTCCATCAGCTTCTTCGACTGCCCGCTTCCAATCGGCAGCTCTAATGGACTTGTCCAATCCGGCAGCACGAGAAAAGAAGGCCGTTCGGCCTTATCCCTGCTCACCGGACTCTCCTTGCTTCCTTGGCGTATCTCATCGCTCGTCACTCGAACCGGTATAAGACGCTTCATTGCTGTCAAACCGAACGCATCTCCGATCGTTACCTCCATCGCTTGATACCGATAGGAACCTCGTGCCAACTCGCGAATCGTATAGGCAATTTGCCATTCTCGTCTCTGCCATGGCAGTCCGACATGGCCATAATGGACCGCTCTCTGTTGTCCGCCGCTCTCATTGATGCATTCCTCGCGAACGAACACCCATAAGAGCGGAAGCGGCATTCGCATGCGCAGCGTCAACACAACCTGGAGCTCACCGCCCGCCGCTGCCTCCGGCGCCGATAATGTACGAACCGCCTCGATACCAGCCGCTCGTACGGCAATGACAGGAAGCAGTCCCACGATGACGATGCCGCTTAACAGCACGGCTGCGAACAACTCAGGCATCTCTCCGCGCAGCGCCGAAGCCGACACCGTGAACATCCAGCCCGCCGCCAGCAGCGACCACAACCAGCGACGTGTTCGGTAAGCGGGCAGTACTTCCTTCAACCTCGGCTTAGATGCCGCCCTACCCGTACCATTCACCTTCGCAGCACTTGCCGTCCGCGGAATACTGCTGCCGCTGCTCATCGCCGGCGCCTCCCGGCGACCGATGCCGGCATCGGCGTGCTGCGGATAATACGCTCCAGCACCGTCGCCGCCGTCTGTCCGGATGCCGCATAAGCCGGCTGAACCGTCAACCGATGCGCCAGCACCGGCTCCGCCGTTGCCAGCAGGTCGTCCGGCAGCAAGAACCGCCGCCCTTCCATATAGGCCGTCGCTTGCGCTGCCCGCAGCCAATCGCGCGATGCGCGCGGACTCGCGCCAGCCGCAAGCTCCGTCGCCTTCCGCGTCTCGCTCACAATCGCGACCGCATAGGGCAGCAGATCCGGGTGCACATGCACCGTCCTGCACTCGCGCTGCATTCTGCGCCACTCCTCCACCGCGACGACGGGCTTCAAGGACGCCGGATCGATCGATCGATTATCTGCCATTGCAGCTAATAAACGCACTTCATGCTCAACCGATGGGTAGCCGATCGACAGCCGCATCATGAACCGGTCCGTCTGTGCTTCCGGCAGCGCGAAGGTGCCCTCGTAATCCCAAGGGTTCTGCGTCGCAATAAGCATGAATGGATCCGGGAGCTTGCGGCTCTCTCCATCGGTCGTGACGCATCGTTCTTCCATCGCCTCGAGCAGGGCGGATTGCGTACGCGGCGGCGTCCGATTCAACTCATCGGCCAGCACGACATTCGCCATAATAGGCCCCGGCACGAATAGGAAGGAGCCGCTGCGTCCGTCCCATACCGAGCCGCCCGTTACATCGGCCGGCTGCATGTCCGCCGTCAATTGAATTCGCTTGAACTGACCGCCGATGACGGCGGCGAAGGCGCGGGCGAGCATCGTTTTGCCAACGCCTGGCACGTCCTCTAGCAATACATGCCCGCCTGCCAGAAACGCGGCCAGCACTTTCGTAATGACTTCTTCCTTGCCATACAGCACAGATCCGATCTTGCCCTTCATCCGCTCCAGCAGCAGCTCCGGCGGCTCATGCCACTCTCCTGTGCTGCTCCGCACTCCCTCATCCTCCGGCCAACGCTCATAGCTCGTCACGGTCGTCATCGCGATTTCCCTGCCTCCTGCCCTAAATCAAATCTCTTATCTAGCAGTGTCTCCGAAAATAGCATTTGTTAGACGCGTTTCTAGAGGTTGTTCAAAAAGTCCGCTTTTGTACTACTTTTTTGAATTCGCGTTTCTATGGATTTGATTCGAAACGATAGTTAAAGCTATAATGAATCTATACAATTTAGCATCTGGTACTAATGGTTGGTACTAATTCGAGGCATCACGGAGGGAAAACAATGAACGGATTCATGAATGGAAAAACCGTCGTCGTCATGGGCGTGGCGAACGAGCGGAGTTTGGCTTGGGGCATTGCGAAGTCGCTGCACAATGCGGGGGCGAAGAGTTGATTTTCACGTATCGGAAGGAGCGCTCGCTGGCTAAGCTTACAACGCTGCTGCAGGATGCAGCGATCGAGCCGCTCATGTGCGTATCGTGCGATGTGAACGATGATGCAAGCATCGAGGCTGCTTTTGACCAAATCAAGCATCAGACGGGCATTATTCACGGTCTCGTCCACTCGGTCGCTTTTGCAGAGAAGGATGAATTGAAGGGCGAATACGTCGATACTTCGCGCGAAGGATTCCTGTTGGCGCAGGATACGAGTGCTTACTCCCTTGTAGCTGTCGCTAGAGAAGCGAAGAAGCTGATGACGGAAGGGGGCAGCATCGTCACGCAATCCTATATTGGCGCGAATCGCGTCGTGAAGAACTACAACGTCATGGGCGTAGCCAAAGCATCGCTCGAAGCGAGCGTCAGATATCTAGCCGAGGATCTCGGCAAATACGGCATTCGCGTCAACGCGGTATCCGCAGGTCCGATTCGTACGCTGGCGGCCAAAGGCGTCTCCGGCTTCAATGACATAATGGCGACGATCGAGGAGCGCGCGCCACTGCGGCGCAATATCGACCAGGATGAAGTTGGCGATGCGACGTTATTCCTGCTGAGCAACATGTCGCGCGGCATTACCGGCGACGTGCTGCACGTCGATGCCGGCTATCATATCTTGGGTCTTTAACGAGGCGACAGCCAATCGTCAATCCCTCACGCCCACCCATCTATCCAATCGTTGCATCATGCTCCAGTCACACGAAGCATCGGCGGCGACATATAAGCGTGTCATGATCGCGCGACAGTTGCAGTTGAGCTTGTTGAAGCTCCATTGACACAATAACGGCCGCCCTCTCGGGCGGCCGTTTCTTCTAAGCGCTTAAGCTTAGCTCAACAAGCCTAGTCCTCATCCCAACCGTGAGAGCGTTTAGCCGCCGGACGCGGTTTGCCCGCTGATCCGCTTCGGCGCTCCTTGCTTCGCTGGTCGATCCGTTCCTTACGCGCTTGATGCGCAATCTCCTTGCCCGTCTTCACGTAATTGTTGTAGCGTCGGCGGTCGAGCTCGCCTGTGTCTAACGCTGCGAGTACAGCACAACCTTCCTCCCGCTCATGACGGCAATCTCGGAAGCGGCAGTTCGCGGCCAATGCCGTTATATCGCTGAAAGCTTCCTCATGCCCCTCGTCGGCATGCCACAGCTGCAGCTCGCGCATACCCGGCGTATCCATAAGCAGCGCGCCGCCTGCAATCGGGAACAGCTCGCGATGCGTCGTCGTATGCCTGCCCTTTGCATCGTCCTCGCGAATATCCTGAACACGCATGCGATCCGCTTCGGATAGCCAGTTGAGCAGCGTCGACTTGCCTGCGCCAGACGAACCGGCGACCGCAACCGTCATGCCTTGGCCAAGATAAGGGGTAAGCTGCTCCCTTCCTTCGCCTCGAGCGGCGCTGACGACTACCACGGGTACGCTTGATGGGATGAATGCACGCGTCTGCGCCGCCATTGCCTCCGAGTCTGGACACAGGTCCGCCTTCGTCAGCACAATAACCGGCTGTGCACCGCTGCCCATCGCAGCGGTCAGATACCGCTCGATGCGCCGCAGATTGAAATCTTGGTTTAGCGCGTTGACCAGCAGGATGAAATCGATGTTCGCACCGATGACCTGCTCCTCCTGCTGGCTGCCCGCCACCTTGCGGGATACAGCCGACTTGCGCGGGAGCAGCGCATGAATAACAACGCGTTCATCCCCTGGCGCAAGCTCCGCCATCACCCAATCGCCGACCGCGGGATAGTCGCCTTTGCCTGACGCCTCGTATTGATACCGTCCGGCGACCGTGCCAAGACGATCGCCTTCGCTCGTCATAACCCGATAGACGTGAGAGAACTGTGCGATAATTCGAGCCGGCGCAAGTGCTTTCGCCTGCTGCTGATCATTTGCTGTGGCATCCGCAGCTTTCTTCTCCCACTCTTCGTTCCAGCCGTATTCTTGCAATCGCAAGGTATTATAACCTTGAATAGATGGATTATGGTTCAAATGTTTAGCTCCTCTAATGAAATTCATTGTCGTTTAGTCATTTTTTAATAGATTGTGTCCGTATCGAATACGCTCGAAGGCCATTCTGCAGCACCTTCAGTACGCACATGCTCGCCATTGCACGCTGTTCAACAGAAACGCACCCGCTTGCCCGCTCCCCGCCATTACGTTGCATTCCGTACAACTGAAACAGACCTCTCCAGCGCAAAATAGATGTTTCGAGAACTCCACACGCTCACTCTGTTGTCTAAAATGCAGCCCGACTCTGCAGAATGAACGCATCATGCTCATTCTGTTGCATGGAGTGCAATGGCGAGGCAGCGAGTGGGAGTGTTTGTTCGGCGGACAACACGCTTCGATACGCATATGCTTCACTGCTCTGGCAGCATTCATGCCCTATGGGTAGGGTGCTGCGTACCACTGACGGGCGGTATGCTGTGCGCAGGCTGCAGCCATATCCGCCCCATAACAATAAACCTGCGCGGTCTCCCGGCAGGTTTCCATGCTCGCGCTGAAGTATAAACGCACAGTACTAGGGTGCGCTTATACTTCTAGGGCAAAGCAAAAAACCAGGGAGACCCATACCATGCGGTCTCTCCCGGTTCTGCTTGCAGACGCCGTGCACAATGCACGATGTCTGAGATATCACACCGATCGCCAACTAATGGCGATTAATGTGTTCAAGCGTCCGTAGAGACCGATGTCCATGTTGTTGTACCGTCATCATTATTGTTCTCATAGCACATCAGCCTCCTTGAAATTGGTATCACCAGTATATCCCTTAATCGTAAGTTTGTGCAACCTTATATTAGACCAAACGACAATTTGTTTACGCCGCAGCCGATGTTAATGCTGATGCATGGCTACTCTCCCCGAATACAATCTGCTCTCCGCTCTGTTTAGACTCGACAGGCTTGCCCTCAATCTGCAGCAGCACTTCACGCAGCGATGCGTACACTTTGTTCTGCTCTACAGTACCTGGCTGTCCCACGCCCGTTGCCAGATCGAATGAGCTTCCGTTAGCCAGCTCAACATGCACCTTCCGATCGACTTTGCTCCAGCTCAGCTTCCCGCCCATTCCTTCGATCATCTCGCGAAGGGGTACAAGCCAATCTCCGTCACTGCCTGTCCAATATGAACCTGGCTCGAAGAGGATGGTTCGATCTGCGACGTACACGACCAGTTCTTTGCCCTCTTGCGGTGCTGCAGCTGTTGGCTCCGATGCGATTGGTGCTGATGCACCATCTGCATGCATCTCCTGCCCACCAGAGAATACGAATGATGCTGCGCCCTGTGCGGCTTCCAGTCCCCGACGAACTACAGCTTCCTCCTTCGACGTCGCCTTTGGCCGACTCCATTTGAGCTTATCTGCAAGTCGGAACGTCACAGGCTTCACCGCCTCAGTCAGAGGCGCAAACGTATAGCCTTGCTCCTTGTAATAACGGATAATGTCCGGCAGCGCCTTTACGGACTCGCCGTGAATCGAGCTGTCATGCAGCAGTACAACCGTCTCATCCGACAGCTTCGAGCTGTGGATGTTCTTTATAATTTCAGCCGCTGGAACGCCTACTCGAACGGAGTCGCCGCTATCCACGTTCCAGTCGAACATCGTATAACCTGCCTGTTTCATCGCGTCGAAGTACGTTTGGTCAAAGTTGCCGAACGTGCCGCCTGGCGCACGCACCAGCTTCGTTCGAATGCCGGCCGCCGTCTGCAATGCATCCTCTGTCTTCACGATCTGTTCAGCAAATTCGCCAAAGCTATTATACAGCTCTTTATATTCATGATCATACGTATGATTGCCGACCGTATGTCCTTCTTCCACAATGCGTTTCAGCAGCTCCGGATGCTCATTCACCTGCTCCCCAAGCACGAAGAATGTCGCTTTAACGCCTTCCTTCTTGAGGATGTCGAGCACCTCCGGCGTCAGCTTGCTAGGACCATCGTCGAAGGTCAGATAGACGGTACGTCCTACCGGCTTATCCGATACTGTCTCACTACTATCGCTGGTGCTGTTACTATTGCTATCGCTAAGTCTGCTGGGACCCGTTCCGGCCTTTATAATAATCGGTTGATTGTCGTCCACGATTGCTGCTTGATGCTCTGTTGATCCGTTCGTCTTCGTCCACACCGTACCCGCCTGCACTTGTATATCGACAGCTTGTCCCGCTTCGACAGCTGCTTGTCTTCCCACAATAACAGCCTCCGGAGCTGGCGCGAGCCACGCCTGCTCATTCACGATTGCTTCCTCTGCCGCTTCCCCCTGGTCGACAAACCATCCGCTCCACGCTGCTGCACTGACAGCGAATGCTGCTGCAATTACGGCTCTTACGATTCGACGACGAATCATATCCGTCCACCTCGCTCAACGTTTCCGGCCTTCCCGGCCTGGTTGATAGATTATATGAGACGGAAGTCTAGCAAATGACTCGTATTCGAAAATAAGAGGAATCCTCTATTGCTCTCATCCCAAATGAGAGACTGTAACTTCAGGCACTTAGGCAGGGACTCCTGCAATAATGCAGGTATTCTAGCGAAGTATGATTAAAATGGCTGAATTGCTGCACATATGCAGTTATCGAGCCTCAGATTGCCGATTAAAACTAATTTCATTTTATTTCCTGCACTCTTGCCGTTTTCAGTTGCGCGAACTATCGAAGGCTTATATTTCCTTCGCTTTTGCATTTTTCGACTATTATCTTGATATGTGCATCTATAATTGCATGGAGCGCCGCGACAAGCTTTAACTCGAATGAAATTGTCAATCCATGAGACTATTTGCTCTCCGTCTGTAGGCGCTGATTCTCCAGTCCTCTTTGAATGCATTCGCCCTTTGCACGGATCTGATACTGCGAGCTAAGACTAAGCTATAAAAGCTGCATCCTCCCAAACAAAAAGCCGCCGTCCACGGGAGTCCCGCAGACGGCGGCTATCGGCTGCCAATCTAATGATCTATTTCTATTAAAACTCGAAGTCCTCGTCGCGCAGCGTCTCGACGTTAAGCGTACGGACATAGCCGTTGCCCTTCTTGGAGAAGAAGTCGTGCTGCTTCGTCCGCGTGCTGATGCCGTTGAAGACGATCGGGTTGATGTCCTCTTCTTCGAAGCGCGGATCGAGACCGAGATTCATAAGTGCTTTGTTGCAGTTATAGCGCACGTAAGCATGTACGTCGTCTGCCAATCCGACTTCCGTGTACAGCTCGTTCGTGTATGCTTCTTCGTTCGCATGCAGCTTGTCGATGAGCGTATTCAGCTCTTCGTTCGCCTCTTGACGCTCTTCTGGCGTCAGGCCGCGATATACCTCTTGCGCGAGTACGCCAACGTACAGGCCGTGGATGCTCTCGTCGCGCAGAATAAGGTCGATAATCTCGCCGCTGCTCGTCATCTTGCCTTGACCGGCAAGGAAGAGCGGATAGAAGAAGCCGCTGTAGAACAAGTAGCTCTCGAGCAGCACCGACGCGGACAGCGCCAGGTACAAGCTCTTAGGCGTTTTAATATTGTTATAGTAGACCGAGATCCACTCCGCTTTGTTCTGAAGCTTCGGATGGCTCTTCACCCATGCGAAGACGCCGTCGATCTCTTCCGTCGTTGCAAGCGTCGTGAAGATGCTGCTGTACGATTTGGCATGGATCTGCTCCATCATGCCCATGAACGACAATACAGCCTTGCGCTGCAGTCCGTCGACATGCTCAACGATCTTCGGAATGCCTACGCCGCCTTGAATCGTGTCGAGCAGCGTCAGGCCGCCTAGCACCTTCATGTACAACTCGCGCTGCTTCTCGCTCAGCTCGATCCACGACATTTTGTCATCCGACAGCGGGATCTCCTCGTCCGTCCAAAATTGCATAATGTTCTGGTTCCAGAACGTCAACGTAAAGTCGTCGTCCGGTCTGTTCCAGTTAACAGCTTCCAATGCCATCGCTCAACCGTTCCTCTCTCTATATGAAAAGAGCCACGCTAACGCCGTCATTAGACGGCGCAGCTGATGCACTCCTCAACGCTCAGTCTGTTCGTCCGCGTGTAGTAGAGCGACTTAAGGCCCTTCTTCGCGGCATAAATATAGTAGCGCGACAGCTCACGTGTCGTAACGTCGCTATTAACATGCAGCACCGTCGAAATACCTTGGTCGATATGCTGCGAGATTTCGGCGATCATATCGATGACCTTCAGTTGGTCCATCTGATACGCCGACTTGTAGAAGAAGTAGTTATCCTGTGCCAGGTACGGCATCGGATAATACGTCGTCGAGTTCGCATACGTGCGCGTCTCGATATGTTCAACGACCGGCATAACGCTCGAAGTCGCATTTTGCACATAGGAGATGCTTTGCGTTGGCGCGATTGCCAGACGGTAAGCATGGTAAACGCCGTGCTTCATCACAAGCGCCTTCAGCTGTGCCCAGTCCTCAGGAGATGGAATGTGCATTTCGCCGAACAACTTGCTCGCGCGTTCTGTCTGCGGACGGTAGTCCGTCTCCAGGTAACGGTCGAAGTAGTTGCCGTTCGCATATTCGGATTGCTCGAAACCATGGAAGGTCACCCCGCGGTCGCGGGCGATCATCATGCTCTTCTCGAGCGAATAGTAGTTCATCATCATGAAGAACGTGCGTGCGAAGTCGCGCGCTTCTTCGCTCTCATAAGCGATTTTGTTCTTCGCGAGGTAGCCGTTCAGATTCATAGCGCCGAGGCCGACCGAGTGAAGCTCTTCGTTCGCCTTGCGTACGCCTGGTGCATTCGCGATCTTCGCCATGTCGCTGACGGACGTAAGTCCTTCGATGCCCTCGTGGACGGACTCTTTGATTTTGCCAAGATCCATGACGTTCACGATGTTAAGCGATGCAAGGTTGCAGCTAATATCGCGGCGGATGATGTCTTCTTGACCGTAATCGTTGATTTCGGACGTCTCCTGCAGCTGGAAAATCTCCGTGCACAGGTTCGACATTTTAATAGGACCGATTCCCTTGAGCGCATGATCGCGGTTAGCGTTCGTGCGGTTCATAATATATGGATAGCCCGATTCGAGCTGAATCATCGCAATCTTCACAAGCATGTCGCGCGCGCTCATAACCGTCTTCTTCTTCACGCGGTCGTCTGCGAGCAGCGTGTCGTACATTTCGTCGAGGTCCATGTCGTCCATATGAACGCCATATGCCTTATGCACCGAATGCGGTCCGAATACGATAAGCGGCTTGTTCTGTGCTGCCAGCTCGTAGAACTTGTTCGGTACGATCAGACCGATCGACAACGTCTTCAGGCGTGTCTTCTCGTCTGCGTTGATCTTCTTGCTGTCCAGGAACTCCATTACGTCCCAGCCGAAAATGTTGTAGTAGCCCGCTCCCGAGCCTTTGCGCTGACCCATCTGGTCCGCATAGGAGAACGCATCCTCCATCAGCTTCAGTACCGGCATAATGCCCTTCGCTGCGCCTTCAACGCCTTTGATAGCCTCGCCGCGTCCACGAAGCTTGGACAAGTTAACCGCTACGCCGCCGCCGATCTTGGACAGCTGCATGCAAGTGCCAAGCACATAGTTGATCGAGTTGAGCGAGTCATCCATCTCGAGCAGGAAGCACGATACCATCTCGCCGCGGCGGCTCTTGCCCGCATTGAGGAACGTTGGCGTTGCCGGTTGGAAACGCTGCTCCATCATCGCGCCAGCTAAGCGCATCGCTTTGTCGAAGTCGCCTTCGCCCAGATGCAAGGCTACCGTTGCTACACGGTCTGGATACTGCTCCATGTATTGCGAGCGATCATCGCTCTTCATCGCGTAGTCCGTGTAGAACTTCGATGCCGCCATGTACGAAGCGAATTGGAAGTTGAAGCCGTGCGTCTTGGTGAAGATCGCTTCAACCTGCTCCTTCGTGTACTGTTTATATACATCTTCGTAGAAGTCGTTATCAATCATATATTGGACTTGCTCGGTGTAGCTATTGAAGCGCATGCTCTTCGCAGCCACTTCCTCCATGAACGCCGCCACCGCTTCTTGATCCTTCTCCAGACGGAAGAATCCATCCTCATTACGCTGCATCAGCTCGTTATTAAGCTCAATATGCCGCAAGTTTATTCACTCCCTGCCGAAATTGATCGACGTCGCGTCCTGTACCCGACAGCTCGAATTTATGAATGACCGGAACATTGTATCGTTTCGAAATATCATCAGCGCTTCTGGCGAACGACTCTCCCCAGTTGCGGTTGCCGCTTGCCGACACACCCTTCAGCTGCGACTTGTTGCGGCGCAGAAATTTCTCGACTCGTTCCGGCACTTGTCCGAATCCAGTCGTGAACGTTACGAGTACGAATGGCTCGTCCACCATCATGTCACCTGCTTCTCCGTCGTCAAGCGAGACCGACTTCATATTCAGTTTTTCGACAAAGCGGCGGACGTTCCCCGTCCTCGAATCATACACAACCAGCATGTTATTATACCCTCCATATGTAGCAGCCTCTCTTGGCTACCAACTCTATTAAAATCAATATGTAGGTTGACTGAGACAATAATATATCTATATATTGTGCGTGTCAATGGTTCGAAGCCCGCATTTGGCAACAAAAAGTGCTTGACAATCGGAGAGCCCAATAGGGACAAGGCTTTACGGTTTTGTCTGACTTTTCTGTATCCAAAGGAGGGGGTATGACGGAGTTTGTCGATTCATCGGGAGGGCTATAGAAGTGAAAAACGAGGGTGTTTTTCATAAATGTGGGAATAAATTTGCAATGAAAAACAGTCTGTTTTTCATCAATAACAGCACCTACACAGCTTAATAAAATAACAAAGCGGCCTCCCGGCAACAGGAGACCGCCCATGTATCTCAATCTATTCCTTCTATATAGTACGCTTTCATTATTACAGCCTCATGCTGTTTAAGTCTGTATGAGTCCATTGGCAGCCTCTGCCGCTCGATAGTAAGATGCTTTGGGTTGATGAAGCTCGTCGAATAAAAATAGCCAGTTCCTGCGACCTTGGACCGAAAAAAAATCACTGAGCTACGTATAGTCGTCAGCAGCCCCCAGAACGTCATTCCCGTCAATATATTGTGGTACTCACGAAATAAACGGAATATCGCCTCTTACCGCTCGGCCTGCCTCTCCAACATCTCTGCTGTGGGCGCCGACAGATCGGTTCGACAATCCTCCCTAAGCTGCTCGGCTCATTACATGCACGACTGAAGCAAGCGCCGCATACGAATGCTCCTACAGCGAATGCAATGACCCGCTGTAGGCGACGCTATATTCAGTCATGCGCAAGATGCTGTCTAGTCAGCAAGAACAGCTGCTCGATATGCGTATCATCTAAGGAGTAGTAGACCATCTTGCCTTCCTTGCGACGTTTCACGATACGTAGATTGCGCAAATAACGCAGCTGGTGCGAGACAGCCGACTGCCCCATGCCAAGCGCTTCGGTCAGATCATGCACGCACAGCTCCTGTATGGATAGCGCATGAATCATTCGAATTCGTGTGGGATCGCCAAGCGCCTTGAACAGTTCAGCCATCGCTGATGCTGCTCCGTCCTCCAGCAGCTCGTTTCTGACCCGTTCCGCCGTTTCGGGTCCTGCGCCCTCGCATATCGGCTCGCATTTGTCCAACGTGTCCATCGTAATGTCACCACCTGCTCCCTATTATACATGTAAATACGTATGCGTTGTCATGCTGCTTGTTTCGCTATCTTAGGCTTGCGAATAACTTCTTCCACTGGTATGATGAGGTTAATTAATATATGAGCAAGTATTCATATGTTCATTTTGGAGGGCGATGCACATGACCAGCCGTGAGAACGATGCTCGGCATAATCATACCGAGCACACGAATAGTACACCCGATCAAACTCAGCATGACCATCACAGCGAAGATCATACACATGAAAGCTGCGGTCAGCATCAGCATGATGAGGCACCTACGCAGGCTCAAGCTCATATTCACAGCGATTCATGCTCCCATTCTACAGGGCACAAGCATGCTCATTCGCATCAGGGGCGCAACCATCACGGCCATTCGCACAATCATCACGGGCACAGCCACCACGGACATTCGCACCATGGG
This sequence comes from Paenibacillus sp. CCS19, assembly GCF_033239625.1. NCBI lineage: Bacteria > Bacillati > Bacillota > Bacilli > Caryophanales > Paenibacillaceae > Paenibacillus > Paenibacillus sp. CCS19. The sequence goes on from NZ_BTCK01000015.1 coordinate 33,503, forward strand.
CATGTTCATGGCGGCTCGGGCAATCGGCAAGGACTTGCGATTGCGCTTTGCATTACCGGCGGCATCATGGTGCTCGAATTCGTCGGCGGCTTGCTGACGAATTCGCTCGCTCTGCTCAGCGACTCCGGTCATATGTTGAGCGATACAGCTGCGATCGCGCTCAGCCTGCTCGCTTTCTGGTTCGCCGCGAAGCCGGCAACTGCAGCGAATACGTACGGCTACCACCGCTTCGAAATTTTAGCTGCTTTGTTCAACGCGCTGACGTTGTTCGTCATTGCCGGTATGATTGCCGTTGAGGCCTACCACCGCCTGAGTGAGCCGCCGGACGTAGCCGGCTTGCCGATGATGGCTATTGCCGCTGTCGGTCTGTTGGCCAACCTGATTAGCGCGTGGGCGCTTATGCGCAAAGGCGATGTCGAGCACAACTTGAACGTTCGATCCGCTTATTTGCACATTCTCGGCGATGCGCTTGGCTCTGTCGGCGCTATCGTCGCAGCGCTGCTCGTAGCGTTGTTCGGCTGGAATTGGGCCGACCCGATCGTCAGCGTCCTTGTTGCGCTGCTTATTCTGCGCAGCGCATGGGGCATTCTGAAATCGGTCATTCACATCCTAATGGAAGGTACGCCTGAAGGCATCGACTCGGAAGAAGTCCGCCAAGCGCTGCTAGGTGTACCCGGCGTGCGGGACATTCACGATCTGCACATCTGGACGATCACATCCGGACTTCCTGCGATTAGCGGCCATCTGCTCGTGCAGGAGCATATCGATTGCCAACACGTTCTGCGTGAGGCGCTTGCCAAGCTCGAGTCGCAATTCGGACTGACGCATGCGACCTTGCAGATTGAGAAGTCAGACGGGATGCATTCACCGCTTAGCGTATAGGGGCTCCTGCCCCTTTAGACCCCGTTGTTTCATTTCGAATGAATTTTTTCAAACTGTCTAAACCAGATTTCCTACCCACCCAAACCCTCCCTGCAAGGGAGGGCCCCAAAGGGCCTGTGCCCTCTGGACTCCTCACAAGGACGGTATCTTGGTTGAATGGATCGCACGCCCGCTCTTGCCGCATCCGCGGCAAAGCTAATGGTTCGTGGTATCTGGACACGGTCAGTCGGCCGCATACTTATTTCGCACATATTCATCTGTCACCGCCCATTAATGCTACTCCGATGGCAGCCCCTCATGGGATAAGATTTTCTACCCACCCAAACCCTCCCTGCAAGGGAGGCCCCAAAGGGCGTGTGCCCTCTGGACTCCTCACAAGGACGGTATCTTGGTTGAATGGATTGCACGCCCGCTCTTGCCGCATCCGCGGCAAAGCTAATGGTTCGTGGTATCTAGGAACGTTCAATCGACCGCATACTTGTTTCGCGCATGTTCATCTGTCACCGCCCACTGATGCTACTCCGATGGCAGCCCCACCCTGGGACCCCATAATGGGATGGTGACGATACTGATGCGTAGATGAGATACATCGTGCTGGGAGTCGCGTGCCTCTGTTTAGCACGGCTTTTGTTCGAATGAGTTTTACCTGTGCCCTGCTGTAACGAATCTCAACAACACTATATGTGATTAAATCGCCTTGTTTGAGCGGTAACGAACTCAATGATCGCTATTGGGCCGACTTTTGTGCTTTTATATAGTAAATTCATCAAATAAGAGTTTCTGAGTTCTTTAGAATCCTCGGGTGTTGATCAGACGCAAATAGCGCCTTCCCAGTTCGTTATGTGCGTTCACCGTACATCGTACTGGGAGTCGCGTGCCTTCGGGCCATAGCTTTTGTTCGAGGAACACTACAAAATCGAAAGTTAATGCAAAAGTTCGAGCGAAAATCATTCGATTACTATAATGAAACAAAACGAAAAGCTGCCCCCGTCCACTGTCGCATACAGTGAGCTGGAGGCAGCTTTTGTTGAGCTGGCTGAAAAGCATTATTTCGTTTCCGCCTTCGCCTTTGATTTCGACTTCGGCTTGGATGCGGCCTCGATAGCGGCGAGGACCGTGTCAACGTGGCCCTTGACCTTAATGTTGCGCCACTCCTCGACGAGCACGCCCTTCTCATTAATGAGGAAAGTCGACCGCACGATGCCCATATAGTCGCGGCCGTACAGCTTCTTCATCTGCCAGACGCCGAACTGCTCGCACACTTGATGCTCCGGGTCAGCGAGCAGCACGTACGGGAGATCATACTTGGCTATAAAACGTTCATGCCGCGCCACATCGTCGGTGCTGATGCCGATAATAACCGTGTTATGCGCGCCGAGCTTCTCGCTCGCGTCACGGAAATCGCAGGCCTCCTGCGTGCACGCCGTCGTCATATCCTTCGGATAGAAGAAGATGATGACCTTCTTGCCTATATAATCGCTCAGCGAGATGGATCCCCCGCCAGAGCCCTCTAATGTAAAATTCGATACTTTGCGCCCTAACTCAACCGGTTTAAGCTTCTTCCCCATTGTCATCCCCACCTTGTGTCCATCCATCGAATCATTCCCTCATTATACATGATGGACGGCAAGGATACGAAATGTCTCACCAGCTGCCGTTACCAACATCCTCTGCCTTCTAATGAGGAGACGCAGCTGTCGGCTGTTCTTTCACTTCTTCATGCTTGCCAGGCCAGAACGCGGCACGGCCCAGCAGTGCCGTTATTGCAGGCACGAGGAACGGACGAACGATGAACGTATCGAGCAGCACGCCGACGGCCGTTACGATACCGAAGTGAACGAGCACTTGAATCGGGAGCGACGCCAGTACCGCGAACGTGCCTGCCAGAATGATGCCAGCCGACGTAATGACGGAGCCGGTCTCACTGACGCCTTCGCTGATCGCCTGCTTAAGCGGCATTCTTTTTCTTTTGTCCCAGATGCTCGAGATCATGAAGATGTTATAGTCCTCGCCAAGCGCAACCAGGAAAACGAACGCATACAGCGGGATGGAACCCGAGATTGCATCAGCTCCGAGCACGTAGTGGATAATGATCCAACCTAAGCCCAGCGCGGCAAAATAGGACAAAATAACGGTGCCGATCAAATACGCCGTCGCCACGACCGAGCGCAGGTAAACGAGCAGCAGCAGCGTTATGAGACCGATAACGATCGGGATAATGACCCGCGTATCGCGGTCACCCGTTTCCTTGGTGTCATACTGCTCCGCCGTCTGACCGCCGATCCATACCCGATCCTCCGCAGCAGCGCCGCTGCTGGATGCAGTCAATGCAGCGGCCGCTTCATCGTGCAGCGTAGGAATAAGCGCCATCGCTTCGAGCGAATAAGGGTTCATCGTAAGGTTGACGTCCATCGCGGCGATTTGATTATTCACTTGTCCTTGCTCCGGTTCAGACACGCTCGCTACATAAGGAAGATTCGAGAGACGGTCGGTTACCGCCTTTACATCGCCGCCTTCTGTATCGACGATGACGCGAACCGGTGCGAGACTGCCCTCGGAGAACTGCTCGCCGATGACCGTGAACCCTTCACGCGATTCCATATCCTCTGGGAAGGAAGACAGAATATCGAACGTTACTTTCATTTGCGAAGAGAAGCCTGCCAGCACGCCGAGCAAGATGACCGTCGAGAGTACGACAGCCCACGGACGACGGACGACAATGCGGCCAATTCGGCCAGCTCGTGAAGCCTTCTTGCTAGGTACCGGTTTGCCTTTCTTGCGTGCACGCTCTGCGATCATCTCAGGCGTGCGCGGTACGAATGGATAGAATGAAGCGCGCCCAATAATGGCGAGCAGCGCAGGTACAAGCGTCAGACTGGCGATCGCCATAATGAGAATCGACAGACTGAACGGAACCGCGAAACGGTGATACGCGCCGTATTGCGCGAACAGCAGCGCAGACAGCGACAGCACGACCGTCAGACCGCTCATCGCAATCGCGCCTGCCGAGCCGGTCAACGCCTTCATCAGCGCCTCCCGCTTGTTCGCCACTTCGCCTAGATGGTGACGGAACTGCGAGATCAGGAACAGGCAGTAGTCCGTCCCTGCGCCGAACAGCAGCACCGTCATAATGGAGATGCCTTGCGAATCGACTTCAATCCATCCCTCACGCGCCATCGCGCCAAGGATCGGTCCAACGACCATATACGCGAATCCAACGGCAATGAGCGGAATGAACGCCAGTACGGGCGAACGGTAGATGAGCAGCAGGATGATAAGGACAAGCAGAACCGTCGCGATCAGAAGCGATACGTCTGCATTTTGGAACAAACCGGTTGCATCGACTTGAATGCCGACAGGACCTGTAATGCGGGCGCTTAGCCCTTCCGCCGCATCCGTCGACGTGCCAAACGGATCGCCGCCCAGCGTCGCCGCTGCATCCTTACGCAGCTGATCGAGACTTTCCTTCACCGTCTCCGTCTCAGCGCCTGTTGCAAATAAGACCGGCGTTACGATCGTGCTGCCGTCCTCGGACAGTTCTGCTTGCAGCGCGGGCATCGGCAGTTTATGAAGCGGCGGCACGCCGACCTGCTCCGGCAGCGGAGCTGTCTCCCATTGTGCCGTCAGCTTCTGCAGATTGGCCAGATCGTCTGCGGTCAACCCGCCTTCGCGGTGCAGCACGAGCAGCGCGGGCGTCCCGCTGTCGCTTGGGAATTCGCGTGCATCGACCGCCGCAGCCTGCTCGGACGGCTTCGAATCGCTAAGGTTTGCTGCATTATTGACTTCCTCATCCCCTACCGCCGGCAGCGTGACCGTTAATACAACAGCCAGCACCAGCCAGATCAGCAATGTGATCCAGCGGCCTCTTCGCCCCGTCACCGAGGAGTGGAATCGTTCAACCATAGGCATCTTGCATCCTCCGTTCTTTCTTTCATGCTATAATGAACTTATTCAGTTACCCATAATTATATATACCGTACGGTTAATTAATCAATGGGAGAACGGCGAACTTTTTGTTAAATCTTTAAATGAAGGTGTCCAATCTATGAAAACTACGCGTACAACCAAAGCGCTCGGACGTCCGAAGCGCAGCGAGCAGGATGCGCCGACGCGCGATACGATTATTCAGATCGCTTCCCGCCTGTTCCTGGAGAACGGCTACGAGCCGATCTCCTTGAACCAAATCGCTGTGGAATGCGGCATGACGAAGGCATCCCTCTACTACCACTTCGCGAATAAAGCGGAGCTGTTCACCGAATCGCTCATCTGGATGCTGACCCGCGCCCGCATGAGTACTGAGAAGCTGATTAAAGATGCCGCCGACCTGAGAAGCGGACTTGAGCAGATGGCCATCGTCAAAATGTCCAGGCCGCACATGGACTTTGAATCGATCATGCGAGAATCGTCCTCCAACCTGACCGAGGAGCAGCTGACCCGCATCCGAGAGGCGGAGCAGGCTCTTCATGGCGTGCTGGCGACGCATTTTCAAGCGGCGATGGATAGCGGTCAAATGCGCAAAGCGAATCCGCTGCTGCTCGCGCATACGCTGAGCGCGACATTGATGCTCAGCAACAGGCAGCAGCCTGCTGAGCTGTTCGATTCGATGCCGGAGCTCGCGAAGGCGATCATCGATCTGTTCTGGAATGGCGTCGCACCGGAGCGGCTCTAGTTCTTATTCATGGCAAAAGGAGCTGCCTGCAGCGGGTTATTGAATCATAACCTGCTGCAGACAGCTCCTTTTTTATCGCAACCGATATGAACAATCTACGATCCTGCACCGCGATATCGCTTCACGCCGTGGTTCCACACCGTCAGTCCGATCGCGAATACGATCAAACCGACCAGCGGCGTATATAAAGCAAGCGACGCCATGTCGTCGTGCTTCTCATCTAAGAAGAACGAGGCTGGAATGATGCCTACGAAAGCAAACGGCAGCACCCACGTCAGAACGAATCGGATAATCTTGTTGTAGATGTTCACCGGGTAGCGGCCGTAGTTCTGAATGTTGTACATAAGCGGCAGAATGCCCGTCGGGGCGTCCGAGTAGAACGAGATTGCGGTCAATGCCGTGTACAAACCCATATAGATGAGCACCGCGCCAAGCGTGAGAAGCGCCATCACCGGAATGTCCCACCAATAGAACGTCAGATCAAGCTGCGTCCAACTGATGATCATGATGATGATGCCGACCAGCGAACCGAACAACGACGGCGGGTCGATATTCTCGAGCGTCACTTGGAACAGGTTGTGCGCCGGACGCGTCAGCACGCGGTCCATCTCCCCCTTGGCGATATAGCGGTCGGAGAAATTCCACAAGTTGAAGAACGTTCCGAAGATGCCGAACGGCACCATGAAAAATCCGTAGACGAATACGACTTCCGCCTCCGACCAACCGCCGAGCGACTCGGTCTGTTGGAAGACGATCAGAATGAAGATCAGGTTGACCCCCTGGAACAACAGGTCGGACAACACCTCGATCCAGAAGTCGGCCCGATAAGTAAGACGAGTCTTGGCATAGTTCTTCATATATTCCCAGAACAGTGATAAGTACAGCATAACTAACGTTAACCCCCTTGCACGAACAGCCGCGTACGCGCAGCCCGCCACATCAACAGAATCGGTACGAGCAATACGACGAACCAGATGACCTGCACGCCTAGAACGCCCCACGCTTCCGACAGCGGCGTTCGTCCTGTGAACACTGCCGTTGGCAGATAGGTGATCGCCTGGAACGGCAGCCACTGCATCGCAGCAGACAGCCACCCGGGAAAGAACGCGATCGGAACGACGACGCCTGAGAACAGGTCGACGATGACCCGCTTCATGCGCATCATCCCCTCGTTATTTTCGACGAAGAAAGCGAACAGGCCGGTCAGCATGTTGATCTGCGTATTAATGAGGAAAGCGAAGAACAACATGACCAAGTAGATCGTCCACACTTTCGGATCCGTCGGCAGCGATACCGGGAACAGCAGACATACGATGATCATGCCCGGCACCATGAACAGAAGCAGGCGGAACAAGCCTTCGCCGAAGCCCTGCATCATCTTAACGGCCAGGTACGAATACGGACGGATCAGCTGTACGGCGACGCTGCCATCCCGAATTTCATTCGCGATCTCCCGGTCTAGATTGTTGAAGTAGAACGCACGCGCCATCCAGGAAACAGCCACATACGTCGTCATCTGTGCGACGGTGAAGCCTGCCAGCTCCTGCTTGTCCCCATAGATAGCCTGCCACAAGAAATAATAAGCACCAATATTGATCGCATAAATAATAATGCCGCTGTAGTAGTTCACCCGATAAGCGAGCATCATGAGAAAGCGAATGCGGATAAAATCGACATAAGCGCTCATCATGACCGATCCGCTCCATTGTGCGGGGTATCGTCTGCTTCAAGCGCCGCCGCTGCTGCCGCCTTCGTCTCGGCGCTGCCCGACTGGTAAATTTCACGGACGATTTCGTCGGTGTTCGTCTCCATGATCTTGATGTCGCGGATATCAGCCGAAGAGCCAACGACACGCGCCAGCGCATCCGATACGTTAATCGCATTCGGCAGCCACATGGCTGCTTCCACGCCATTCTCCACCGTCCAAGTAACGCCCTCAAGTCCATTCGTCAGATTCCGCAGACGATCAACCGTAACCGCAGAGCCGAATTGGAACTTGATCTCGCGTCCTTTGCTCCAGCGCGACTTCAATTCTTCGAGACCGCCATCATAGATAATGCGTCCGTCGTCCAACATAATAACGCGCGAGCAGAGCGCTTCGATATCCTGCAAGTCATGCGTCGTGAGCAGAATCGTCGTTCCGTGCTCCTTGTTCATTCCTTTGAGAAACTCGCGAATCTCGGTCTTTACAATAATATCGAGGCCGATCGTCGGTTCATCGAGGAACAGGATCGATGGATTGTGCAGCAGCGAAGCAACGAGCTCGCAGCGCATCCGCTGACCGAGACTCAGCTTCCGAACCGGGCGATTCAACAGCTCGCCAAGCTGCAGACGCTCCACCAGTTCATCGAGTCGGCGGCGGAAATCCGCTTCCGGCACACGATACACTTTGCGAAGGAGCTGGAACGATTCGATGACGCCGATGTCCCACCAGAGCTGCGAACGCTGTCCGAAGACGACGCCGATTTCTTTGACGAATTTCTCCCGATCTTTATGCGGCACATAACCGTTAACTTGCAGCTTGCCGGAAGTCGGCACGAGAATGCCTGTCAGCATTTTGATCGTCGTCGACTTACCCGCTCCATTCTCCCCGATATAACCGCAAATCTCGCCCTGCGGGATTTGGAACGTAATATCTTTGACAGCCGTTATTTCGCGGTACTCGCGTTTGAACAAATCCTTCAGCGCGCCTCCGAGACCGGCACGATTGTTCTGCACCTTAAACTGTTTGCGTAAATCTTGTACGTCGATTGCAAGCTTGGACAAAATTGTTGAACCCCTTTCTTCCTTACCGAATTACCGATAGATAATGTTGAGTTGAACCAACTTATATTGGCCTTGCCGCGGCTTAAAATGTTCATTCCAGCAAACTATAAGCTTACATATAAGTGACGACTAACTTATTCTGCCTTATATTCTGATAAAACCTGCCGCTAAATGTTTGAAAATAAAGGTTTTCTCATTATTGCTAATTCAATATAACTTGATTCCATATACCCCTGAGCTTTATAATTTTAGGATGTGTATATCTGTAATTGTTTGAGATGCACAAGAAAGCATACTCCAAAAAGGAGCGACATTCAATGGAAGCGCGTAAGAAAGGAAAACGCAGACCGTGGTGGATGTGGTCATTGTTCGGTTTGTTGATTGTTGTTGCTGGTCTTTTCGTCTGGGCTGCTGTCTACGGAGTAGGCGTCTACAACGCTTTGGACGGTTTAAATAAAAGCGATGAAGAGTCCAAGTTCACGCAATTCAAAGACCAAGAAACAGCAACGCCCGAACCACCGAAGTGGGAAGGCACAGAACGCGTTAACATCCTGCTCATGGGCGGCGACGGCCGGGGTCTCGAGAAGACTCAAGTTGCACGCTCCGACACGATGATGGTCGTATCGATCGATCCGACAACGAAGAAAGCGCATGTGTTCTCGGTTCTTCGTGACACGTACGTGGACATCGAAGGGCATGACAGGGGACGGATCAACACGGCCGTTACACTCGGCGGCGAGCGTCTCGCGCGTACGACGATCGGCAATTTGCTAGGACTTGATATTCAATATTACATTTATACCGAATTCGAAGGCTTCAAATCGCTTATCGATACAATCGGCGGCATCGACTTCTATGTCGAGAAGGATATGAACTATGTCGACAATGCCGACGGCAACCGTTACGATATTCACCTCAAGCAAGGCCAGCAGCATCTCGATGGCGATCATGCGCTGCAATACGTGCGATTCCGCCACGATGCGATGAGCGACTTCACACGCACAGAGCGTCAGCGTGAATTCATGCAGGCTGTCGCCAGCAAAATCATGTCCGGCTGGAACATCGTTCGCATCACGGACATCATTAAGAGCGTCTCTCCTTTCATCGAGACGAACTTGACGGTTGAAGACATGCTCAAGCTTGGTCAACTTGGTCTCGGTATCAGCGTTGCAGGTACGGAGCAAGTACCGCCAATGGATCTGATCGGCGAAGACAAAGTCGGCGGCGCATCGGTCATCGGCATCAAGGACGAGGACAAGCTTCGCGAGTTCGTTCAAGAGGCGCTGACGAAGGATAAGAACGCGCCGGCAGCAACGGACGGTACATCGACATCGACTGATGGCACGTCGACTGATGGTTCAACGGACAGCAGCAGCACGAGCGGTTCGAGCTCGACAAGCAACTAAAACGATCACCCCCTTTCTCATGATTGGAGCTGCTAAGCTCCTTTCGCGGGAAAGGGGTTTTTATTTGCTCAATAGCGGCTGCAGGAGCGAACGCTGGCGGCTAGTGGTATAATAGCGTTTAGACTTGTATTGCACTTACGGAGGTTTATAGATCATGACGATGAATCGTGCGCGATCTGCGCAATTGTATGAAGAAGCCTTGCAGCATATTGTCGGCGGCGTGAACAGCCCGTCCCGTTCATTCAAAGCGGTTGGCGGCGGCGCCCCCGTATTCATGGAGCGCGCCAACGGCGCTTACTTCTGGGATGTGGACGGCAACCGTTACATCGACTATTTGGCCGCATACGGCCCTATCATTACGGGACACGCCCACCCGCATATTACGGAAGCGATCATTCGCGCAGCCTCGAACGGCACGTTGTACGGCACGCCGACCGAGCTCGAGATTAAGCTCGCACGCATGCTGAAGGAAGCCATTCCCTCGATGGACAAGGTTCGCTTCGTCAACTCCGGCACGGAGGCGGTTATGTCTACGATCCGCGTAGCCCGCGCCTATACCAAACGGAGCAAAATCATCAAATTCGCAGGCTGCTACCACGGCCACTCGGACCTTGTGCTCGTAGCGGCCGGTTCCGGCCCTTCGACGCTTGGCATTCCTGACAGCGCGGGCATTCCGACGAGCATTGCGCATGAGGTCATTACGGTGCCGTTCAACGACATCGATGCACTGCGGGCTGCGCTGGAACGTTGGGGCGATGATACGGCGGCCGTCATGGTCGAGCCGATCGTCGGCAACTTCGGCATGGTTATGCCGAAGCCGGGCTTCCTCGAAGCGCTGTGCAAAGTGACGCGCGAGTTTGGCGCTCTAGTCATCTATGACGAGGTCATCAGCGCATTCCGCTTCCACTACGGCAGCTCGCAGACGTACCATGCGTTCCCTGATCATAAGGCGATCGAGCCAGACTTGACTGCACTGGGCAAAATCATCGGCGGCGGCCTTCCGATCGGCGCCTATGGCGGACGCAAAACGATTATGGAGCAGGTCGCTCCGCTTGGCCCCGCTTACCAGGCCGGCACGATGGCCGGCAACCCGGCTTCGATCTCGGCCGGCATCGCCTGCCTGGAGGTGCTGAGCGCACCAGGCGTCTATGAAGAGATGGAGCGCCTCGCGATCCGTCTGGTCGACGGCTTTAGCGCCGCTGCAACGCGCCACGGCGTGCCGCTGACGATCAACCGCATCCGCGGCGCGTTCTCGACCCACTTCTGCGACCATCCGATCACGAACTACGAGGAGGCGCAGCAGACAGACAGCGAGCAATTCGCACGTTTCTTCCGCGGCTTGCTCGAGGAAGGGATCTGCATCGCGCCTTCGAAGTACGAGGCATGGTTCCTGACGACGGCGCATACGGATGCGGATGTGGATGCGACGATCGAGGCCGCCGAGCGGGTGCTCAAGGGGATTTGATCCCCTTGAGAAACCCCTCATTTTTAACATAGCAATCCTAGTATCTATCTGACCCTTCGGGATTTCTACACATTAAAACCAATTTTTCTACCCACCCAAACCCTCCCTGCTAGGGAGGGCCCCAAAGGTCCTGTGACCTCTGGACTCCTCACAAGGACGATATCTTGGATTTGTTGGATCGTGTGCCCGCTCTTGCCGCTTGCAGCGATAAAGCTATTGATCGGAAGGATCTAGATACGATCTATCGTCCGCACACTCATTCGTTCGTGCCCGCCTGTCACCGCGCATGGATGGAACTTGGATAAGCTGCACCATTAGTTCATCTACTCACCCACCCCCTCCCTGCAAGGGAGGGCCCCAAAGGGCTCCACCCCCTGGACCCCGGTAACGAGAATGGCAGCCGGATAGCGATGGAAATTGGTTAATGCGTGCTAGGAGCCGTGTGCCCCTTTGGGGCACACCTCTTGTTTGGTGGTTATAAGTGTGTTTTTGAGGAAATAAGCGCTGCTCTAAGCAGCGCTTATTCTCTGTTGGAGTACCTGGGCCACAACTACTATTTCAGAAGACCACACGTGATTCTATTACCCATCATGATTACGCTCCACGGAATAGGTACTCGCCTCTCCCTCATCGTGAACAACAGCAGCTCTATTGCCGTTTTATTCGTTCAGTTGAAGAGATAGATATGCTATTCTGATGCCTATTCCGATAAATTAAGAACTTCTTCATAAATTTGATGAACGAATATTAAGATTTTCCATATACAATGGGCTACAGAAACAAATGGCACGCAGGAGGGATTGAACACGATGGAACAGCGCGTGGTGCTGGTCGTCGACGACGATAAAGAGATACGTGACGCTATTGAGATTTATTTGAAGCAGGAAAGCATATCCGTTCTGAAAGCTAAGGATGGCTTGGAAGCGCTGGAGATGTTAGAAGCCAATCAGGTGCATCTCATCATCATGGATATCATGATGCCCCGGGTTGACGGCATAACCGCAACGTTCAAGATCCGTGAGCATCGCAACCTTCCCATTCTAATGTTGAGCGCGAAGAGCGAGGACAGCGATAAAATTCTCGGGCTTCACGTAGGAGCCGATGACTATGTCACCAAGCCTTTTAACCCGATGGAGCTGGTAGCGCGAGTGAAGTCTCTGCTTAGAAGATATGTGACATTAGGCTCCTACGAAGGCGTCAAACGAATGATTGATCTGCGCGGCCTCGCATTAAATCTGGAAGCCAAAGAAGTCACCGTGAATGGCGAGGCCGTGAAACTTACGCCTATCGAGTATAAGATCGTGGAGCTGCTGATGACCAATGCGGGACGAGTCCTCTCGATCCAAGATATTTATGAACGCGTCTGGAAAGAGCCCGGCTATAACGCGGAGAATACAGTTGCGGTTCACATCCGCAAAATCCGCGAAAAGATCGAGATCGATCCGAAAAATCCGAGATTTTTGAAGGTGGTATGGGGCATTGGATACAAAATGGAAAAATAGAACCTTATTCGCGCTCTGCGCTTTCATGCTGGTCATTGGCCTGAGCGGACCGCTTGTATTCTTCGATCAAGGAAGCCGTTACCTGCATCGCGATTACTACCGGACAGCGGATTTTACTCGGCAGCTTAAACAATTTGCCTTCTTCTTGAATCTGTACGAGCTGAACCCGATCTCCAAACAGCAGGCCAAATCATCCATTACAATAACGGAAGACGAAATCATGTCATATCGCGGCCAGCAGGCTCCTCTTGCGGATCAGCTCAATGCGCTCCGCAGCGAATATGAACCGCTCATTCAAAATGCAATCGAGAGCAAGAACGATAAAGTCGCCGGCTACTATAAGGACAAGCTTGAACTCGAGCAGCAGAACCTAATGAAGCTGTACGAGGATGATGAATATGTCACCGCGCTTATTCGCAAGGATAAGGAGCAGCAGGTCGACAGCTATTACGAATACGAAGAGAACTCCCGCTCCGAATTCAATTATCTTCGGGATCAATTCGACTATTATTTTCGAAATGTTTCCACAGGCGAGGCACATACAAGTCTCAGCGCTCAGAATGAGTACACCGCTGTCAATCAATTAAACGGCGACGGCTACAGCTATGCCACCGAATACAGAACGGATGCTAACCATTACATATACAGCTGGATTCAAGGATTCGAGGAAGCGGATGCTTCGAACGTCCCCCATCGAGGCTGGATTGCCGTTCCCAAGACCAGCGCGCTTCAGGAGTCTGCCGATAAGTACAGACGAGAACAAATTCTCTTATTTGCCTACTGCCTGTTAAGCGCTACTTTACTCGTCCTATGCTTCCTTCGAATGAGAAAATGGTTAGTTGTTCGAACAGAAAGGGAGCGGTTAACTACCAACTACCTTCGGATTCCAGTGGATATGCGCATGCTGCTTCTTGCCGCATCATCCGTGCTGACGATCGCTCTTATCGCCCAGCTGGCGGACCGGTTCATCTCGTTCATTGATGCACCTATGGTTTACGGCGGAACACTTTTATCGATCATCGCATTCGCAACAATCGGTATGATGCTGACGATTGTTCAAGGTCAGCTATTTACCAATCCGCTAAGCAACTGGCGGGCGGTTAGAGAGGAATGGACTCGTTCCTTGTTGATGCGCGGCGTCATCCGTACGAAGGCAATTTTCACAATCGCGTTGAATCAGGTAAAAGACTCTTTTATATATCGAAACACGGGGATACGGCTGCTTGTTTTCGCTTTTATTATGATTGGACTAGGGTTTATCGAGGGGTTCTCAGCATCAGTCGTGCAATACGGCGACCCTTCCATTTTCTTGTTCACTCCGATTCTCGTGATTGCAATAATTGCAGCGCTCCTTCTGTTCAACAAGCAAATCGCGTATCTGAATCGGGTCGCCCAAGCTGCGGATGAACTGGTCGCCGGCCGAACGCCAAGCGAGCTGCCTCTAACGGGAAACGGCGTGGTTGCAGCGCTTGCATCCAATATCAATGCTTTGCGGCGAGGCTTCAGAACCCTTCAGAACGAGCAAGCCAAGAGCGAACGATTGAAGACCGAGCTGATTACGAACGTCAGTCACGACCTGCGCACACCTCTTACTTCGATTATCACCTATGTCGGATTGTTGAAATCGGAGGACGCGACGGCGGAAGAGCGAACGGCCTACGTCAACATCATCGACCAGAAATCAAAGCGATTAAAGACAATGATCGACGACTTGTTTGAAGTATCCACCATGGCCAGCGGCAACGCGAAGCTGACTCAGGCGAAGACCGATCTCGTCCAGCTCATGCAGCAGTCGCTGGCAGAGTACAAAGAAGCGATGGACAGCTCTGACGTTCAATTCCGCATCTCATTGCCGGAACAACCGATCTACGTGCTTGCCGACGGGCAGAAGCTGTGGCGCGCGTTCGACAATCTCATTGGGAACATGGTGAAATATTCGTTAAGCCATACGCGCGCTTACATTACAATGCAAGTTATAGAACCACGGCGCGTTACGATCACATTCAAGAATGTATCCAAATACGAAATCGTAGACCATGCCGATGAGCTGTTCGAGCGGTTCAAACGCGGGGACGCCTCTCGCCATACGGAAGGCTCAGGACTCGGGCTCGCGATTGCTAAGTCGATCGTCGACCTCCATGAGGGCCAACTAATACTAGAAACCGATGGCGATCTGTTTAAGGCTTCCATTATTCTTTCCCTTCAAGAAGAAGCGGCAATCGCTTAATTGTCCAAAAGCAAAGAAAGCCTCTAACTCCCACTCCGAAGTGAGGGTTAGAGGCTTTCTATTCGTGCAAGGTCACTAGCTTGGACGGTCAGCGAGTTTCACAATCGCATTCAACGCAGCTTGGATCTCGCGCTCAACCGCTAGCGCAACTACGTTCGTATGCGGATCATATTCCGCCGCGAGGTCGGCGTCGGCGTAGCCGTCCAACGCCACGATGGCGCCCGCACGAACGCCGCGCAGCGAGGCGATGACGTACAACGCCGAGATTTCCATCTCGACAGCGAGAGCGCCTGCCGCTTTCCATTTCTTATGCGGGAACTCTTCGATGCCGTTGTAGAACACGTCGAGCGTAACCGTCATTCCTTTACGTACAACGATGTCGCCTTTGATTTCCTGTGCCGCCGCATAAAGTGCATTCACAACGTCACTGTCCGCAACAGCCGGGAAGCCATCCGGCACTAATTGGCGCGTCAAACCGTCCGTCCGCATCGCAGCCGTGCTGATGACGAGTGAACCTGCCGGGCTGTCGGCAGAATACGAACCCGCCGTACCAACTCGAATGAGCGTCTTGACGCCTGCGCGAATAAGCTCCTCGAAGCATATCGCAGCGCCAGGACAGCCTATGCCATGACTGACGACTGCCAGCTCCACGCCGTTGTATTCGCCGACGAATGTCCGATATTCTCTAGCGAAGGCAAGCTCTCTGACGCCCGCAAGCTTCTCTGCGATTAGAGCTGCACGGCGAGGATCGCCACATACGAGGGCGTATTCCGGAATCTCATCCGACTCCACTTGCAGAATGGGCAAGAACAACGTCGTGCAGCCCCCCTTCCTCTTCTCAAATCTCGCCGAATTAACCGTGTACCGCTGACTTCTTCAACTCGCTGACGAAGCTGTCGTGCAATTTGCCGTTCGATGCCGCAACATGGCGGACGCCGAGATGATACGGTTCACCCGCGATGTCGGTAACGACACCGCCTGACTCCTTGATAAGCAGCGAACCCGCTGCCATATCCCAAGCATTGAGGCCGTATTCCCAGAACCCGCTCAGACGACCCGCTGCTACATACGCCATATGTAGGGCAGCCGAACCGCCAGATCGGATGTTGCGTACTTGCGGCGCGATCGCTTGCAGGCTTTGCATATTCAATCGAGCGTTCTCTGGGCTTGCCGGGAAGCCTGTCGCAATCAGTCCTTCATGGAGCGTTCCCTCTTCGGATACGCTCATCCGCTGGCCGTGCACATAAGCGCCTTTGCCCTTCTCGGCTACGAACAGCTCATCGCGCATCGGATCGTATACGACGCCGACGATAACTTCGCCCTTATGCGCCAATGCGATCGATACCGAGAAGAACGGGAAGCCGTGAACGAAGTTGGTCGTACCGTCGACTGGATCGACGATCCACAAGTATTCCTCGTCCTGCATCTCCTGCAGCGCTTGCGCAGATGCTTCCGGCCCAGGCTCGACTCCTTCTTCGCCTAGAAAAGAATGATGAGGAAATTGAATCATAATGAGATTGCGAATCATCTTCTCTGCGCCTTTGTCCACTTCGGTAACAAGGTCCTGCGCCGAATATTTCAAAGAAAGGCTCGTATGTTTGCCGAGCTTCGTCTTAATCCATTCCCCTGCTTTGGCCGCGCAGTTGATTGCTACGGCAGTGAAGCTTTTGCCCCCGATTATGGGCGTTTCCTGTTCGCTCACCATTACGCACCCCTTCCTATTACACACTGCATTTGTTTAACTACAATACGTCCGGAGCCCCTCAAAGTTTCGCCTGTTTGTGATCGTCTACAATTCCGACAAACCTTCAATGATTAATTGGGCCGCCATAACAACAAATGTAATCCGAAGCAGCCACAACAGCGATTTGCCTGTCATCTTCGAAGCGATATACGCACCCAGCTTGCCGCCAATCCATGCACCAGGCACAAGCATCAGCACGATCCACCAATTCGTCTCCCCCAGGTATGCGTGCACGCCTGTTCCTAATATCGAAGATAAGAAAATGACGAACATCGAAGTTGCCGTCGCCACATGCGGCGGGAACCGGAACAGCAGCACCATGACCGGCACGAACAGCGAACCGCCGCCAATGCCGAACAATCCTGAGATCATGCCCACGAGCAGACCTACCAGAAGCGCGGGCAGTACAGCATAACCATATTCATGCGTAACGCCTTTGTCATCCGTGTATGCACGCGTTACGGGCCATTGCTTCGCAATTGGCTTCATATAATCGCGCGCAACGAGCAGACCTGCCATGAGCAGCATGAAAATCCCGAATGACAGCTGGAATGCGCCGCCTTTGATATGTCCGGTTAAAGCAGAGCCCACCATCGCTGCAGGTCCGCTTGTAATAAACAGCATCCATCCGCTGCGCCAATCGACGCGGCGCTTCTTAGCATATGACATCGTAGACGCCAACGCTGTGACAATAAGCACTGCAAGCGAAGTACCGACCGCCGTTGGGTGATCAACGGCGCTGCCCGTAAGCTCTGCACCTAACAATGTCAATGCCGGTACGATAATGATGCCGCCGCCAAGCCCCACGATGCTGCCGAACACAGCGGATACAAGGCCCAGCAAAGCAAGCATTATGATTTCCAGCAAACTCGTTCCTTCTTCCTATGTATATGTCTGGATAGTCAATCCCATCAATCATGGCTGAAGGCCGCCACCGAATTGCAGTGGCAGCCTTCCTTCCTAGTGCTACAACTCAATAGCTGATGGGCCAACGACGCGAACCGATTCTCCGCGCTCCTGCATGGCGCGAAAGTCTTCCATTAAGCGGAACAACGCGTCGTCCTTCCGTTTCGCCTCCAGCATGCAATCGATCATCGGCACCGAGCCTGCGACCGACTGGAGAAACCGAAGCAGCGGCTCCGGCTCCACGTAATCGGCATGCCCCCGCGGATCCGTGAGGCTCTTCGGGCTGGAAGCATGGATCTTCGGCGGCAGCATCATCGCACCGCGAGGCCATTCGGACACTGAGCTTGAAGCCGCCTCGAGCGAAGTAGCACCTTGCGCTGCAAGAATGCTCTCATCGCTCGCCAGCCGCTCGTTCTCACGAAGCCAGGTAGCAACGATGCGAGGCCATAGTTCACCTACGAGTAATTCCTCGCTCTCGCCGCCGTCGTTGACCGCATGGTGATGAATATCAAGCACCATCGGCACTTCCACTGTTTCAGCTATGCCGAGTGTTTCGCGGACATTGAACGTTTTGTCATCGTTCTCCAGCGTCACGCGATTGCGCAGCCGCGCATCCAGCTCGCTGAACTGCCGGACGAACCGTTCACCCGCCACCTGCTTGTCGCCGTAGGCGCCGCCGACATGGATATTGTTTTTGGCCGATTGATCAAGTCCCATAGCCTCCAGCATCCGCACATGATAATTCATATCGTTGCGCGAACTGGCCAGCACTTCAGGTCTTGGGGTACTGAACACACAAAAATGGTCCGGATGAAACGATACACGCATGCCGCTCTCGCGCACGAAGGCGCCAACCTCTGCGAACTTGTCCGACAACGCCAGGAACGGATCCCAGTCCTTCAAAGCGTCGTGCGTCGCGAGCGGAATGAGCTTGGACGAGAAACGGTACATCTGAATGCCGCTCCCTCGACAATGACGCAGCAGCCGCAGCGTATTGTTCAGGTTCTCCTCCGCCAGCCGCTCCAGCTTCCGCAGTGCCGCCTCCCGGTCGTCAAGCTTCGAGAAATTCGCATAAGTCATCGTCCGTGAAGGCGACGCCGACTCCAGCAGCATGCTCATCGCAACGAATCCGAACCGTACAATCATGCGCCTTGCTCTCCGAAGAACATTTCGTGCGCAAGCGCGGTCTGCACGCGCGCCTCTTCCTCCGTCAGCTTCCGAATCAGTTCCATCTCAACTTGCGTCACTTCTTCGCCTTGGAAGTTGATCTCCGCAATCGAAGCGACGATGCGAACGATCGCAATCGCTTGGTTGCTTGGCGAGTAAGCAATCACTTTCTGACCGGTCGGGAATACGCGGAAGTCTTTTTTGACCATTTTGCCACGGCCATATTCGAGAAGCTCGTACAGCTCCTGTTCCGACTTGAACTTGCATACGGAATTGAACTCAGTTTGAAAACCCATGATTGTACTGCCCCCTGCTCATACGAGAATAAACTGCTGATGATAGCTTGTCCTGCGTGAGGAAACGGTCCCTTTATAGAGGGGAACCGCCGCCATATTCGATACGCTGCTTGTCAGCATGACGCTGCAGCGCTAATTCGATCAGTGTGTCGAGCAGCTCGCTGTAAGGTACGCCCGTTTCTTTCCACATAAGCGGATACATGCTGAACGGCGTAAAGCCCGGCATCGTATTCACTTCATTGATGAGCAGCTCGCCATCGGACTTGCGCAGGAAGAAATCGACGCGGGACAATCCCGATCCGTCGATCGCTTGGTAAGCGCGAAGCGCAAGCTCACGAACCGCATCCGACGTCTCTTGCGGGATGTTCGCCGGAATTTCCATCACGGAGGTGCCATCAATATACTTTGCTTTATAATCGTAAAAATCATTCGAAGCGCGAATCTCGCCCGGAACGGACGCACGCGGCTCGTCATTGCCAAGCACGCTTACTTCGATCTCGCGAGCATCGACGAACTCCTCTACGATGACCTTACGGTCGTAACGGAAGGCATAATCGATCGCTGCGACCAGCTCCTCGCGGTTTCTAGCCTTGGAGATGCCCACGCTGGAGCCGAGGTTTGCCGGTTTAATGAAGCAAGGGTAGCCAAGCGAAATTTCGATTTCGTTAATGAAGTAGTTCGCGTCCTTCTCCCACTGCGTCCGGTTGTAGTAACGGAACATGCATTGCGCGAGCCCTTCGTGCGCGAACACTTTCTTCATCATAATTTTGTCCATGCCGACTGCCGACGCCAATACGCCAGCGCCCACGTATGGAATGTTCGCCATCTCCAGCAGCCCTTGAATCGTGCCGTCCTCGCCGAACGTTCCATGCAGCAGCGGGAAAATAACGTCCAGCGCACGGCTCTCGCCGCCGCCCGCAGCACCTGATTGCAAGCCTTGGAATACGGGCGCAAGCGCTGCGCCTTCCCCTGCGTTGCTGTCCTCTAAACGCAGTGTTGCTGTGTCCGTCGGAGGCGCCAGCAGCACATCGCCTGAACGCCATTGTCCGTCTTGCGTAATGTAGATCGGCTTTACCTCGTAACGGTTATAGTCAAATTCGCCCATCACCGCAAGCGCAGTGCGGAGCGACACTTCATGTTCTCCTGATTTTCCCCCGTAGATCAATCCTACGCGAACCTTCTCGCCCATTTCATTATTCCTCCGGTTTGCTCGTAATTGCGGCCATTCTTGAAGAGGTCGTTCAAAAAGTCGTCTTTTGATCACGAAGTGAGTCAGGAAATCTTCTCGGTGCTGAAAACCCAACTTTTTGAACACGTACTTAAGACATTCCTAAAACAGGCTCTTCCGCCTTCTTTAGAATTGATCGGCCAGATGAAATAATCGGTATCTTGTCTTCTCGGTCCAGGCATACGAATCTTTGTAGTCCCAGTAACGATGCCGGCTGGCAACCGTATTGGCGTTGACGAGCGGCATGCCGTCGACATCGAACGCCGTTACGATCGTGCTGTGCTGGTACCGGTAATCCCCGTTCCAGTCATAGAGAATCACATCGCCGAGCTGCAGCTGATCAGCGGATTCGACGATTGTCCCCCGCATGCCGCTGTGTCGGCCTGACGCCAGATAGGATTGGAGCGCATTGGCGACTGCCCAGCTATAACTCCAATTCTCACGTCCGCCGCTGCGCCCTTGATACCACCAGCCGCTATCTCTTTTACCAGTATAGTGCATCGGCGCATGGCCTGCAAAGATGCACTGGGACACATAGTTCGTGCAGTTCACCTCGAACAGCTCATAGGCCGGATTCGCCTCATTCCACCATCTGTCAGCGTAGGCAGCAACAAGATCTCTTCGATAATTTTGCTTCGCCCGCTGTTTGAATTCAGGCAAAATATCATAATTTAAGAAAGGTGCCGAAGGCGGACGAGTTCGACGCTGCTGACCGTCGAACAAAATGTCTCCTTCTTCAGGCAGCAGCGACTGTTCATTCGCGCCAAATCGGGGGCGGCGCTCGGATACGACCGGCTCAACGCGCGTAATCGTCCAGCTTCTGCCGTCGCGGGCTAGCCACAGTCGTTCATGCTCGAGCCTCTCCTCTGTATAGGTTCGGCTCTTCTGTTCCATAATTCGCTTTATACGGAGCTTGAGCAGCACCGAGGTTTCAGCGGCGGACTCGTTCACCCTGACGATCTCCGCTTTCGTCTCGCTGCGGGAGGACAGCACGCCGCGAAGCAGATCTCGTTCGCGCAGCCGCTCAAGACGGCTGCCGAGCCGGAGCAAATGATCCTGATCGGCGATTAAACCGTCAAAGACGGACGGATGCTGGTCGACCTCTGCTTGGTTGAACAGCTTAACGTACGCATGTACGCCCGTCTTCCAGGTTTCGGTTTCAGACGACGGTTGCGGCGGAGACGGCAGCACTTGACGCTGCTGCGGTACCCGCGGCGCTATACCGCCCCGTTTGCCAGCCACACGACTTGTTGAACGCGGCATGCTCATCCCTCCTGACATCAGGATCTTTGAGCGTGTCATCAGGACCTTCGAAGCGTTCAAAGGTCATTATGCTTACTCAAAGTCACTCTTCTAAGCCATTTCCATGCTTCTTTGACGCTTCTTCTATCCTATGTGGGCGCTGGCCTATTATGAGAATTGGCAGTCGAAAACCTTGCAAACAGGCTTTACGTAGCCCCATCAATCACGATATACTGTAGTCAGAAGCATTTTGTGAAATCGTGTTTCATCTAGTGAAACGCGATGACAATAGCATTTATCTTTAAGGAGGCGTTATTGTACATGGCTAAGCAAGACCAATACGGCGTACGTTCGACGCTGGAATCCGGCGGCAAGTCGTATGCGTACTACAACCTGCCAGCTCTCGAGAAGCAAGGACTCGGCAGCATCTCCAAGCTCCCTTTCTCCATTAAAGTGCTGCTCGAAGCAGCGATCCGTCAATTCGACGGACGCGGCATCACGGAAGAGCATGTTAAACAACTCGCAACTTGGGCTGAAGCTCGTTCGGACAAAGAAATCCCGTTCATTCCAGCTCGCATCGTTCTGCAGGACTTCACTGGCGTACCAGTAGTCGTTGACCTTGCAGCAATGCGCGACACGGTTAAGAAAGCTGGCGGCGACCCTAAACGCATCAACCCGCTCGTACCGGTCGACCTCGTAATCGACCACTCCGTCATGGTTGACGCATTTGGTTCCCCAGATGCGCTTGAGACGAACATGAAATATGAATTCCAACGGAACGCAGAGCGTTACAAGTTCCTCCGTTGGGCACAAACGGCGTTCGATAACTTCCGTGCGGTTCCACCGGCAACGGGTATCGTTCACCAAGTTAACCTTGAATATCTTGCATCTGTAGCAGCTACGAAGACGGTTGACGGCGAAACTGTCGTATATCCAGACTCGCTCGTTGGTACGGACTCCCATACAACGATGATCAACGGTCTTGGCGTAGTAGGCTGGGGCGTTGGCGGCATCGAGGCAGAAGCTGGCATGCTCGGTCAACCACTCTACTTCGTAATGCCAGAAGTTATCGGCTTCAAGCTGACGGGCAGCCTGCCAGACGGCTCCACAGCAACTGACCTTGCACTGACGGTTACTCAAATGCTCCGCAAGAAGGGCGTTGTAGGTAAATTCGTTGAATTCTACGGCTCCGGTCTGTCGAATATCAGCCTTGCTGACCGCGCTACGGTTGCTAACATGGCTCCTGAATACGGCGCGACGATCGGCTTCTTCCCGGTCGACGACGAGACGCTTGCGTTCCTCCGCTCGACGGGTCGCGAAGAAGAGCAAGTGAAGCTCGTTGAAGCTTACTACAAAGAGCAAGGCATGTTCCGTACGGACGATCTGGCTGATCCAATCTTCACAGACGTTATCGAACTCGACATGTCGACGGTTGTTCCATCGCTCGCAGGTCCTAAGCGTCCGCAAGACCGCGTAGAACTGACGGCGATGAAAGAAGCGTTCAACAGCATCATCCGCACGCCAATCGACAAAGGCGGCTACGGCCTGTCCGAAGAGAAGATTGAGCAAAAAGTTGATGTGAAGCATCCGAACGGCGACGCTAGCAAGATGGGTACGGGCGCTGTTGTTATCGCAGCGATCACGTCCTGCACGAACACATCGAACCCAAGCGTAATGGTTGGCGCCGGTCTCGTAGCGAAGAAAGCAGTCGCTCGCGGTCTGACGAAACCAGGTTACGTTAAATCGTCCCTGACGCCAGGTTCCCTGGTTGTTACGGAATATCTGAAGAACGCTGGTCTTATCGAGCCGCTCGAAGCACTCGGCTTCCACGTTGCTGGTTACGGCTGCGCAACTTGTATCGGTAACTCCGGTCCACTGCCAGAAGAAGTTGGTCAAGCAATTGCTGACAACGACATGACGGTAGCGGCTGTACTGTCCGGTAACCGTAACTTCGAAGGTCGCGTTCACGCGCAAGTTAAGGCTAACTACCTGGCATCGCCTCCACTCGTTGTTGCGTACGCACTGGCTGGTACGGTTAACATCGACCTGGCGAACGATCCAATCGGTTACGACCAAGACAACCAACCGGTTTACCTGAAAGACATCTGGCCAACGAAAGCGGAGATCCAAGAAGCGATCAGCACGGCGATGAGCCCTCAAATCTTCCGCGACAAGTATGCCAACGTCTTCACGCAAAACGAGCGTTGGAATGCAATCGACGTACCAGAAGGCGAAAGCTACGAGTGGGACGAAAGCTCGACGTACATCGCGAACCCACCATTCTTCGCGAACCTTGGCGCTGACGTTGGCGACATCGCTGACATCAACGGCTCGAACGTTCTTGCCCTGCTCGGCGACTCCGTTACGACGGACCACATCTCGCCAGCTGGCAACATCAAAGCTGACAGCCCTGCTGGTAAATACCTGATCGAGCATGGCGTCAAACGCGAAGACTTCAACTCGTACGGCTCGCGTCGCGGCCATCACGAAGTGATGATGCGCGGTACGTTCGCTAACATCCGTATCCGTAACCAAGTAGCACCAGGTACGGAAGGCGGCGTAACGAAATACCTGCCTACGGACGAAGTAATGTCGATCTACGACGCTTCGATGAAATATCAAGCAGAAGGCAAAAACCTCGTCGTTATCGCAGGCAAAGAGTACGGTACGGGCAGCTCCCGTGACTGGGCAGCTAAAGGTACGTTCCTCCTCGGCGTTAAAGCAGTTATCGCTGAGAGCTTCGAACGTATTCACCGTTCCAACCTCGTGGGCATGGGCGTTCTGCCGCTCCAATTCCAAGCTGGCCAAAGCTGGTCGTCGCTCGGAATCACGGGCCGCGAAACGTTCGATATCCAAGGTCTCAGCAACGACGTTCAACCAGGTCAACTGGTTACGGTAACGGCTACGCGCGAAGACGGCTCGAAGTTCGACTTCCAAGCGATCGTACGCCTCGACTCCCTCGTGGACGTTGACTACTACCGTAACAGCGGTATCCTGCAAACGGTCCTGCGTCAAATGATCGCGAACATGTAGTTTTCCGGTGGCTTGCATCGCATTTGCGATGCATCTGCCTGACATAAGAATGGCCTGTAAGCAGAAGCGGTGAACACCGATTCTGCTTACAGGCCATTTATGTTTTCATCCTCCAATCGCAACTCCATTCGGAAGCTCTGCGCTCGAAAGGCTGACCAGCCTTGCATATTGACCATCCTGACGCATCAACTGTTCATGTGTACCCTCTTCAACGATCCGACCTCTATCCATGACAACAACGCGAGTGGCGAGTGAGGTAACCAGGTCCATGCGATGAGTAATAATCAACGCTGTTCTGCCTGCAAGCCAGGGCTTCATCTGCTTAATAACTCGCTGTTCTGTGCTTACATCCAAGGCCGAAGTCGGTTCATCCATCACAATTAAGTCGGGCTTATTCATATACAATCGCGACAAACCGAGCCGTTGCCTCTGGCCGCCTGATAATTCAGCCCCCAGCTCACCTATACTAGATTCATACTTGTATACGAGCTGTTCAATATCTGCGTCTATGCAGGCTTGAGCTGCAGCCGCTGCCACCTCTTCTTCCCTTGCGGATACAGCTGACAGACGGATATTCTCACTAACTGAACCCGTGAATAGATAAGGCTTCTGCGCCAAATACAACGTATCCGATCGATCATGCAGCTCCAATGAACGGCTTATCTTGACCATGCCGGTAGTTGGTTGACGCAGTCCGCAGCACAGCTGCGCGAATGTCGATTTCCCTGCGCCGCTGGCGCCGACGATTGCGACAATTTCTCCTTGTTGAAGCACAAATTCCACTTTGTCAATAATTAGGTTTTCTCCAGTTGAAGGGTGATATGTTACAGCTTTCATCTCAACAAGCGTCCGCTTATCAGCATTACCATCCGTCTTCGGAGTCTCTTCCTTAATGGAGAACAGCTCTTGAATGCGCCCGAATGCTCCTCCGCCTTCATAAAGACGGTTCCACTGCTCGGATAAACCAATAATCGGCCAAATAACCAATTCGAACAGCAGGCTGAACGTTGCAATCATCCCTGGCGAGAGTGCGCCTCGAACAGCAGCCAGACTGATTAGAATCAGCGCGCCCATATGAAGCAGATAGAACACAGCTTCCGTCAAATTAGTGCTCAGACTTCGCGTCATATCCAACTTCCGTCGAACTCGAATCATCCGTTCTCTCTGCGTGGCGATGCGCTGCAGCAGCAGGTCGCTCAACCCATAGATCCGAACGATGTCCCTCCCCTGAAGAACCTCCTGCGTCATGCCTCGAATTTCGCTTTCCAACACTTGCATCGAAGCTGACAGCCGCTCAATCCGGCGGTCAAATAATCGTCCGATCATCAGCAGCAGCGGTGCCCCGATTAAGGCGAATAAGGCTAACGATACGTCAATAGTCAGCAGATAGAGGAATGAGATTCCAATTATACTAACCACCGTAAGGAATTCAATGGAGGCTTCAACGATATCCGAGCCCGACGCTGTATCCGTTCGAATACGTGTAATGATATCGCTGCTTGAGTAACGCTGCATGCATTCATACGATCGAATATTAACGGTGCGGAATAAGTCTACAGACAAATCGCGCCGTACAAGACCTTGCAATAATCGAAGCGTATATCGTTGTATGACGATAAGACTTATTGCTGTAACGAGCAGTACCGCCGACCACAGGATGGCGGAGGTCAATTCGGCCATTTTCCCCGCATGTGCGGTATCGATGAATAAGCCCTGCATTCTGGCAATGCCGATGTCGAACGTAATATCAACGGCAATTAGAAACGGAAAACATAATAAAAGCAGGCGATATTTCCTTACATATCTCGTAATGAACAAAAGCTGTGTCCCCAATGTATGAACGGATTGTCCATATGACCGCATGTGAAACGGTCCTCCTCTCATTCATCCTCGCTAGTCCATGCACAATAACGCCCTCCTAAGCTCATTAATTGGGCATGGGTGCCTGACTCTGCAACCATTCCGTCCTCCAGCACGAAAATCTGATCAGCCTGTTGCGCAATCGACAGTTTGTGCGTGACGAGCACAACCGTCTTCTCGGAGCGGAATTGGTGTAAGGCTGACATGAACTGCGATTCCGTTATTGGATCAAGCGATGCGGTCGGCTCATCTAACAACAAGAGTGCTGGATTCCTTACGATCGCTCTGGCAAGCGCCATCCGCTGCAACTCGCCCCCGGACAGCCTATCGTCCTCTTTCTCTCTGATTGTCGTCTCATATGTGCTGGGCAGCTGCATGATGCGGTCATGGATCTGAGCAATTGTTGCGGCTTGTTCAATTTCAGCTTGCGTGGCGTCCAGTTGCCCGAAGCGAATATTGTCTCGTATGGTGCCTGTAAAAAGTAGACTCTCCTGCGGAACGAAACCGATCTTCGCATGCCCCGCTTGCGTGAACGGTTCCTCGCGCGAACATTCGTTATAATCGATACTTCCGGAAGTCGGTTCGTCCAATTTGGCTAGAAGCCTGAGAAGCGTCGATTTACCGCAGCCGCTTTGGCCGAGAATAACGGTCAACTCGCCTTGATTAATCGTCATATTGACGTTATTCAACACGGACGGCTTGCCTTCGTAACCGTAAGAAAGCTGTGAAACTTGAAGCGTTATTCCGGTTGGATCTAGAGTCGCTGGTGGTGAAATCCTGTCTATTGCTTCTTCAGGCCAATCAAGCAAATGCATAAACCGACTCGTATGCGAGAGGGAAGCAATCAGCTCGTTCCACATTCCTGCCATAGATCGGAGAGGACCGGTTAACTTGCCGCTCGCTGCCGCGAAAGCTGTCAATCCTCCAATCGTTAAGCTGCCCTGCAGCACTTGGTAACCCCCGAAACCTAGTATGAACAACATTCCGCCGTACATCAGCCCGCGATTAACAAGGTCGAACATTCCGTCGTAGGCCGCAATGACCGTATCGCGCTTCCTCACCTTGTCGATTTCATTCTTAAACTTATTGATCAGCAGTCCTCTGATCGAGAACGCACGCACATTCATTCCGCCTTGGATAGCATCCTGCAGCAATATATCGCTGCTTGCCAGTTCCTCATGCCTTCGATCATGCTGCCGATTAAGGCGACCGGTAAGGCGATATACCAACAGAGGGAATGCCAGCGCGAAGCCAATCATGCCCAGTGTGAGGGGAAGATTCAACCAACTGAAGTAGGCGAACGATACGACCAGCTGCACTAGATTGGTGACAAGACGGATTAATTTATCGTTCAGCCCACTTTGAGCCTCCGCTGCCGAATCGGTAATTCTGCCGTACAGCTCCGAGCTGTGATATTGTTCTATCTTCATTCCAGGTTGAGTCGTGACCTTCCTCAGAAGCTCAAGCTGCAGCCGTGCGGTTGCTCGGTTATCGACAGTTGCCTTCAACCAGGTAATGACCAGTTGATTGATGAATTGGACTGCGACTGCAGCTAAACCAATGAGCAGCCCGCTATAGATAGGCGCCAGCGCCTGCTCCGCAGCGCCTGTAATGATTCTTCGCGTGGCTTCGACAATTCCAAGACCTAACACCGTCGAGAGCAGCGATGATGTGATGAGGAGCGCATAAGCTCCCTTCTCTGATTGGGAATGCTTGAACAGCCGCAGAACAGAACGAAAGTTCGAATGTATTTCAGCCGATGTTTCCAAATCCGATCTCCTTCTATCATTGATTGATGATTGGTAGGTGAAGTAGTTGCTACCGATAATCGTATTCGAAGCTTCCATCCTCATATAGAGAAAAAATAGATTTAAATCGTTTATTCAACGCAAAAAGAGCCGTATCGGATAGACACCGATGCGGCTCAATAGCGTTTATTTCGATTGGGAGACAGATCCGTGCTTCTTATTACTGCAGGAGAATTTATTGCAACAGCTCGATGAACTGATGCATCGAACGGGACATCCACTTCTTCGGATGATGCAGGAGCAACACCGACAAGCTCAGCTCAGGGTGTTCCACCGGCAGCACAGCCAGTTCGCCGCGCCGCAGCTCTTCTTCTGCCGCCATGCGCGGCAGAATGGCAATGCCCGACCCTGCACGGACGCATCGTTTGATCGCCTCTAGATTGCCGAGCTCTATGCCAATGCGGTAAGGAATAGTTTGCGACCGCAGCAGCTTTTCAAGCAAAATCCGATAGTTGCAGCTGTCTTCCGTCATCATCCACTCCTGATCGGCAAGATCGACGAGCGTGAGCGGCCGTCGGCGCTGAGGATCGCCCTTCACGAGCGGATGATCGGGACGAGCGACAATTACGAGCGGCTCTGATCGAAGCGTTATCCATGTGAGCGATGGATCGTTTGCAGTCGTCTGATGGTGTTGATCGAGCAGCAGCCCGAAATCGAGCTCGCCTTCTCTCACTTTGTTTATGATGGCTGGCTCGTTCTCCGCTTGAAGACGAATCGACAGCCGAGGATGAATCTCACGGATATTGTGAATGATCGGCGGCAGAAAGTACGCAGCCAGCGAGTCGATGGTCCCGATCGTCAATGTCCCTCCGCCCTGCTGGGCAAGCTTCTCCTTCGATTGTTGGAACAGGTCGAGCATTTGGGTCGCAATCGTTAGCAGCTCCTCGCCTGCTGTCGTCAGACGTAGTCCTTTGCCGAAGCGCTCGAACAGCTGCACGTCGTAAGCTTTCTCCAGCTTCTGAATTTGAGTGGTGACGCTGGACTGGGCATAGCCGAGCGCATCAGCCGCCCTTGTAATGCTTTGCCGTACGGCCACCTCTCGGAATGTATGCAGATACGTCAGCTCCATGCGCTTATTCCTCCTCATCATTGAGAGATATGTCCAGGAACGATCAGACCTTACAGCTGATATCGAAATCATTGATACTAATCATCAATTATTATAGATAACAGTGATACATCTTGTCATGTTAAAGTTAAGCCAATCCACTATCGGGAGGCTGTCGTAATGTTAAATGAGCTCCAACTGCAAGGCCTATTCGTTCCTGTCGTTACTCCTTTTCTGCCAAGTGAAGAGCTGGACCTCGAATCGTTTGAACGTATCATTAGCCATTTGTTGAAGCATCGTATTCAAGGCATCGTGTTGAATGGAACAACCGGCGAGTCGCCTACGGTTTCTTGGAATGAGGTGAGCGTAATGATGCAGACCCTCGTTTCGATTCAGCAGCGCGGTCAAGGCGATGGCAGCGTTCCGATTGTTGTCGGCGTTGGTACGAACGATACCGCCGCATCCGTCAAACGTGCTGAGCTTGCCGCTAACATGGGAGCAGATGCTGTTCTTGTTGTTACGCCTTACTATAGCCGTCCTTCTCTAGAAGGCATTGTTAGACACTATGGACGGATCGCGCAGGTCGGCGTGCCTGTTATCGCCTATGAAATCCCTTCTCGTACCGGCGTGAAGGTGGACGCAGACACGATGAAGCGGATTCTAGACATCAATGGCCTGATTGGGCTAAAAGACAGCACCGGCAGTACAGAGCTTGTCTCGGCGCTGACTGCCGGCGGAGATAACAAGCCTGTCCTGTGCGGAGACGATCGTCTGTTCCACGCGATGCTGAGCCAAGGCGCCAGCGGCGGCATGCTCGCATCCGCTAACGTTGAGACGGATACGTTCCTGGAGGTGTATCGACTGGCCGCGGCGGGGCAATATCGTGAATCGCGTGCCATCTTCAACCGTCTGACGCCGCTCATCGAGCTGCTGTTCCGCGAGTCCAATCCCGCACCCATCAAGTGGCTGCTTAAGCAGCAAGGTCTGCTGGCCAGTGACACGCTGCGCCTGCCGATGGCGCCGATTACCGAAGGGCTGCGCAATGAAATGGAGCGGCTGCAGCTAGAACGCCTATAAAGGAGAGTGGGGAGCCAGTCGAGTCCCATCGGCGCGTCCTATCCCCTATTCGGCAGGATGGTCCAGATGACTTAAGGTGCTTCTAGGTGCTCTATTCGATCCATTGTACGGACGGCAGTGAGATTGCGAATTTTTAGTATCTTGAGCCGATCGTTCGACTGGCTGGGGCGAGTTTAGATGCTTTTATGTGTTCTATTCGAGCCATCGTGCGGATGCCGGTGAGATTGCGCACTTTTAAGTATCCTAACCAGCCAGACAGTCTAACCGCAGCTATCTTCCATGTCTCATCTAACGACAAAAGCCTTTATCCCAACCGTTCTGGCTGGGATAAAGGCTTGTTCCATTTGCGTTCGCTTAACGCGCCATCGTCCCCATACGGGCAGCGGCTTCGATAATCGTTGGTGCGATCTCTCGCATCCGTTCCGGCGTCAGGCGGCTGGATGGTCCTGAAACGGACAATGCGGCAATGAGCCGCTGATGGCGGTCGAAGATCGGCGCCGACACCGCAGCAGCCCCTGGCTCGCGCTCCTCGATACTCGTTGCGTAACCGTTGCGGCGAATTTCGATCATCTGGCATTCGAACATATGCCGATTGACGACCGGCGGCTGAATCGATTCGAGCTCCGTCCATATTTCCGCTTGCGTCGGCTCATCTGCGAATGCGATCAACACCTTGCTGGATGCACCAACGTAAAGCGGCAATCTTGCGCCTACCGTCGCCACCCTGCGCACCGCCTGGTTGCTCTGCACCGCTTGAATGCGAATGCGTTCGCCGCCGCTGCGTACGTAAAGACTAATAGTCTCGCCGAGCGAGTTGCGCAGTCGTTCCATCTCTGGCTGCCAGATCACCGCAGGATCGTCAGAAGACGTCAGATGCGCGGACAATTCCCATACTCGGAAGCCGAGCCGATAACGCTCGGTCCCGCTATCACGTTCCACGAAGCCGCGATCCTCCAGCGTCGACAGCATGCGGTGAACCGTGCTCTTATGCAGCCCGACGCGTTCGGCGATTTCTGTCATTGCAAAATCCGTTCCTAATGTGAAGCATTGCAATATATCAAGCGCTCGCTCGACTGCTCTTACGGTCGACTTTCCTTCCTCTGCCATCGCAAATCCGTCCTCCCCGCTATCCGATCGTTCTATTAAATACCAATAGAATTGGTTAAATTTAAGTTTCATACAATGAAACATCGTTGCATTAAGTATAACTGAAACACCGATTAACGTAAAGATAAACTCAATATATTTCAGCTATATTACAAACGGCTTACATCTCGTCGACATCGATTGACACTCTTGTACGACAGTCATACGATAGTAGTACTAACAGACTAAAGCGCTTCCATTGAGAGGGGATGTTCCGGATGAGCAGTACAATTCTACCAGCACCTATGCCAGTCAACAGCCTGCCGGCACCCATCCTACAACCTGCTCCGCAGCCGCGTGCGATTAACCGTCGCAAGAGCGGTAAGCATGCTCTATTCGCTGCCGTGTCCGCAGCCGCTGCGCTCTGCGTACTTGCTGTGGTTGCATTCCATGGCTATATCGCATGGATGCTCGCGCACCCGTATGTAGCCCCTCTCTACTCGAATCCGATGGAAGCTGCAGGTCTCCCGTACGAAGATACGGCATTTCCCAGCATGAGCGGCCGTACGACCGTCGGCGGCTGGTTCATCCCTGCAGGCGATAACGACGGCCCGCAGCTTGCACAGACTGCTGCCGCTGCTTCACAGGCTAACGAGTCGCAGCGCACCGTTATTTTCAGCCATGGCTATGGCGCCAACCGCGAAGAGACATGGGTCCCGATGTACGACCTTGCAGCGCTGCTGCATCGCTTGAACTACAACGTGCTTATGTTCGACTACGGCTATGCTTCCTCTGATTACAAAGCGCCTGCGACAGGCGGCTATGAGGAATCGCAGCAGCTTCTGGCAGCCGTTCAATATGTCAAAGAACGCGGCGCTTCCGAGATCGTCGTATGGGGCTTCTCGATGGGCGCTGGAACGGCGCTTCAAGCCGGACTTCAAACCGACGATATCGACGCTATGCTGCTCGACAGCCTCTTCTTGCCGAGCCCGGATACGTTATTCCATAACGTCACTCAAGTGCTGCCGCTGCCCAAGTATCCATCGCTTCCACTCATCGAAATGATGCTGCCAGCATTCACAGGCACTTCATTCAGCGGCATA
The DNA here is from genome assembly GCF_033239625.1 of Paenibacillus sp. CCS19. Classification (NCBI taxonomy): domain Bacteria; kingdom Bacillati; phylum Bacillota; class Bacilli; order Caryophanales; family Paenibacillaceae; genus Paenibacillus; species Paenibacillus sp. CCS19. The sequence continues at coordinate 66,018 of NZ_BTCK01000015.1, forward strand.
CCAGCCACGGAAGTAATGGTGAAAGACTACCCGATTCCGCTGTTCATCATGCATGGAACCGAGGATGCGAAAGCTCCATACGAAATTGCCGATCAAATCGCGCATAATCAGTCGAACCCGCTGTCCCAAGAATGGATTGTCCAAGGCGGCAAACACGAGCTGCTGTTCCAGGTTCATGCGAAGGAATATATTCAGCGCGCAGCGCTCTTCCTTAGCCAAGTGCATCAGCAGCATGCCGATGCGAATGACAGCACGAACGGGACGAATGGCACAGATGGAACATCCACTGCCGACTCCATCGTGCTATAACGAGTAAACCGCCAACGAGGGTTAACTCAGAAGCCGTTATATTCATATGTGGTACAAAAGCACGACATAGCTCCGCACTGTCATGAATACATCTTAAGCGTATACGTTTGTTCTCCGTCCGATCGGAGTACGGACAACCGGGACGCTAAGTGTCATGAACAAGGAGGCTGATGTCGTGCTTTTCGTATACGGACCACAGACACCGCTTCGACTGCTGGAAGAGATTCGCGATTGGAAAAGGCAAGAAATCGAGCATGCCGCCGTCATTCGCCGATTCGCGCCAGAATTGGAGCCGGAATATGCATGGCTGCTCTCGGAATGGGAGCAGCCGCTTCGCGCGGCGGAACGAGTCGCAGACCGCTGCTTGAACGAGGCGCTGTCGCGCGGGCCTAACAATGAGCCCAGCGACGAGATCACGATCACACGCGCAGAGCTGCTGCTGCAGGCATCCGCTTATCAGTCGCAGCGGTTCGTCGAGCATCTGCTGCAGTTGCTCGAGAAGAGCCCCTCACTGTCCGCGAATCCAGCGGCCAAATCTTTCGTGCTGCACGCCGTACGCGAGTCGAACGGCTTCTTAGGCGTGCAGGATTCGTACCGGTACACGCAGCAGGCGGTGTTCGAAAGCAGAAGCGAATTGAATGATCCGTTCGCTTCCTACGGAGCCGCTGATACGCGCAAAGCAGGCAGAACAGGCGCTGTAAGGCCTCGGCCAGCCAAAGGCGCTGCAGCCCATGCTGCTGCGCCTCCTTCACCTGCTGCCGACGTCAAGGCCAGCGAGCCAATCAGTCCGCAGGTTGCCGTTCATACACCTCCGATCGGGCAACTCGTGGATGCGGCGACCGAGCGGCCAGAGTCTGCACCATCGCCGCAAGCTGCCCCGCCAGCAGCGCATGGAGATGCTTCTTCCGTCGACTCGTCATCGCCCAATGAGGCCGCGCTCGGAGTCGCTAATGTTGACAGCGAGGAACGAGCTCCTGTAACGCAGGTGCCAATCGGCGGCCATCGCCTTCCTCCGCTTCCGTACGCCTACAACGCACTAGAGCCCTATATTGATGAGACGACGATGCGCATCCACCACGACAAGCATCATCAAAGCTACGTCGACGGCTTGAACAAGGCGGAGCGCGAGCTGCAGCAAGCGAGACAGAGCGGCCAGTTCGATCTCGTGAAGCATTGGGAGCGCGAGCTTGCATTCAACGGTGCGGGCCATTATCTGCACACGCTGTTCTGGACCGTTATGGGACCTCATGCTGGCGGCCAGCCGTCCGGCGCTCTAGCGAATCAGATCCGGCAGGATTTCGGCAGCTATGAAGCGTTTATGAAACAATTCAGCGAAGCCGCGAACAAGGTTGAAGGAGGCGGCTGGGCCATTCTCGTCTGGAGTCCTCGCGCAAGACGGCTCGAAATTCTAACAGCAGAGAAACATCAGAACCTGTCCCAATGGGACGTTGTTCCGATTCTGCCGCTCGACGTGTGGGAACACGCCTACTATTTGAAACATCAGAACAATCGGGCTAACTATATTACGAGTTGGTGGAATGTCGTCAATTGGCCGTTCGTTAATCAACGCTTCGAACAGGCGAGCAAACTCATCTGGGAGCCGTTCTAACGAGCCACGTCAAGCAATACCCTTGTCACTCCGCCAAGACGAACATGGACTTCGTCTTGGCGGTTTATTTGCGCTGAAAGTTAGTTCCAATTTAGTTCGTTTTACAAATTGATAATGATTATCATTATCTTACAATCGTATCATTGCTATTCATCCTCTTACTGTCAAGCTTGCCCCATCCCCGTCGATACCCTTCCCTTTCCCTGCAGCACAAAAAAAGCCTCCTGCATTGCCGCTGTCATCGCAGGCAAGCCGGAGGCCCCTTCTTATTCCATCGTTAGTCCTTAATCAGTGCCATAAACTCCGCACGTGCCGCAGCATTGCCGTGGAATTGGCCGCGCACAGCAGACGTTACCGTCTTGCTGCCCGTCTTCTTCACGCCGCGCGCGCACATGCACAGATGCTCGCCATCGACCACAACCATGACGCCATGCGGCTTCAGCTCTTCCATCAGGATGTCAGCGATTTGCGACGTAATCCGCTCCTGCACCTGCAGTTTGCGGCTGACTGCCTCTACGAGGCGAGCGAGCTTGCTGAGTCCGACGATTTTGCCGCTTGGAATATAACCGATATGCACCTTGCCGAAGAACGGCGCCATATGGTGCTCGCATTGGCTGTAGTAGACAATATCCTTCACGATGACCAGCTCTTCATGCTGCTCGTCGAACGTTACGCCTAGTACCTCGCGAGGATCAACCTCGTATCCTGCAAAAATCTCTTCGTACATGCGAGCGACTCGAGCCGGTGTCTCCAGCAATCCTTCGCGTTCGACGTCTTCCCCGATCAGCTTCAATATCTCGCGTACATGATATTCGATCTGGTCGCGATTGCTCGTAACCATAGAATTGACGTAATCTTTCTTGCCCGCCATCCGATTTCCTCCTTCCGGACGCGCAGAAACGTAACTGCTGTTTCTTATCGTTTGAACTTCTGATTGCGCATCATTTGTTGTGCTTTTTTCATTTGTTGGCCGTTCAAGTTATAGCCCATTTGCTTCGCCATCTTGGTTAGCATCTCTGGATCGCTCTGCATCTTCTCGAGCTGTTTGCGCAGGTAGAATACGCCTGCAAAGAAACCGCCGGCACCGCCGACAATCAAAGCCACAATGGCTGTAATGGCATACCACATGTCAAAGTCACCTGTCCTTATCCAATTCGATCTCCTATAGAACGACCTCTTACGCAAATCTTGCAGAATGGTGCGTATATAGGCATATTGCCCTTAATGATAGCATGATCGCAAATAGAGCGCAAACGATGATTTTTCCTGCAAAATCGTCATTTTACTGCAGCTCTCCCGAAGGTTCCCGCTCCGTTGAAAGCGCGGTCATTGCCCGGGCAATCGCCGCGGATGCTTCTTCATTCGTCTCTGTCGCATGCGCAATGCGAAGCGCTTCTGCCGCCTCGTCTCCTCCGATCATACCAAGCGACCATGCGGCAGTGCCGCGCAACTCATGACGCGGGTCCGTCCGCAGCACTTCGATAAGCGCAGGAACGGCTGATTTTTCTCGAAAATTGCCGAGCGCGATGATCGCGTTGCGCTGAATCGGCTTCTTCCCGCGCCATGCGCCCGAAGCGGAACCAAACGTCTCCTTGAACTCCCGGTTACCGATCGTCAGAAGCGGCAGCAGGAGCGGCTTGGCGATCTCCGGATCCGGCTGCAGCTCGGGATGATGCGTCCAGTTCTTGCCCTTATTCGCGGGACATACGATCTGGCACGTATCGCAGCCATAGAGCCGATTGCCGATTTTGCGCATGTACGTATCGGATAACATGGTCTTCGTCTGCGTGAGGAACGAGACGCATTTGTTCGAATCAAGCTGTCCCGGCCCTACAAGCGCGCCAGTTGGGCATGCATCGATACATTTGGTGCACGAACCGCATTGATCTTCAAGCGGCGTATCCGGCGGCAGCGGCAAATTCGTAATCATCTCGCCGAGATAAATCCACGAGCCCAGCTTCGGCGAAATGATCGAGCAATTCTTCGCACTCCATCCGATGCCAGCGCGCTCTGCTACCGCACGATCCGACAACGCCCCCGTATCGACCATGCTCATGGCACGAACACCTGGCACGCGTTCTTCGAGCCACTTCTCCAACCGAGCGAGTCGATCCCTTAGAGCACTATGATAATCGAGGCCCCATGATGCACGAGCGAAGATGCCCCTCCTCGCCCCAGGTTCGGACTTCGGCGGATCCGGCAGCTTCGAAGGATAGGCGACAGCGATTGAAATGATGGATGCTGGACGATCAAACAACAGAGAAGGATTCGTTCTGCGTTCTAAATCAGGCTCTTCGAAGCCTGACTCCCTTCCCTCTTCCCGATGCCGAAGCAGACGCTCCTTCAGCTCCGTGAATGGATCCGCCGAAGCAATACCGATATCGTCGATGCCTAGGGATGGAGCAGCCGTCTTAAGATCTGCTTTCAGGGCCAGCCAATCGAAGCCTGTCCAATCCGCCGTGTCTATGTCTATCTGCTGTTGCTCATCCCCCTGCTGCGGATGGTCCATCACTAGTCCTCCCCCCTATCGCTATGCCCTGCTGCTAGAGCCGCTTGATTGCTTTCCGCGCCAGCTCGTCGCAGCGGTTATTCCACTCGTTATCGCTGTGCCCTTTAACTTTGATGTACGTTACACGATGAATTTGCATAAGTCCCCATAACTTCTGCCATAGATCCTGGTTCTCTACCGGTTGTCCCTTGCTGTTCTTCCAGCCGTTGCGCAGCCAACCGCGAATCCAGTTGTTCTGAAAGCAGTTCACGACATATGCCGAATCGCTGTATACAGCAACTTGGCACGGTTCCTTGAGCAGCTGCAGCGCTTCAATTACAGCTTGAATTTCCATCCGGTTGTTGGTCGTATGCTTCGTACCGCCTGAGGCCTCTTTCTTGTGCGGCCCAAAAAACAAAACGGCACCCCAGCCACCCGGACCCGGGTTACCCGAACAGGCACCATCTGTATACACCGATATCTCTTTCATCCTCATCCGCTCCTACAACGACCCAAGGTCCCCTGTCGGCCAGACGATCCAATCGACCCGACCGCTAATCCGGTCCCGAATGACCGGTCCGAACGAACGGCTGTCTCTGCTTGCTCTAGCATGGCGGTTATCGCCCATCACGAAATAAAAGTCCTCAGGCACCTCATAAGGTCCAAAATCCAAATCATCGATATCCGTGTCGGTATAAGTCGACTCATCCACTTGCTCGCCATTGCGGTACAGCACGCGATTGCGGATTTCGATCCGATCGCCTGGCACGCCAACAACCCGCTTAACGAGCAGCTTCTTCTCGGGATTATCCGATGGGTCCTCCAGAATCACAATATCGCCGACTGCCGGATCTCCCAATAAATAAACGAACTTATTCACATACAGCCAATCGTGGTCATGCAGCGTTGGCTCCATGGAGTGACCCTCCACCTTCGACAGATGGAACACAAACGCATGGAGCAGCAGCACGATCGTAAGGGCTATCGAAATGGTCTTGATCCATCCCATCCATTGGATCGAAAACCGCTGCACATCTTGCAGTTCTGCGGTCGCTTCAGGCTCCAGATCGGGCATGATTTCAGCTCCTAAAATGAATTTAGGGGTGCTATTCCCCTAAATTCATTGCATCGTAAGCATAGGCTCAACTTTTGAAGGCGGTTTTCCTTCAAAAGTTACTTCGTAAGGATAGGCTTATGAATTTAGGGGTGCTGTTCCCCTAAATTCATTGCATCGTAAGCATAGGCTCAACTTTTGAAGGCGGTTTTTCCTTCAAAAGTTACTTCGTAAGCATTAACTTAGGTTTTGGGAGTGATCTTCTCCCAAAACCTTGCATCGTAAGCATCAGCTTCGCCTGCTATAACTCCGTAAACTCCATCTCCGCCGCTTCCCGCTGCCAATCCTCATAATATTGGTACACAAGATGATCGTCGAACGGCGCATCCGCCGACTTCGCGCGACGAAGCAGGCTTTGCAGCCCCTGCTCGACCTTATCGAGGACGATATCCGGATAATGATACATTTGCTTATGCCGCTCATATTCATCCCGATCGACGACATGAATGCCGCCGTCTGCCGTCCGAATGACGTCTAGGTCATAATCGATATACGTAAATACGTCCTCGTTCTGCATCATGGGAGAAGCGACATTACAATAATAACGGATACCGCCATCCTCCAGCAGCGCTACGACGTTATACCATTGTCCCGGCATAAAGAACGAAACCGCCGGTACACGGCTTGTCCAAAGCTTGCCGTCCGCTTCTTGAATCGGCGTCTGCCGATTAATAAGCACATGCATGGATTGCTCGGCATGCACCTTGGCAAGCCGCTCTTGCGGAACAAGCCAATTGCGATGCCAGAACCGGTGCAACCGACCGTTATGCTTGAAGCTCTTGATCATGCAAGGCATGTAGTTATTCATGGCGTCACCTGTTTTACATTCATTGTAACCAAATAAGAATGGATGAACTTCCGAGTCTATAGGAAAGAACACATTCTTATCGGCAAGGTGAAACGGCTGTCACCGTCCCTTGAGCGAACGCTCATCTTCGTATTCCTCGTTAATGACTTACCCACTTCTATTAGTATAAGAAAAGCATATCCAGCCGCCAATTGCAATGGCATGCCGAATATGCTTTCAATGATCGAGACCACCCGTCTCGAATAATTCATACCTTCAAAGGCGTGGCCAGCCTCAGCCTGCAACGATGCTTAGCTTTTGGAACGAGCGGAAAAAATCAGTTGCCGCATAACCAAGCTTCTCGTACAACGGCAGCACCTTCTCATTATGCTCGTCGGCCGTAACCATAATCTTTGTCACATGTCGATGCTCAAAACGTTGCTTCAATCCGTGAATCAGCGATTGACCGATTCCTTGACGTTGGTACTCCGGCAGAACGGCTACTCGATAATAATAACCTTTATTATTGTCGATTGTGCCGATGATCATGCCGACGATTTCACCTTCTTCAACAGCAACAAGCACAAGATCGCTATCCCATGACAACTGCCGCCCGAAAGCTAACATTGTCTGTTCGTAGCAATCGTCCGATAGTACGGTACCAAGCAATTCGGTTACCGGAACATAGTCAGACAGTTGAAAGGAACGAACGTACATGTGATGGTTACAACTCCTCAGTCGATGTCATAGATTATTCAAGCCTTTATGAATAAAATACGACAAATCTATTTAAATTCCTGCTAAAACTTTAAAAATTCTTTAAAAACTTAAAGAAATCGACCGTTTATGGATGAAAGCGCTTAAATTTAAGCGTTTTCATCAGGTTTCGTCATCATTTCTGCGATTTACAGCCCTTTTCGTACATAAATGGCACCAATTGCGACCATCCTATCTTCGTTATGCATGATTCGACTTTCGCAACAACAATGTTGATTTATCCAAGCGAATAAGGGATAATTGTACCTGAATCAACACCTAATTTTGGGAGGTATAACAATGGCTCACCAACTACCTGCTTTGCCTTATGCTAACAATGCGCTCGAACCGCATATCGATGAAACGACGATGATGATTCACCACGATCGTCACCACAACGCTTACGTAACGAACCTGAACGCTGCACTGGAGTCCGCTCCTGAGCTGCAAAGCAAATCGATCGAAGATCTGATCGCTGACCTGAACAGCGTTCCGGAAGCAATCCGCACGGCTGTTCGCAACAACGGCGGCGGCCACGCTAACCACTCCCTCTTCTGGGAAACGATCGGTCCTAACGCTGGCGGCGCTCCATCCGGTAAATTGGCGGACGCAATCGCTAACGAACTGGGCGGCTTTGATAAATTCAAAGAAGACTTCGCTAAAGCAGCTGCAACGCGCTTCGGTTCCGGCTGGGCTTGGCTTGCTCTTGGCCAAGACGGCAAACTGAAAGTATACAGCCTGCCTAACCAAGACAGCCCAATCATGGAAGGCGACACGCCGCTTCTTGGTCTGGACGTTTGGGAGCATGCTTACTACCTGAACTACCAGAACAAACGCCCTGACTACATCGCAGCGTTCTGGAACGTTGTAAACTGGGCAGCTGTTGCAGACCGCTACGAGGCTGCAGCGAAATAAGCTGGACAAGCCCTCTATGGGCATATGCGCCGCATCCTATATGGATGCGGCGTTTTTGCATTTTGCGAAGCTATTCAAAATCGATATGGATTGTTCCTATTCCCTAGGCAAGAGTACACGCTATCCAAGCATACATTTAACAAGTAAATAGGCGCTTAGCACAAAGGAGGCGGAAAAACCGATGTATCCGAACTATTACGGCTACTACCCTTATGGCTATCCATACGGGTACGATAGCTACTATGGACAGGGATACGATCCATATGCGCAGGCCGCGGATTATCAAGTGCCGCAGACCGATAGCGACGCCGCGTATTATTACGATCCGCGCGGATTGTTCCCTGGACCGCCGCCAAGACCGCCGGGGCCGCCGCCGCGTCCGCCTGGTCCACCGGGACCTCCCGGGCCTCCTGGACCGCCAGGACCACCGGGACCTCCGCCAAGACCGCCTGGACCGTTCCCGCCGGGACCATTCCCGCCAGGACCGCCAGGACCGCCAGGGCCGTTCCCACCGGGGCCGTTTCCGCCAGGACCGCCAGGACCGCCAGGGCCGTTCCCGCCGGGGCCGTTTCCGCCAGGACCGCCAGGACCGTTCCCGCCGCCTAGACCGCCGTTCCCGCCGCCATTCCCGCCACCTAGGCCACCGTTCCCGCCACCATTCCCGCCACCTAGACCACCGTTCCCGCCACCATTCCCGCCACCGTTCCCGCCACCTAGACCACCGTTCCCGATTCCGATACCGATTCCAATACCGATTCCTGGCCCAGGACCTGTGCCGGTACCTATACCGACACCGGCCATAACGGTACTCATTAATGGCGGCAGCGTATTCCCGAATATTACACAGGTGTACACATTCGCTTTCTATCCGGGTATCACGATTGCACAGGCGCTGCGGAACACGGGAGTCGTTGTCATCGGCTTTAATGGTCAAATCATTTCGGTTGGCGGCATACCAATTACGGATGGCATCACATTCGTGCTGTCTCTGAACGGTCGTCCAATCCCGTCCACGCTGCTTAATGCACCGCTGCAGCCAGGTGACTCGCTGGAGCTTCAATTGTTTTTCCGACCTTTACGGGACGACGAGGAATATTACAATCAAGGAACCGTGCAATACGAGGAAGAACGCAACTACATCGACGAAGACGACTTGAACGGTGTCGATTAAGCCATGTTGCGTTCACAATAAAATGAAATAACTGCAAAAGACTCTGCTAGTCGTTCCTCGAACGGCGAGCAGAGTCTTTGCGTTACCACATAAGAAAGAATAGGATTGCGAGTATATCGATGAAATAAAAGGTTATTGATGTTAAAAAGCGAACTCAAAACACAGTCGCCTGAGTGAAAAGATCTCGAAAGATATTCCCCCATATGTTATAATTGGTATTAAGTCTATCGAATTACTATGATTTTAACAATTGACGTTTAGGAGATGGAATCAGATGGCCAATATTGTATCTATTATCGCCACACCGAACCAGTCGTCTAGACTGCTTGGTGTAACGAACTATGTCGAGCAGCAAATTCGTGAACAAGGCTATGAATTATCCACGTTGCAAGTCACCTCGATTCCGGCAGAAGATCTCATCTTCGCCCGCTTCGACAGCCCGGCGATCGCTGCGGCGAATGCACTCGTCGAGGCAGCAGATGCTGTTATCATCGCCAGCCCAGTCTACAAGGCTTCCTACAGCGGCATCCTCAAGACTTATCTTGACCTGCTCCCCCAGAAAGGTCTCGATAACAAAATCGTCGCTCCGATCTTCATCGGCGGCACCATTGCACACCTGTTGTCCATCGACTATTCGCTTAAGCCTGTACTCGCTTCGCTCGGCGCCCGCCACTACATCAGCAGCATCTACGCAACGGACTCGCAAGTTACGCGCACCGGCCAAGGCGATGACATCGCATTCGAACTGAACGACGAGCTCCAAGAGCGTCTCGACCGTGCCATTCAAGAGCTTCGGGTCGACCTAACCCGCCGCTCCCTTTAATCGCTTGGATTTATAAAGAAAGGGCTGTCTACCGCGCGGACACGCGGAGACAGCCCACTATTTGCTATTGAGTCACGATACGCTGACCTTTGCCGCTCAACAGCTTCAGCTGGTCATTCTCATAACCGACCGTATAAACGACTTTATAAGGCGTGTCGACGAATGCGCCATCCACCCGCTCCTGCGCGGTAATGTTCGCCGTGACGACCGCTCGTTCATCCTCCTGCACCTCAACGCTCAGATCGTCAATCGATATATTTCGGGTTCCGAGATAGCCCTCGCGGAACGTGTCATACGAAGTGGATGCGGTCCACGTGCTTCCGATCAACGAATAAGCATAAACATAGTCACCGCTGTTGAGACTATCGTAGAAATGCGTCACAAGATACGAAGCCATATCCTCGAATGTGACGTCGCCCACTTCTCCTTCTTGGAAAATGTCGGAGTCCATCGCGAGATTGTCCGGCAGCTTCGTCATCGGCGAAGCCGACCAGCCTTCAGCAAGCGACAGCACCTGCCCGATCGGGATGCTGAAGCCGATCGCCCCCTGCTCCGCACCTGCCGAGTTGATGCCGATTACCGCTCCCGTCTCACGATCCACTAATGGACCGCCGCTGTTACCGTGCGCGATCGGCGCCGAAATTTGATACATATCTTTGTAGGAATACGGCTCGATATCAAGCTCTCGCCCGACACCGCTAATAATGCCAGTCGTGACCGTATTCTGATAACCAAGCGGGCTGCCGATGGCGATCACTTCGTCCCCGATCTCGCCCATATGCTCGGTCTCCAGCTCTAGCGGCGATGTCCCCGCCAATTCCGGCACTCGAACGACAGCGACGTCCACATCGGTGCCGATGCCAATGACGGTACCATCCAGTTCCCTTGCATCGGCCGTTCTCACTTTGACTTTATGCGCCCCAATGACGACATGACCATTCGTAATCAGATCGCCTTGATCGTTGTAGAGAAAACCTGATCCGATTAAGCCATTGTCCGTCTCAATCATGACAACCAGCTTCTGCGTTGCAAAAATAATATCCTTCAGCGTCTTATCCGCTGCCGCTGTCTTCGATTCATCCACGGTCGGCTGCGCCAACAGCGGACTGTTCGTCAACCGCTTGGGCACGTCGTTATGAATCGCCAAGGCACCGATCGTTCCGCCGATCAGCACGAGCAGGCTAGCGATCAAACAAATCCATCCATTTCGATTCATATGCAGACCTCACCTTATTCCAAGAACCAGCCAGCACGGTCGATTCGCACCTGTGCTTTCTGATAAGCGTTATAATAAATGTCATCGACGACAGCCGTCTCTCCCGGCTCCACTTGATCCGGAGTCGCGTAAATCGTACCCGTGTTGATGACAGACCCAGCTTCATCGAGCAGCGTATATTCCACATATACCGAATAAATCGTCTTCGTCGCTATGTTGCGCAGCTTTGCGTGAATATGGACATCACCATTCTCATCGAGAGTCGAAGTAAGTCCCTCTACTTCCACCGCCGCCGTCCGATTCTTCAAGTCTTCCTCTGCCGCCTTCTGCTGCGCCAGCTTGATGCGATTCTGTTCCGCTTCCTCGTATGCCTTCTTATCTGAAGCGATCTTATCCTTGAGCGATTGCAGCTTCTCATTGCCGCTGTCGTACTCCAACCCGATATCTACAGCCGAGGCTGCATCATTAAAGCTCTTCCGTTCGAGCAGCCGTTCGCCTTCTTGGATCGATAGCTCGCCGATTCGCGCCACAATCTGCTCATGCACCGCGGCTGACTCCTCATTGGCAAGGCCATCCGCAACTCGCAGCTTCGAGATAAGCTCCTTAACGGAATCAATTTGATCCAGCTCGGATTTGATCTGCTGAACCGTCAGCTCCGCCTGCTGCTCCTTCAAGCTGGAGCGCAGCGGCTCGAACAGCTCTTCTTCACGCTTGTTAAGCGTCTGGCTCACCTCAGCGAGAAGTTGATTCGTCTCATCCAGCTTATTGTCCTTGAGCATATTCTCGGCACTCGAGAGCTTGCGCGCCATATCCGCAGCCTCCTGCACAATCGCACGATCGGCCTGCAGCGCTGCAAGCTTCGGACGAGCCGAGATCGCCTTGTCCAACAGTTGAGCGGACTGTTCATAGCTGCCGTGAAGCGCTTGCCGCTTCGCTTCATTCTGCCAGCTCGTCACACGCTCATTTTGCAGCAATTCATAGGAATAATAGCCGTAGACGCCGGCACCTACGAGCATTGCAAGCAGCACCGGAACGAGCCAAGTATAAATACGAATCCCGCCTCTGCCTCGGGATAGCACCTCTGCCTGCTCCTCTTCATCATCTACATGCAGCAGCACGGTCTCCAGCTCATCGAACGCTTCGTTATCCGGTTCGCTGCGAACGGTATGCGATAACGATGCGGCCAGCTGCTCGGCAAAATGCGGCAACGACTCTTCCATTCGAACGCCCGCCGCCGCAGCCTCCTGCTCCCCTTCCTCCTCTAGCAGCGGATCAGATGCTAGCATTTTGCCGCAATAGCTGCAAAATCGGCCATCCGGCTGATGGTTCTGTTTTCCGCAGTAGGTACAATACATGATGATTCACCCCTATATATGAAGATTCCAGCGAATCTACTTGTCCTCTCAAATCAAGCACTCTTCATTGTAAAACAATTAATAGCCATATCCAACGTGAGGATAGTCCCAAGGTGAACCGGCTGATTGAATAAAAATAGCCGTCGAGCGCTCTCGACAGCTAACGAATGGACAACATACACCGGTCAACAAATTGCATTTAAACACATTATAATCCGAGCAAAGAAGGCTGAACAACCTTTAATTCTGTCAAAAAATTTACAGCTTAACGATTTCGATCCGATTCAACACGTCTGCTATCGAATAATGCTGCAAATAGGCGATCGCCGTCATCTCCGCCTCCCTTAATATACCAGAGAGCTCTTGCTCGAACTGAGCGGATCCATCCGTCTAATCAACCTTATGCAAGCTCTATAGACAAACGGCTTCTTCTGTTATAAAAAAAGGCGCGATCCCGCAGGACCGCGCCAAATAAGCCATTGCGCTTCACGGGCACATAAGCCCGCCGGGGCGCGCCGCCCCGTTAGCCTCACTCTAGGTGCGATGATGAATGCTTCATCGCGCATAAAGGCGCACTGCATTGCTTGCACGACAGGCGAATTACTTCTGTCCGTAATAAGCGTTAGCGCCATGTTTGCGCAGGTAGTGGCGGTCCAGCAGATTCTGATCCATTGGCTGCGTGTTAGGGTTGAGCGCATACGTATGAACGGCCATCTTCGCGCACTCTTCGAGTACAACGGCATTATGCACGGCGTTGTGCGGATCCTTGCCCCAGCAGAATGGCGCATGGCTGAATACGAATACGGACGGCACTTGCGCAGGATCGATGCCGCGTTTCTCGAACGTTTCCACGATAACGTTACCCGTCTCCAGCTCGTAAGCACCTTGAATCTCAGCTTCCGTCATCGGACGCGTGCAAGGCACTTCACCGTAGAAGTAGTCGCCGTGCGTTGTTCCGAGCGCCGGCAGGGAACGGCCTGCTTGCGACCAGCTCGTTGCCCATGGCGAGTGCGTGTGTACAACGCCGCCGATTGTCGGGAACGCTTTGTACAGCACAACGTGTGTTGGCGTGTCGGACGATGGGCGAAGGTTGCCTTCTACTACATTGCCGTCGAGGTCGACAACGACCATATGTTCAGGACGCATTTCTTCATAAGGTACGCCGCTTGGCTTAATAACGACCAGACCGCTCTCGCGGTCGATGCCGCTGACGTTACCCCACGTAAACGTAACCAGACCGTATTTGGGCAGCTCCATATTCGCTTCCCATACGGCTTGTTTCAACGATTCCAACATGAATGAAGCACTCCTCTCATGCCTATCAATTGCTTGACTTGGATGTCATTTGAACTCGAGTTTATGAACTTATACGGACATCCCACTGTAATTGCATGAATTTATTATAGGTTGTACGTACAAGCATGTCACGCGTTTTTTTCCTTCAGATCCTTCACCGATTCCCGTTCTACAAGCGTCGGCTCATAGACGACATCCTTCCAAGAACCGCGTGGTGTCCGCTGCGTTATGAGCTTCATCAGCAGCTCCACAGCGTCTGCTCCCATGCTCGTCTTCGGGTGTACAATCGTCGTCAGCTTCACTTCCGTTGCGACCGCCAGATTCGAATCGTCGAAGCCGATCATCGATAGATCGTCCGGTACGGACAGACCGCGCCGTCTAATGATATCGAGCATCCGTACAGCCAACTCATCATTGTAGCAAAAAATCGCCGTCGGCCGTTCCTCCGCCTCCCGCTCCAGCATGCGCTCCAGCGCTTCAAGCGGACGGCTTGTCTTCTCTTCGGACGAATAGCGGACGACCCAATCGGCAGCAACGGGCTGCTTCCGCTCGCGGAATGCCCGCAGGAAGCCGCGCATCCGATGTACGCCTTGGTAGTCATCCGTCTTGAAGAAGCCGGCGATCCGTTCATGTCCCATTCGCAGCAAATAATCCGCAGCCCGATAGCCGCCAAGCTCGTCGTCTACCTTCAGGCATGGCGCGTCGACATCGGTGTACCGTTCGTTCAGCATGACGTACGGGATTTGCCGCGCATCAAGCGCGAGGAAGAAATCGAAATTCGGATTGCCTTCGGCACTCTTCGTCGGCTCGATGATGAGTCCAGCAAGCGGTTCATGCAGCATCGACTCCAGACTGTCGCGCTCCTTCGACTTCTCGTTGTCCGTGCTGGCGAGCAGCATCCGTGCCCCACGCTCGCGCAATGACGACTCGACACCGCGGACGATCGTCGGGAATATATAGTCGGAGATATGCGTCGTAATCATGCCGATCGTCATGCCGATCGGCGAAGACTTGCGATCCACTGCCGTCTGGGATTCGGCGACGAACGTCCCTTTGCCCTGCGTCCGGTAGAGCCAGCCGTCCTGCTCCAGATCGCCGAGCGCCTGGCGTACCGTCTGACGGCTCATCTTGAAGCGCCGGGCAATCTCGTTCTCCGAAGGCAGCCGGTCGTGCGGCTTGAATTGCGCCGTTACAATCCAAGACAATATCTCCTGCTTTAATTGTATATATTTAGGCGTCTGCTGATCCTTCACGACACACCTCATCTAAAGTAAAGTTGTATGCTTAACAGTATAACATAAGCTCAACTTGTACGTACATTAGCGTATCGTTTTCCTGAAAATAGATGGGAGATTGTGTTTTCGGTAAACTCAGGGCGGCGTGGAAGGCTCGTGGGTTGCGCTGGGTTGCGCTGGATTGCGCTGAGTTTCGCACGGAGGGCCAGTTAGGTGCATATCTGCACCTTTGCGACTCCAAGATGCGCCCGACTGCCTGCTAGGTGCATTTCTGCACCTTCGTGGCACCGAAATGCGCTCGGCTGGACTGTTAGGTGCACTTCTGCACCTTCGCAGCACCGAAATGCGCTCGGCTGGACTGTTAGGTGCACTTCTGCACCTTGCGATAGGGGTTGGACAAGTAGAGGAAACTGGTGTAAGGACTCTGCCGTAGGCTAATCGAGTCACTTCAACAACACGCAGCGGTTGCTGCAGAGGTTAAATCAATTGCAAACCACCTATTTCTTCATCTTACGGTTGCCAGTAAGACTATTGCTGGGGAAATGTGCGGTTTCTTGTATTAATCGGAGTTAATAAGCACTAGTACAACCGTTACAATTTTCTATGGCACCAGAACAGCTCTATAGCCGATATCAGAACCGTTAGTGCTGAACGGTAGACTGTCTTTTGTCGGCGACACGCTTCCTAATGTCATCGAACCTTCTTCTCGCATCCTCCGAGTCATCCGCCGCCAGGATCGAATACCCTGCCGCAGGGTCTATCGGGCGCGCATGCTCCAGCGTGTAGAGCTTGTATCGCCTCTGATGAGGCAGGAAGACGACGTATGCGGTATGGCGCGACACTGGCTTTAATCCCATTTTGCGCAGCTGCGATCGTGTGAACATCCCGTCCGGCACCTTGCTAGATTCATAGATTTTCATTCCCCACTGCTCCCCTTGATATTCAAATAAAAGCCTTAGCCGCGAGCTTGGCTCACAACTAAGGCTATTACTAGTGCTGCTATTACGAAGTTACAATTAAACTTACTTCGCTACGTCGTATCCTTGATCCTCGATTGCATCGCGGATCTGGTCCAATGTTACGCTGCCCGGATCGAAAGTCACGTTGACTGTGCCCTCCGCCAAGCTTACTTCACCTTTCGCACCAAGCGGACGAAGCGCGTCCTCCACCGCTTTGACACAATGACCACAAGACATACCGGATACTTTCAATACCGTTTGTTGAACTGACATTCGAATCTCCCCTTCCATGATGATCCCACTATAGTATCTTACGCTAACCTCTCACTCGTCCATGACTCATTCGACCTGGATGACGAATGGCACGGTGACAACGCGGCCTTCCCGCTGGAACTGTCCCCATACCTTGTAGATGCCATCTGCCGGGAATACAGTCGTGAACGATGCGGATGAACTGCCGCTATTATGCTCCTTCGGATGAACATGCAGATACGTCTCCATATCCTTGGACAAAATAACGACATGCCCCGCCGCTCCCAAATAGTTCTCCATATCCGTCAGCTCTTTGCCCGTCTTCGCATCTCGGAAGGTGTAGGTGAGCGTTGCATTCTCGCCCGCCTCCGCTTCGCTGACGGCGAGTGCGATTTCAATGCCGTCCACCTTCTGTACGAGGCTGGCATCAGGCTGAGGAGCAGGTAAATCATAAGTGGGTTTGCCGCCTATTGTCAGCCAACCGGCGCGCGTCATGCTATGGCCGCCATCGGGAACGAAGTCCGCGAACCACTTGTAGCGTCCGCCCGACGTGAACTGAGTCATGACGCGGAATACGCCTTCGCCGTCATAGCCTGGATGAATGTGCCGGAACTGCTGCATATCCTCGCTTACGATAATAAGATGGAGCAGCTTCTCGTGGCTAAGCGCAAACTTCGTAATCGGCTCGCCATCCTCGCCGAGTATCCGAATCGTTAGCTCTGCATCCTCTCCGGCCATAAGCGCCCCCGCTTCCGGTGCAAGCACCACCTGCACATCCCCGTCTTCTTCGCTCGCGGACAATTCCATACCATCGTGAGATGCATGCGAATCGCTGCTCATCCCAGCATGATCATGTTCCATGATCTCATCTGAGGTCGCTGCTTCGTTACCGTGCGAATGCGAGGGCAAAGGCGGCGTCCCAAGCTCTACCCCTGTCGGCGAATCCGTGCTGTCGCTACTATCATCATCCATCGCTTGATCAGCGTTCGTCGGGGTAACGCTTGATGCCGCCCTATCGATCTCGCGGTCGCAGGCGGACAACGTACCGGCCAAGACAACCGCAAGCAGCAGCAGCTTTATCGTTTGTTTCATTGGTTCATCAGCTCCAGGTAGTTATCGTCATGATGGCTGACGAAGACGGAGCCGCTGCAGCCTCAGCGCATTCAGAACGACCGATACGGAACTTGCCGCCATTGCGGCGCCGGCGACCCAAGGCGCCAAGAGACCAGCAGCAGCAATCGGAATGCCGATCGCGTTGTAGGCGAGCGCCCAGAACAAGTTCTGCCGAATGTTGCGCATCGTTGCCCGGCTCAACTCGATCGCATCGGCGATCCCGTTCAGATCGCCGCGCATAAGCGCCACATCCGACGTCTCAACCGCCACATCGGTTCCTGTGCCGATTGCGATCCCGACATCAGCCGCTGCAAGCGCAGGCGCATCGTTAATGCCATCGCCAACCATGGCGACCTTGTGCCCTAGCTGCTGCAGCCGCTGAATCTCGGCCGCCTTCTGCTCAGGCAGCACCCCGGCGATCACATGCTCAATGCCAACCTGCTGCGCAATCGCAGCCGCCGTTCGTTCATTATCACCCGTAGCCATCCTTACCTGTATGCCCAATGAACGAAGCCGTAAAACCGCTTCACGCGACGATTCCTTCACCGTATCCGCCACCGCGATGAGCCCAGCGAATCTGCCATCGACAGCAGCCAGCATAACGGTCTTCCCTTGCGCTTCAAGCGATGACTCGGCCGACGAATCCGCTGTCGTCAGATCGACATCGAAGCGTTCCAGCAGACGGCGCGCTCCAACGAGCAGCTCATGGCCTTCGACGACCGCCTGAATGCCGAAGCCTGGAAGCGCCTCGAACTGTTCTGCCTCAGGCAGCATCAATCCGCGCGCCTTCGCGCCTGCTGCAATCGCCTCCGCAACCGGATGCTCGGACAAGCGTTCCGCCGCGCCTACGAGCCGCAGCAGCACATTCGGATGCTCAGCGACAACGTCGGTCAGCTGCGGCTTCCCGTTCGTAACCGTACCTGTTTTATCAAGCACGACCGTGTCGATCCGATGCGTCTGCTCGAGATGCTCGCCGCCCTTGAACAACACGCCAAGCTCTGCAGCGCGGCCCGATCCCGCCATGACGGAAGTCGGCGTAGCCAGCCCGAGCGCACAAGGGCAGGCAATGACGAGTACGGCAATCGCAATTTCAAGCGCCTTCGCTGTATGGCCCGGTTCAATCCAGACGAACCAGATAACCGAAGTCAACGCCGCGATCGCAACAACAATTGGGACGAACACGCCTGAGATGACATCCGCCAGCCGTTGAATCGGCGCCTTCGAGCTTTGCGCATCCTCTACGACTTTAATAATCTGAGCGAGCGCCGTATCCGCGCCAACCTTCTCTGCGCGAATCTTCAGCATGCCATTGCGGTTAAGCGAAGCGCCGATGACGCGGTCGCCGACACTGACATCCACTGGCATACTCTCGCCCGTAAGCATCGACTCATCAACGGATGAGCGGCCATCCAGCACAACGCCGTCAACCGGAATCGAATCGCCAGGCTTCACGAGCAGCACATCGCCGACTGACACCTGCTCAATCGGCAGTACATGCTCTTCGCCATCCTGCAGCACCGTCGCCGTCTTCGCTTGCAGCTTCATAAGCGATTGAATGGCTTGCGATGACCGTCCTTTCGCCCGAGCCTCGAACAGCTTACCCATGATGACGAGCGTAATGAGGATTGCACTCGTCTCGAAGTACAGCTGCGGCCCCTCCATCATCCCGCCGTGTCCATGCATCGCTGCCCCGCCAGCATTTTGCCACTTGATCGTCTCGTATAGACTGTAGAAGTAGGCAGCGGATGTACCGAGCGCAACGAGCACATCCATGTTTGCACTCCGATTGCGCAGCGCCTTGAAAGCACCGATGTAGAACGGTCCGCCAATATAGAACTGCACCGGTGTCGCCAGGGCCAGCTGCGTCCACGGATTCGCGAGCACATCCGGCAGATAGATCCAATCCAGCCAAGCAAAATGCGACACCATCGTCCATAACAGCGGCAGCGATAGGATAATCGACAGGAACAACCGATTGCGCTGCGCCGTTGTCCGATCCTTAGCGCCCGATTGCGGCGCCGCCTCTGACTTCTGCACTGCCGTGTAGCCAAGCTGCGTCACCTTGCGCTCCATATCATTGGGCGATACCGCCGTCGGGTTGTACTCGACATGCGCCGTCTCCATTGCGAAATTGACTGTCGCCTTCGCAACGCCCGGCAGCCTGCCGAGCCCCTTCTCAATTCGGTTCGCGCAAGCAGCGCAAGTCATACCCTCTAAATTAAAATCAGCCGAAGCTGTAGCAGCAAGTACTGCAGCCTGGTCGATGTCGCGTTGGTTGCTCGTTTGCATCGCTCATCACCTCTCCTGTATACCTTACACCTCTATTATATACCCCCACCCCCTATATTGTGTCAAGCGATTTTCGTAATTTTATGGAAAAACCGCCAATATCCCATGGACCCTCCGCGATAATAAGCGCTCCTGCCAGCCTACCGTTCCGCGCTCTAAGCGTCGTGAATCCATGCTTGTCCGACAATTCGATGCCCATTTAAATAAGAACGATCAGACCTCTCTTATAGATAATCTTTAATGTCACTGAATCTTCAAGCCTAGGCAAAACCATTCCACAGCGCAAAAAACAGCCTCAGCTGGATTATTACCAAGCTGAGGCTGCATTATCGGTTACTTCATCAATTTATTCATCGTCGTCAGCAATTCGTTGATCACATCCGTGTCGCCCTCTTGCAGGCGCTCCACCACGCAGCTGCGCATATGCTCCTCGAGCAGGAGCTTGCCGACGCCATTGAGCGCAGATTGTACCGAAGCGATCTGAATAAGGACATCGTCGCAGTACGTATCCTTCTCGATCAAACCCTTCAATCCGCGAATCTGTCCTTCAATCCGATTCAAGCGATTGATGAGACTGCCCTTTACTTTGTCGGAATGATGGCTCTTCCGCACTGCATCATCCGTCACCGTGCAGCAAGCATCCTGATGCGCCGACGCACCTGGTCCCGCGCTTTCCATCCGTTCATCCTGTTCCGTTCGTATTTCCTCGTTCATTCCGTTCCGCCCCCTTGCACCTATTCGCGATCATTCTAACATACCCCCGCTAGGTATGTGAAGGGGACAGCCGCTCCATCATATAGGCACGCACCGCATCGGACAGATCCGGCCGCTTCAGCGCCATATCAATCGTCGCCTGCACGAAGCCAAGCTTATCTCCGATGTCGTGCCGAACGCCAACGAACGGGAAAGCTTCGATCGGAGAGAACCGATTCAGCCCCGCAAGCGAGTCTGTCAGTTGGATTTCGCCGCCTTTGCCAGGTCTAGCATCCTCTAACAGACCGAATATGGCAGGGTCCAGCACGTAGCGGCCAACGACCGCTAGATTGGACGGCGCCTCCCCAGGCGCCGGCTTCTCCACCATGCCGCGTATGCGGTTCGAATAACCCGGGCTCTCTAAATCTACGATGCCATACTTATGCGTCTGATCCATCGGCACTTCCATAACGGCAACGACGGATGAACCGGTCTGTTCATATACATCTATCATCTGCTTCAAGCATGGCGGATCGGACAGCAGAATATCGTCACCAAGCAGAACGGCGATCGGTTCATTTTCGGCAAAAGCTTTCGCACTCAGCACCGCATGGCCAAGCCCAAGCGGCTCCCGCTGGCGGACGTAGAAAATATTAGCCAGCTTCGAGATGCCGCGAACCATGTCGAGCAGCTCCTCCTTGCCCCGCTCCTCCAGCTCCGTCTCCAACTCTGCTGATTTGTCGAAATGGTCTTCAATCGCACGTTTGTTGCGTCCGCTTACGATCATGATGCTCTCGATGCCGGATGCGACGGCTTCCTCCACGATGTACTGGATCGCAGGCTTATCGATCAGCGGAAGCATTTCCTTGGGCTGGGCCTTCGTCGCAGGCAAAAATCGCGTACCTAATCCGCCTGCAGGAATGATTGCTTTGCGTACACGTTTTCTCTCCATCATTAGCGCAGCATCCGCCTTTCTTCATCTCGACTCGTTCTTCAACGGCCATATTGGGAATCGTATGCCATTTCCCGCTTGAAAATGATAAACCTAGCCTCAGCAAGGGCTATCCGCTACGCCTTCGGCAATGTCGGAAGCGTTACGGCGATGACCGCACCGCCATCCGCGCCGTTCGGTTCAGCTTCGACCGTACCGACATGAAGCGTAACAATCCGCTTAACGATCGATAGTCCAAGACCGTTGCCGCCGATGCTGCGATCACGCGATGGATCCGCCTTATAGAAACGCTCGAACACGCGGGAACGCGCCTCCTCCGATATGCCTGGCCCCGAATCGCTTACCCGTACCGTTACGGCTCCGCCGTCTTCCGATTCCTTCATCCCTATCGTAATGCGTCCGCCCTCCGGCGTAAACTTAATGGCGTTATGAAGAATGTTCAGCCACACCTGATTAAGTCCGTCCCGATCGGCATCGATCGTCGTCTCGTGCAAATGCAGCTCCAGCTCAATCGACTTGTCCGCCCATTGCGGCTCGCACGATAACACCACGTCGCGCAGCTGCCGATCCAGCCGAATCGGCTGCGGATGGAACGGATGATGCTGCGAATCAAGCGAAGCGAGCCGCAGCAGACCATCGCTGAGCCGCGACAGCCGGCCGCTCTCCTGCTTAATAATATCAACGTAATGATTGCGCTCTTCCTCTGTCACTTCCATGCTGCGCAGCGCCTCCGCGAAGCCGCCGATCGACGTCAGCGGCGACTGCAGCTCATGCGATACGCTGGACACGAAATCCGCACGCATCGTCTCGATGCGACTCAAGCTGTCCGCCATTTGGTTAAAGCTGTCGGCCAGCTTGCCAAGCTCGTCCTTCCGGTTCATCTTCACGCGAACGGAGAAATCCCCCTTCGCCAAGCGCGCGGTTGCGCGCGTCAATTGCTTGAGCGGGCTAACCATATAATGCGCAGCGATGAAAAATAGCAGACTGCCGACGATCAGCATGGTCAGCAGCAGCATATTGGAAGTCCGCATGAAGCTGCGCTCCTGCGGAACGCGATCCGGACTTACAAGAATCGCAAGCTCCAGTTGCCCGAATCTAGCTCTTTGTCCTACTGCCATTCGCGGAAGCGTGCCTGTCGCGTCATCCTGCTTGAGCGTAACCGTAATCGTTCGGCCGCTGAAAATCGCCTCCACCTGCTCCCCCGTCAGTTGGCTGCCCATCGCGCGAAAATGCTGCCCAAAGCCGAACCAGCGGCCATCGGCGCTGACGCCGACGATGGACACATTTTGCAGCCTAGCCGTTTCTGACAAGAAAGGCAGCAGCGCTCGCGGTGCCGCCACATTGTATAGACGCTCAATATCGGCAATCGTATTGATTAGCTGAACGGATACTTCGGTGCGGGTGAACCGTTTGAACGACTGGCTTGTCAGCAGGAATGATGCCGCGATGCTGACGAGCACCACGACGAGAAACATCCCGACCAAGCGAACATAGAGGCTGCGGATCACCCTGTCACCTCCAGACGATAACCCAAGCCTCGAATCGTTACGATTCGGAAGCCTGACGTTTCCTCTGGGAACCGTTCACGCAGCCGTTTCACATGGACGTCCACCGTCCGCTCGTCTCCCTCATAATCGACGCCCCACAGCTGCTCGATGAGCTGTTCGCGGGAGAACGTTTTGTTCGGATAGCTGGCCATTTTGAATAAGAGCTCGAATTCCTTCGGCGGCAGCTTGACGCGTCCTTCAGGCGCCATCACGTCATATTCCACCCGGCTGAGCGCAATGCGTCCGACCTCGACTAGATGCGATGCGACGATCCGGTAACGCTTCAGCAGCGCCTTCACGCGGACGACCAGCTCAATCGGATCGAACGGCTTGACCAAGTAGTCGTCCGCACCCAGCTCGAAAGCCCGCACTTTATGCGACGTCTCGCCTTTGGCAGTCAGCATCAGCAGCGGAATATCGTGCTCATATGTATCGCGCAGCGTCTCGCACAATGCCCAGCCGTCCATTCGAGGCATCATAATGTCCATAATAACCATATCCGGACGTACCGATTCCAGCTGCTGCAGCGCATCCTCGCCGTCTGTTGCCTGCAACACATCAAAGCCTTCCCGTTTCAGAAAAACGCTGGATAAGGTGCGAATGTTCGCGTCGTCGTCCACTACTAATATCTTCGCCACTGAGCTCTCTCCTTCATTCCTATAACCGTGCACGCTATGGACCACTTGCTCTATCATAGCATAGGGCTGTCAGCCGCTTCCTTAGAGAAGGCTTAAAATCCATTGACAACTCTTTGTAATAAATCTAAACTTAATACAACTTCAACTGTACTCATTTTAAATACAGTTCCACTTCAGGAGGACATTTATATGCACAAAACCATTATTATCGGTACCGGCCCTGCTGGCCTTACAGCTGCAATCTACCTGGCGCGCGCCAATATGGCACCGCTCGTTATCGAAGGTCCACAACCGGGCGGACAGTTGACGACGACGACCGAAGTCGAGAATTTCCCAGGCTTCCCGGAAGGCGTGCTCGGCTCCGAGCTGATGTCCAATATGCGCAAACAAGCGCAGCGCTTCGGCGCTACGTTCACGACGGGCTGGGTCAACAGCGTCGACTTCAGCCAGCGTCCTTTCACGATTAACGTTGAAGGCGGCAAAGTGTACCAAGCGGAATCGATCATTATATCGACCGGCGCTTCGGCCAAATATCTCGGCATCCCAGGCGAGCAGTCGAACGTTGGACGCGGTGTGAGCACTTGCGCAACCTGCGACGGCTTCTTCTTCCGCGGCAAAAAGATTATCGTCATCGGCGGCGGCGACTCCGCTATGGAGGAAGCTCACTTCCTGACTCGCTTCGCAACGGATGTTACGCTCGTACACCGCCGCGAAGAGCTGCGCGCCTCCAAGATCATGCAGGACCGCGCTCGTTCCAACGAGAAAATCAGCTGGGCGCTCAATAACACGCCGGTTGAGGTTGTCGCTAGCGGCATGGGCGTAACAGGTCTGAAAGTTCTCAACAACGCAACGGGCCAAGAAGAAGTGATCCCGGCAGACGGCGTATTCGTGGCGATCGGCCACACGCCGAACACGGGCTTCCTCGGCGGTCAGATCCAGACAGACGAGAATGGTTACATCGTGGTGAAGCCAGGTACGACGGAGACGAACATTCCAGGCGTCTTCGCTTGCGGCGACGTGCAAGATACGAAATACCGCCAAGCGATTACGGCTGCAGGCAGCGGCTGCATGGCCGCGCTTGAAGCGGAACGTTACCTCGAAGAAGTGCACAGCGCTGCGAAAGCGTAATATCGCAGGCATCAACGTTCAGCGAGCGTTATGCGCATTTCAGACCGGTCTTCCGGATGAGCAGTGACGGATGAGCAGTACACAGCAAAGGGCTGTACCTTCGGGAGGATACGAATCCACCGCAGGTACAGCCCTTGTCGTTGTAATGGATGATTTAAGCCCAGCCCCAGAAGAACCCGTCCCGCTCCCAAGCGGCCCGGCCCTTATGCAGCTTGCGGAACGCTTTCTTTACATCTTTGCCGATGGACAGATTGCCATTATCGTTCACGTAGAGGAACGATTCGCCATAGCGGCTGGCGATATACCGGGTTGCTTCCTCTTGGTGCAAAATCCCTTTATTCTTCAGTTCATCTACCATCCACTGCGCTACTTCTTCTGCTGTTGCCGTCATATCCGTCACGCTCCTTATTTTTCGCAATCTATTTTCTGTTATACTAGTTAGACGATCTTACAGTACGTGTTCAAAAAGTCGGGTTTTCAGCAAAATTATTGAACAACTTCTTAAAGCATGGAGGGATATCATCATGAGTCGTACTATTATCGCTATGGGCGGGTATACACCCGAGCAGCAAGCACGTATTCGAGAGGCGACCCCAGGCTGGAACGTTGTTTTCGGCAAGGTGAAGGATCTGGACAGCGCCCTGTTCCGCGAAGCAGAAATCGTAATCGGCTGGAGTCCTGCAGTAGAAACAGACGGTCTTCTGCCGGAGTCAAAACTCCGCTGGGTGCAAGGCTGGTCGGCAGGCGTCGACAAGCTGCCGCTGGATAAATTAGCGGCTAGAGGCGTCGTCCTGACGGACGCAAGCGGCGTCCATCCCAACCAAATGTCGGAGACGACACTGGCGTTGATGCTTGCTTTTACACGCAATGTACATAGCGCGATACGCAATCAGGTCGAAGGCCGCTGGGAGCTGCGAGGCAGCTACGGCGAGATTCACGGCAAGACGATCGGCATCATTGGCGCTGGCGAAATCGGTATTGAGCTGGCGCATATCTGCCGCGCATTCGGCATGACCACGCTCGGTGTCCGCCGCAGCGGCAAGCCAGCTGAGCACTTCGATCGCATGTATGATATGTCCGGGCTCCGAGATGTGCTGGCGGAGAGCGACTATGTCGTCAATCTGCTGCCGCTGACGGACGAGACGAACGGATTGTTCAATGCAGCCGTCTTCGCGCAGATGAAGTCTACCGCCTTCTTCGTGAACGTGGGCCGCGGACCTTCCGTTGTGACCGATGATCTAGTCGCTGCGCTCCGCGATGGCGTCATTGCCGGTGCCGGCATCGATGTGACGGAGCCAGAGCCGCTGCCAGAAGGTCATCCGCTGTGGAAGCTGGATAATGTTATTATTACTCCGCACATAGGCGGCCAGTCCGACCAATACAGCGCACGCGTTGCCGACCTGTTCATTCATAATTTCAAGAGTTATATCGAGACTGGTCGTCCGGACCGTAACATTGTGGACTATGCTGTAAGATACTAATTATAACGCACACCCACCCAAACCCTCAGGGATCCACACCCACCCAAACCCTCCCTCTCCCGAGAGGGAGGGCCCCAAGGGCGGCTGCCCTCTGGACTCCCGCAGGACTGGTCTAGATAGGTTGGTGGATTCGGCTTGTGCAGCTGTAACTAGGTACGTTCGAACGTTCGCATACGATTCGATGCGCCTGCGTTACTATGTGCGGATCCTCGCTTTCGTCCCTTTTGGGACACGCTCTACTGTTGGCGCTCCTGCGGTTCGATCCCTGCGGGATCTTGGAGCGCAATTAGTAGCGATCCCTGCGGGATCTAGGACCGTAATTGGGATTGATCCCTGCGGGATTTGAAACATACTTATTCGTTAGGAGTGCTTGATCCGATGTCGATTAATCGCCGCTTATTCACGGACAACGATTTTCAGGAGGCGCTGGATAAACAGCTCAAGCTGCGCGTCTTCAAGGACGATCATATGATCGAGAACGGCGGCGTGGTTGTGCGGTTCGACGACAACACCGTCGTCATCCAGTCAAGTGTCAGCGACGTCTCCTACTACTCGCGCGCCGAGTGCGAAATCTTCGAGCTTCGCAAGCGTTAAATTAGCGTAGACGAACATAACAGAGCCCTCACCATCGTCGCCTCGTGACTTGGTGAGGGCTCTGTTTCTTAAATTACTTTCGCTTCTGCGCCTCGATCTGCTCGGCGAGCTCGTTGAGGTACGTCCAGCGCTCCATCAGCTCTTCGAGCTTCGCCTCCAGCTGCTGCTGCTCCGCGATCAACTGCTGCAGCAGGACGGAGTCGCTGCCCGATTCGTCCATCCGCTGCGCGACAGCCGCCAACGCGTTCTCCGTCTCCTCGATCCAACCATCGATCGATTCGAAGTCCTTCTGATCCTTGTACGACATCTTCAGTGATTTCGTACGTCCGCCATCCGATCCTGCGTCCGCGGAGGCACTAGGTGCAGCAGCGCTGCTGCCTCCGGCTTGTTTGCCGCCAGACGCCGAAGTGCCAGACGCCTTGCCAGCTGCATCGCCGTCCGCGCCTCCGTCCCGACCGCCGCCAGTCCGTTCTTCGTACTCCGTGTAGTTTCCTGTATGAATCGCAACTTCCGTGCTGCCTTCGAAAGCGAACAGCCGGTCCACCGTACGGTCAAGGAAATACCGGTCATGAGATACGATGAACACAACGCCAGGGAAATCTTCGAGATAGTCTTCCAATACCGACAATGTAGCGATATCGAGATCATTGGTAGGCTCGTCCAGCAGCAGTACGTTCGGCGCTTCCATCAGCACGCGCAGCAGCTGCAGACGACGTTTCTCCCCGCCCGACAGGCGGCTGATATACGTCCACTGCATCGCCGGCGGGAATAGGAATCGCTCCAGCATCTGCGTAGCCGATACGCTGCTGCCATCGGCCGTCTTCACCTGCTCGGCGCCTTCGCGGATATACTCGATAACGCGCAGCGATTCGTCCATCTCTTCATGCTCCTGCGAGAACCAGCCGATCTTGACCGTCGGCCCGATGTCCGCAACGCCTTCTTCCGGCTGTAGTCGGCCGCCGATAATCTTCAGCAGCGTCGATTTGCCGCTGCCGTTGCGGCCTACGATGCCGACGCGATCCTCGGGCACCGTCTTATAGGTGAAGTCCGAGAATAATTTCCGTCCGCCGAAGCTGTGGCCGACATGCTCAAGCTCGACGATTTTGCGGCCGAGGCGGGAGGATGCGACCGACACGTCCATTTTGCCGCCGACCTGAGCAGGTGCTTGCGCCTTCAATTGTTCGAACCGATCGATGCGAGCCTTCTGCTTCGTCGTCCGGGCTTTTGCACCGCGGCGAATCCAAGCGAGCTCGTTCCTGAGCAGATTTTGCCGCTTCGATTCCGATGCCGCTTCCCGCTCCTCGCGCTCCAGCTTCAGCTCCAAGAAGCGGCTGTAGTTCGCCTCATAGAAGAATGCGCGGCCGCGATCCAGCTCCAGTACCCGATTCGCGACACGATCCAAGAAGTAGCGATCATGCGTAATCATGAGCAGCGCGCCGCGGCGTTTCTGCAGCATCGCTTCCAGCCAAGCGACGGACTCGTTATCGATATGGTTGGTAGGCTCGTCGAGAATAAGCAGATCCGAAGGCTGTACGAGCGCAGCCGCCATCGCCGCCCGTTTCCGCTGACCGCCAGACAAGACGCCCATTCGCAGATTGAAATCTTGAAGACCGAGCTTGGACAACGCCATCTTCGCATCGCTCTCCAGCTGCCATGCATTCAGCTCGTCCATCTTCCCGTTCGCGGCTACCAGCATCTGCTGCTGTGCTTCATCGGATGGATTCAGCTCGAGCGCTTCGAGTGCTGCATGATAAGCTCTGACTGCAGCGAGCTGCGGGGAATCGCCGCCAAGTGCATGCTCCAGAATCGTCTCCTCTGGATCATAAGCCGGATTTTGCGCCAGCATACGTACGATCACTCGACCCGACATCGAGACGGTACCCGCATCCGCTTGCTCCAGCCCCGCGATAACCTTGAGCAGCGTTGACTTGCCTGTGCCGTTCACGCCGATAATGCCGACTTTGTCGCCTTCGGCAACGCCGAACGATATATCTTCGAATAGTATTTTTTCACCGTATGTTTTCGTCAAATGCTCAACTGACAATATATGCATCGTTATTCACGCTCTTTTCCGTTATTCACAGTCAACATCCCCTTATTATAGCACAATCCCCTGCGGCCAGCCTGCCTGCCCGCTTGCAAAGCGGCCGTGCAATCGCGTAAAGTACGACCTAGAACAAAACTTCGATCGGAGAACAACCATGATCAACTCTATTCGGCCTACATATCTGAAAATGCTGATGATTCTGCTTGCTATCAGTCTACTAATCGCGACAACGGGTTGTGCCAGAGGCGAGGCCGAACTTCGCGTCAAAGCGAACGGAACCGCTCAGTTGAATCTAGTGATTACGCTGGACAACAAATTGATGCAAGCCATCAGCGGCGATTGGCTCTGGGAGACGATTGGCGACGAGTTGACGAAGCAAGGCTTCGAGGTCGATCCTGTGAAGTCCGCAAGCGGCAGCAAAACGCTTCGCGCATCGCGGGATCTCGATCTAAAGCAAAGTGCTCCTCTGCAAATTCCTGGCGTCGAAGTGACTCGCACGACAGAACGAAGCAGTTGGTGGTACACAACAGAAGCCGTATCTGCCTCTGTTGATATGACGAAGCTCATTCCCGAGCAGGTGAGCAGCAAGCTGGATGATAAGCTCTCCTCGTTATCCCCGCTCGTTCGTAATCTGGCGCTCCGCCAGATTGGACTCGACTTCAAGCTGACGATGCCGATCCGCGCCGCCTCGAACAACGCCGATGTCGTATCGAATGGCGGAAAGTCATTAACCTGGCATTTGTCCGCTGCGAAGGTCAATGACGTGCAGGTCGAAGTACATGTACCGAATGTGCGGCATATTGCGATCGCCGGCGGAGCGGCTCTCGTCGTGCTCGCGACAGCCATCGTGTTCTTCGTGCGGATGAGGCGCAAGCGGAAGCAATTGGAATAGTGCGGAGCCCTGTAGGTCAGACGGTTTACACACCTACTGGCCGACGCAACGGCGATGACGCCTGCTTTAGGTGCATTTCTGCACCTACAGTCTGAACGGTCTAGTCACACGACAAAAAGAGCTGTCCTCCTCGCGCACGCGCGGTGACAGCTCTTTTTGTTCAAACGATCAACTACAACACACTTCCGCCCGGCCGGCGCTTCGGCAGTACAAGCTCAACTCGCGTCCCGCGGCCAAGCTCCGAATGAACGAGCAGCGAAGCGCCGATGCCGCGCGCCCGCTCCTCCATGCTGAACAGGCCGACGCCCTGCGAAGGCGTATCCGCCGCGAAGCCGCGTCCGCTGTCCGCAATGATCGCTTCCACCGTCTCCGACAGCTCGTGAATGCTGACTGACAGCTCATCGACTCCCGCATACCGAGCAGCGTTCGTCAGCGCCTCTTGGATGACGCGGTACATGACCGTCTCGCATGCCGAATCAAGTCTGCCTAGCAGATTGCAGGAGAAATGCACTTTGATGCCATAATGCTCCGAATAATTATCGATATAAGTTCGAATGGCAGGTACGACGCCCAGATCATCCAGCACAGAAGGCCGAAGCTCCCAAGCAAGCGAGCGGACATCCTCCATCATGCTGGAAATTTCACGCCGCAGCGCGCCAAGCTCCTTATCTTCTCCAGCCTGCCGATCGGCGATCATCCGATCGACCCGAATGAGCAGCGTGAACAAGCTTTGGCCGATGCCGTCATGCAGCTCGCGGGAGAAGCGTCTGCGCTCCTCCTCTTGAATATTCATGACCTTGTTCATCATGCGCAGCAGCTGCTCCTCGGTTTCCTTCAACTGCGTGACATCGTTACGGATCGCAAGGTATTGAACCGGCCGCCCCATTTCGTCGAGGAAAGGAACGATCGTTGTTTTGACCCAATAGAAGGCTCCGCTCTTCGTCCGGTTGCGCAGCTCGCCCTGCCATACGCGTCCTGCCGAGATCGTCTCCCAAAGCTCACGCATGTACGCCTTGTCGTGATAACCTGAGTTGATGATGCGATGCGTCTGACCAAGCAGCTCTTCGCGAACGTAGCCAGACACCCTGCAGAACATATCGTTCACATAGCGAATAACGCCATTGGCGTCCGTTACGGCAATGATCGAGGATTCGTCCAGCGCGAACCGCATGCGCGACAGCTGCGCAAGCGACTGCTTCAGCCCTGCGCGGAACGTCTCGTCGTCCAGATTGCCGTCCAGCTCCTCCAGCAATCTAGCCACGTTATCACCGATGCCTGCTTCGGATCGTTCCCCTGGTGGGGATGATGGTTGTTTCGGAATATAATCAGTCAAAATGCAGCAGTCCTTTCTTTACCGCATATTTGATCAGCTCCGGACGCGTCTTCAGCCCCAGCTTCTCCATGACGTGGCTCCGATGCGTCTCCACTGTCTTCACGCTAATAATGAGCTGTTCGGCGATATCCTTGTTGGCATAGCCTTTCGCCATCCATTCGAGCACCTCTTTCTCCCGTTCAGACAACAGCTCATAGGCATCCGGCTGTTCCCCTGCCCGAAGTCGCTGCACATAGTCGCTCATCAGCCGCTTGGTCGCTGTCGGCAGCAAATACGCATTGCCCTCGGCCACCGTCTGGATGGCGGTCAGCAGCTCCTCGTGCGGTGAGTTCTTCAGAATATAGCCAGAAGCACCTGCATGAATCGCACGGAACAAATACTCATCGTCATCGTGCATCGTCAGCACAAGCACATACAAATCCGGCAAGCTGCTCTTCAGCTCTGCAATCGCCGTCAGCCCGTCCTTGCCATGCGGCATGCTGAGGTCCATCAGCACAACCGTCGGCTTGAGCTCGTGCGCCAGCCGGATCGCCTCATTTCCCTCCGATGCCTCGCCGACGACCGTCATTCCCTGCCGCCCATCCAGCAGCATGCGAAGCCCGGAACGAACAACCGCGTGATCATCTACGATTAATAACGTAGTCAATCCGTCACCTCCCGCTATGAATTGTATCTCCATTATAGGCTATTTTGGCAAAATGCGGCGAGTACGCTCGCGATCTCCGACTCGCTGTACGGCGCATTACCGCGGCGTCCAACAATCAGCAGGCCGGTCAGCTGTCCCGTTCTCTCCAGGAACGGCAATGCCATCGCTGCTAGTAAAGACTCCGCGAGCAGCAGCGGCTCGCTCCGAACGCTGGTTGCCAAGCCCGCCGTAGCTTGGGCATTGTATGTCGTCGGTCTTCCCGACCGAATGGCTGTTGCGATAAATCCGTCGCCTCTTGCCCCTTTGAACGTTAGCTGCGACGTTCGAATGCTTGTGCTGCCAGACAGTCCTGCGAAGCGCAGTCGTCCCCCGTCGTAGAGTCTCGCTATGCCGGCAAAATCGCTGTCGGTCTCTTCACGCCAGCGTTCTGCTTCTATGTCCGACGCTGCGAACGTATAGCCCCCATCCACTGTCAGTCCCTCCCCTAGTACAGAGCGCCATTCGCTGTCTAAGTTTACAATTGAAAGCGTTCCCACTCTTTCGCCTATCTACTGCTTTTAATCATTGTAGCCGTTCATGCCGCTTATGTATGTCAGGGAATCTCCTGATTTTAGAGGGGGACTCCCCGTCCCTCTAAGAGATGGAGCCAAGGGCGCTGCCCTTTGGAAACCCGAATGTATAGGATAAGGGCTCCGCCCCTGAACCCGAAAGTCTACTTAAGGGCTCCGCCCTTGTACCCGTTCGTCTACTAAGGGCTCCGCCCTTGAACCCTTTGTCCCTGCGGGGCCGCTGTTCCACCCCACCCAAACCCTCCCCTTCCAAGGGGAGGGCTCCAAAGGACTCTGCCCTCTGGACTCCCACAGGACTTACTTTGATACGTTGGTGCGTATCCTCGCTTTCGTCCCTTCGGGACACGCTTACGTTTCACGGGACTAGGTACGTTCCCACGTACGCCTACAATTCGATGCGCCCGAGTGATGGTGTGCTAATACTCGCTTTCGTCCCTACAGGACACGCTTTACTTTTGCCGCACCTGCCCGATTGGTCCCTTCGGGACACTAGAACCGTTGGAACTGCAAGTATAAACTACACCATTGGTTGCAGGCCGTTAAACAAGATATTAGTGCCCTATTGCACGCCCAACGCCTTGCGCAGGCCGTTAGAGCAGATTTATGTATCCTATCATCCACCGTACTACGGGGACGGGAGGTTAGAGCACTTATTTGTTTACTATCGCACGCCCAGCGCCTTGCGCAGGCCGTTAGAGCAGAATTATGTATCCTATCTGCCACCGTACGAAGGGGATGGAAGGTTAGCGCACTTATTTGTTTCCTATCTTACGCCCAGCGCCTTGCACAGACCGATAGAGCAGATTTATGTATCCTATCATCCACCGTACTACGGGGACGGGAGGTTAGAGCACTTATTTGTTTACTATCGCACGCCCAGCGCCTTGCGCAGGCCGTTTGAGCAGAATTATGTATCCTATCATCCACCGTACGACGGGGACGGAAGGTTAGCGCACTTATTTGTTTCCTATCTCAGACCCGGCGCTTGATGCAGACCGATAGAGTAGATTTATGTATCCTATCAACTACCATACGACGAGTACGGGAGGTTAGAGTACTTATTTGTTTCCTATCGCACGCCCAGCGCCTTGCGCAGGCCGTTTGAGCAGATTTAAGTATCTTATCCCCTACCACCCTACTCCAAGATCAGGTGATGCACACGTCCTTTTTCAGGAAATCCCCCGATTCGTGCCCGATCTTCTGCATCGTATGATGTTGTTGTAAGGATGATGGTTCAGCCGCATCGCAGGCCGCTGGACCAACCAATGATGTAGGGGGAATCCGGTATGGCCGTTAAGGAAACGAAAATCAACGAGCAGCTCTCCACGCAAGAGCGGATCGACACCATTGTCTCGAAAGCTAAGCACGCGTTAAGCTTGTTCATGGATTACACGCAAGACGAGATCGATGAGATCGTCAAATCGATGGCGCTCGCTGGCCTTGACCAGCACATGCACCTCGCCAAGCTCGCTGTCAATGAGACCGGACGCGGCGTGTATGAGGATAAAATTACGAAGAACATTTTCGCAACGGAGTATATCTACCACAGCATCAAGCATAACAAGACTGTCGGCGTCATCGAGGACAACACGCATGAAAGCTATCGCATCATTGCCGAGCCTGTCGGCATTATTGCCGGCGTCACGCCTGTAACGAACCCCACTTCCACTACGATGTTCAAAGCGCTCATTGCGATCAAGACGCGCAACCCGATCCTATTCGCCTTCCACCCGTCGGCCCAGCAATCCAGCGTGGAAGCCGCACGCATCCTATACGAAGCCGCACTGAAAGCCGGCGCGCCGGAAGGCTGTATCGGCTGGATTGAACAACCGTCCATCGAAGCTACGCAGCTGCTCATGAACCATCCCGATGTCGCACTCGTACTCGCAACCGGAGGATCCGCCATGGTGAAATCCGCATACAGCACCGGCAAGCCAGCGCTCGGCGTCGGCCCAGGCAACGTCCCTTGCTTTATCGACAAGACCGCGAATCTGAAGCAGGCAGTCACCGACCTGATCCTGTCCAAAACGTTCGACAACGGCATGATTTGCGCATCCGAGCAAGCCGTCATTATCGAGGCCCCTGTCTATGAGCATGTCAAAATGATGATGAACTACCTCGGCTGCTACTTCCTCAGCAAGGAAGAAACCGAAGCGGTCAGCAAGCTCGTCATTAATCCAGAGAAGTGCGCCGTCAACGCCGTCATCGTCGGACAGTCAGCCGCACGCATCGCGGAGATGGCTGGCATCACCGTACCGGCAGACACGAAGGTGCTCGTCGCCGAGCTCGAAGGCGTCGGTGAAGCCTATCCGCTGTCGGCAGAGAAGCTGAGTCCCGTACTCGCCTGCTACAAAGCAGCCACCCCTGCGCACGGCATCGAGCTTGCCGCACAAATTGTCGCCTTCGGCGGCATGGGTCACTCATCGGTCATTCACTCGACCGACCAGAAGATTATCGACGCGTTCGCCGCGCGGCTTCAGACCGGACGCGTCATCGTCAACTCGCCGTCCACGCACGGTGCGATCGGCGACATCTACAACACGAACCTCCCTTCGCTCACGCTCGGCTGCGGCTCTTACGGCCACAACTCGACGACGTCGAACGTGACGGCTGTCAACCTGCTCAACCTGAAGCGCGTCGCCTATCGAACGGTGAACATGCAGTGGTTCAAGCTGCCTCCGAAGCTTTATTTTGAGAAAGGCGCGACCTCGTATCTGGCCAAAATGCCTGACATCTCGCGCGTCCTCATCATTACCGACCCGATGATGGTGAAGCTCGGCTACGCGGCCAAGGTCGAATACCAGCTGCGCAAACGGACAACGCCTGTCGCGATTGAGATTTTCTCCGAGGTGGAGCCTGACCCTTCCGTTGATACGGTCGAGCGCGGCACCGAAGTGATGAACGCGTTCAAGCCTGACTGCATTATCGCGCTTGGCGGCGGTTCCCCGATGGACGCGGCGAAGGCGATGTGGCTGTTCTACGAATACCCGGACACGGACTTCCAAGGGCTGAAGCAGAAGTTTCTCGATATTCGCAAACGGGTGTACAAATATCCGCGGCTCGGCAGCAAAGCGAAGTTCGTCGCGATTCCGACGACGTCGGGCACGGGTTCGGAGGTTACTTCGTTCGCGGTCATTACGGATAAAAAGAACGGCAACACGAAGTATCCGCTCGCCGATTACGAGCTGACGCCGGACATTGCGATCATCGACCCCGAGTACGTGTACAGCCTGCCGAAGAACGTGGTGGCGGATACCGGCATGGACGTCCTCACCCACGCGATCGAAGCGTACGTCTCGGTCATGGCAAGCGACTATACGGACGGATTGGCGATGAAGGCGATCCAGCTTGTGTTCGGCAACTTAGAGAAA
The DNA here is from genome assembly GCF_033239625.1 of Paenibacillus sp. CCS19. Taxonomy (NCBI): domain Bacteria; kingdom Bacillati; phylum Bacillota; class Bacilli; order Caryophanales; family Paenibacillaceae; genus Paenibacillus; species Paenibacillus sp. CCS19. Next base: position 101,596 of record NZ_BTCK01000015.1, read on the forward strand.
TCGTTCCGCGAAGCAGACCCGGTTGCTCGCGAGAAAATGCATAACGCATCGACGATTGCGGGCATGGCGTTCGCCAATGCATTCCTTGGCATCAACCACTCGCTTGCTCATAAGTTCGGCGCCGAGTTCCATACGTCGCACGGCCGGACGAATGCGATTCTGATGCCGCACGTCATTCGCTATAACTCGAAGCGGCCAACGAAGTTCGCTTCGTTCCCTAAGTACGATCACTTCCGTGCCGACGAGCGCTACGCCGAGATCGCCCGCATGCTGGGGCTGCCTGCCCGTTCGACCGAGCAAGGCGTCAGCAGCTTGATCAACGCCATTCGCGAGCTGAATCGCGCGCTCGGCATTCCGGAAACGTTCGAAGCGATGGGCGTTAACGCCGCCGACTTCGAGATGAAAGCCGACTATCTTGCGGACCGCGCGTTCGAGGATCAATGCACGACGGCGAATCCGCGCATGCCGCTCGTTACGGAGCTTGCAGAACTCTATCGTCGATCGTTCTACGGACATTTTGAATAAACGCAGACATCGAAGAAGGAGGAACAAAACAATGGCAGTCATTGAGAAGCACTTACCAGGCGGCAGAACGCCAGACGATGCATGGCGGGGATTCACTCCCGGATCATGGATGACCGAAATCAATGTACGGGACTTCATCCTGCACAATGCAGCAACCTATACCGGCGATGACAGCTTCCTTGAATCCCCGACGGAAGCAACGACTCAGCTCTGGTCCATCATACAGGATCTAACCCGTAAGGAGCGGATACGCGGAGGCGTGCTTGATGTCGACACGCATACCCCTTCCACGATTACGTCCCATGCACCCGGTTATCTGGACAAATGTTTGGAGCAAATCGTCGGCTTGCAGACGGACGCGCCATTCCGGCGCTCCGTCCAGCCGTTCGGCGGCATCAAGATGGTGCAGGATGCTTGCGAAGCTTATGGCTTCACGTTACCTGACGATATCGTGCAGCTGTTCACAGCCATTCGGAAGACGCACAATCAGGGCGTGTTCGATGCCTATACAACTGAGATGCGGACGGCACGCAAGGCCGGAATTATTACCGGCTTGCCGGACGCTTACGGCCGCGGACGTATTATCGGCGACTATCGCCGCGTAGCGCTCTATGGCGTCGACCGGCTCATCGCGCAGAAGAAACGTGAGCTTCGAGCGAGTGAAGCATCTACGCTCACCGAGGATCTAATTCGAAGCCGCGAGGAGCTGTCCGAGCAGATTCGAGCGCTCGGCGAGCTGAAGACGATGGCAGCGTCGTACGGTTGCGATATTTCGGATCCTGCACGCACGGCGCGCGAGGCGGTGCAGTGGCTGTATTTTGCCTACCTTGGAGCAATTAAGGAACAGAACGGCGCAGCGATGAGCATCGGACGTATCTCGACTTTCCTGGATGTTTACTTCGAGAGAGATTTGCAGGAAGGAAGATTGACGGAGAAACAAGCGCAAGAGCTGATGGATCATCTCGTCATGAAGCTGCGCATCGTGAAGTTTCTGCGGACGCCGGACTACAATGAACTGTTCAGCGGAGACCCGACTTGGGTGACGGAATCGATCGGCGGCATGACCGAAGACGGACGCGCGCTCGTGACGAAGAACAGCTTCCGCATCCTGCACACGCTCTACACCCTTGGTCCTGCGCCTGAACCAAACTTGACGGTGCTCTGGTCGGAGCGGCTGCCGGATGGATTCAAACGTTTTTGCGCCAAAGTATCGATCGAGACGAGCTCGATTCAATACGAGAACGACGATCTGATGCGCCCTCACTACGGCGACGATTACGGCATCGCCTGCTGCGTATCCGCCATGCGGATCGGCAAGCAAATGCAGTTCTTCGGCGCTCGCGCCAATCTGGCGAAGACGCTGCTGTACGCAATCAATGGCGGCGTTGACGAGAAGCTCGGCATTCAAGTCGCACCTGCTGCTGAGCCGATCAAAGGCGATATCCTCGACTATGACGAGGTGCTGCAGCGGTTCGATGCAACGATGGAATGGCTGGCCGGCTTGTACATGAAGACGCTGAACGTCATCCACTACATGCACGACAAATACTGCTACGAGCGGCTCGAGTTCGCCCTGCATGATGCCGAGATTGTGCGCACGATGGCATGCGGCATCGCGGGTCTGTCGGTCGCAGCGGATAGCTTGAGTGCAATCCGTTATGCGAAGGTGAAGCCGATTCGCAATGAACAAGGGATTGCCGTCGACTTCGAGATCGAAGGCGAATATCCGCAGTACGGCAACAACGACGAACGCGTCGACCGCATAGCCGTACAGCTCGTGCGGACGTTCATGAACAAGCTTCGCAAACACCAAGCCTACAGAGGCGCTATCCCTACCCTGTCGGTGCTCACCATTACTTCGAACGTTGTTTATGGACGCAAAACCGGCTCGACGCCGGACGGCCGCCAAGCCGGCGAACCGTTCGCGCCTGGCGCGAATCCGATGCACGGCCGCGACCGCAAGGGCGCACTCGCTTCGCTCGCCAGCGTCGCGAAGCTGCCGTACGACGATGCGCTCGACGGCATCTCGAACACGTTCTCGATCGTCGGCAAAGCGCTTGGCCGCGAAGCCGACCAGCGCGGTAAGAATCTGACTGCCTTGCTGGACGGCTATATGACGCAGGGTGCGCACCACTTGAACGTCAACGTCTTCGACCGCGAGCATCTGCTCGACGCGATGGAGCATCCGGAGAACTATCCGCAGCTGACGATCCGCGTATCGGGCTACGCCGTCAACTTCATCAAGCTGACGCGGGAGCAGCAGCTCGAAGTGCTTAACCGTACGTTCCACGGCGCGATGTAATACTGCCATAATATGTTATATGCGTTACGTATTCTCAGTACGTCGCTGGGTGCAAGCACGCCGCTTGCATCCGGCGACAATCTTGCCCTCATGAGGAGGCTGCCGCCATGCGCCGTATAGATCCCAACAACTCGTCTGACAGCCGCCCGATTGGACGCATCCACTCGCTCGACACCTTCGGCACCGTTGATGGCCCCGGCATCCGCTTCGTCCTATTCATGCAGGGCTGCCCGCTTCGCTGCGCCTACTGTCATAACCCTGATACATGGAATTGCGGTGGCGGGCGTCCAATGACGGTTGACGAAGTACTGGCTGAGATCGAGCCCTATGTCGACTACTATCGCCGTTCTGGCGGCGGTGTAACGGTAACTGGCGGCGAGCCGACGCTGCAAGCTCCTTTCGTAGCTGCCTTGTTCGAAGAAGTGAAGTGCCGCTTCGGCCTCCCTACTGCGCTCGACACATCCGGCTTCTGTGAATTCAAGCATGTAGAACGGCTGCTGAGCGTCACGGATCTGGTGCTGCTCGATATTAAACACATCAATCGAGAGAAGCACCAAGCGCTGACGAAACAGCCGAATGATCGCGTCCTGGCGATGGCGGAGCAGCTGAGCCGAATCGGAAAGCCCGTCTGGCTGCGGCATGTGCTTGTGCCTGGCGTGACGGATCAAGCCGAGCATCTCACTGACCTCGGACGGTTCATTGGAGGCTTAACCACTGTCGCAAAGCTCGAGCTTCTCCCCTACCATCGCATGGGCGTGTACAAATGGAACGCCCTCGGCATCCCTTATCCGCTCGAAGGCGTTCAGCCGCCGAGTGACCGGGACGTCGCTCGCGCACGTGAGTTGATCGAGCTAGGCATCGCGCAGCGGCGTTCGTTAGCGACAGTAACGATAACGAACGGGTAATAGCATTATGGCCGAAGGTGACGAACATTCAATGCCCTTCACTTCTTTAAGGGAGTGACGAAATCAATGATGCACAACACAGCAAAAAAACGTTGCCCAGAAACTTGAGCAACGTTTTTTTGCTGTGTTTTTATGCGTCAACCGAAAGCCCATAAGACGCCCCCAGAGAGAGCTCCCACCACATTCTGTTGCACGAACTACAATAGACGATTGGCCCATCTGCACGAATGTTATGTTATACGCCACGCAATACATGTTACACATTACCCAAACGTCTACCACTGCTCAGCTATTGCACTCAACCAATGCTAATGTCTAGGTACGCGCGCTTTAAACCATCTTCTCCGGCCGTACATACGTATCGAACTGCTCGCCTGTCAGCAGTCCGCTTGCGATCGCTGCTTCGCGCAGCGTTGTGCCTTCTTTATGCGCTTTCTTCGCAATCTTCGCCGCGTTCTCATAGCCGATATGCGGGTTGAGCGCCGTGACCAACATGAGCGATTGCTCCAGGTTGCGTGTGATCGTCGCCTCATTCGGTTCGATGCCGACCGCGCAATGCTCGTTGAACGAACGCATCGCATCGGCTAACAGACGCACCGAATGCAGGTAGTTGTAGATAATGACCGGCTTGAACACGTTCAGCTCGAAGTTGCCTTGACTCGCCGCGAAGCCGATCGCCGCGTCGTTGCCCATGACCTGACAAGCGACCATCGTCAACGCTTCGCACTGCGTCGGGTTCACTTTGCCCGGCATGATGGAGCTGCCCGGCTCGTTCTCTGGAATGATCAGCTCGCCGATGCCGCTGCGAGGCCCGCTCGCGAGCCAGCGCACATCGTTGGCGATCTTCATCAGGTTCGCCGCCAACGCCTTGATGGAGCCATGCGAGAAAACGATCGCGTCATGGCTCGTCAACGAATGGAATTTATTCGGCGCAGTGACGAACGCTCTTCCGGTCAGCGCGCTCGCCTTCTCCGCCACAAGTACGGCAAAGCCCGGATGGGCATTGATGCCGGTACCGACAGCCGTTCCGCCAAGCGCAAGGCTGCGCATTGCGTGCAGGCTTGACTTCAGCATCGCTTCCGCCTCCTGCAGCATCGCATGCCAGCCGCTCATCTCTTGGCCGAGCGTCAGCGGCGTTGCGTCCTGCAGATGCGTCCGTCCGATTTTGACAATGCTGCTGAACTTCTCCGCCTTCGACGCCAGCGTCTCGCTGAGCTCCGCCAAAGCAGGCAGCAGCTGCTCCTCGACCGCTGTCACGCCAGCGATATGCATCGCCGCCGGGAACGTATCATTCGAGCTTTGCGAGCGGTTCACATCATCGTTCGGATGAATGCGCGTCTCGCTTCCCTGCTGCTTCAGCCGATCGTTCGCCCGATGCGCCACCACTTCGTTCACGTTCATATTCGTCTGCGTCCCGCTTCCGGTCTGCCAGACGACGAGCGGAAATTCATCATTCAATTCGCCGCTCAATATATCATCGACCGCGCTTCCAATCGCTGCCGCTTTCTCCGCATCCAGCACGCCGAGCTCCTTGTTCGTCTCAGCCGCAGCTTTCTTCACGACCGCCATGGCGTGCACGACTTCAATGGGCATCCGGTCGCCGCCAATACGGAAGTTCTCGAGGCTGCGCTGTGTCTGCGCTCCCCACAACTTATCCGCCGGCACACGAATTTCTCCCATTGTATCCTTCTCGATCCGATACTCCATATCAGCGCCTCCTCACTCGATTTCGTCCATCTACTCCCAATACTACCCTAATGAGGGAGAACATAAAACAGACCTTCTATCGTTAATGCGCTTGTTCGGCTAAGCGCTCGACGGAAGGTCAATTCAAGTGTATATGCGGCAACTAGTAACAGGTCGATCATTCTTAAAGCAGCGATTGGACTAAAATGAACAGCACCCCTGTCGCGACAATGCCAATGGCGAGCAAGTGCGACAGTCTTAAGGCATAGGGAGCTCGTGGAAGTAGGTTAATTTGCTTCATACGCTTCTCCCCCGCAAGGCCAGCCCGATCGAAACGGCATACGCCGATACATCAACGACCGCCTCATCCCCGCTGACCTTCAGCGAATCCCAGCCTGCCTCCACGACCTTCCGTGACATTCGGCTGCTGAGAGCCTCTCGAAGCTTATCCATCCGTTCGAGACTTCCTGTCAGTACCAGCCGTTCGAATTTTCGATTACGATGATTCAGCTTATCGCAGCAGAAGTTCAAAAGCCGCTCCAGCTCGGCAATAACAGCTTGGCAAGCGTTATCAAAATGGCATGTATCGTCCATTAAATTCACCGCTTCGAATATGCCACCTTGCGCCTTGGTACGAAGCCTTTCAAACTGAATCGCGACATTGCGCGTCATGCGGATAACGCCTTCATCCAATAAAGTCAGTTCGCAGTTGTCTGCGTTTACGTCCATTAATATGCAGGAGGCGGCATCGGAGCCCCCGCTTAATCCTCTCGAAGACAGCCGGGCAAGCGAAAATGATTTGACCTCGAAGCTTGCCGGCTGCAAGCCTGCTCTTGTCAATATCCCAACATACTGCTCCAGCAGTGCCCTAGGAGCGGCGATGACGGCTACTTCACACAGCTTAGCAGGAGGCGTTGCTGCATGATCCAACCCTACTTCGATTGCAGCTGCCTCTTCGTCGGCAACAACCGTTCCAATTCGATAATAGTCATAATGAGGCTCTTCAAACGGAAAACTTAAACTTTGCTTCATTTCATAATGAAGCCGTTTCTCCAACTGCTTGTTCGGCAAATCCGGCAGTTTGAGCGTCTTCATCATAACCATCTGACTCGGAATGGCAAAATGGACGAGGCGGCTGCTCCACGGATGACTAAATAGCAATTCCCCAAGCGCTCGCTCCAGCGCTTCCTGGTTCATAACTCTGCCATCACGCATCGTCCCAGCCGGCAGTTCAACTCTCGCACAATGCATCGCCCGCACCTTGCTTGCATCCATCTTCAGCTCGCACAGCTTCAAATGCCGATCCGTCAATTCAAGGCCGAGGTTAGCGGAGGAACTTCTCCTTATCCTCCACAAGCTGCTCCAATTGAGTTTCATCATCCGTTCCCCCTTCCTCGGTGAACCGTAGTACCGATATCATGAGCTGTGCGGCCTTCTGTTTCTATCTAGATCATCAATAAATTTAATAAATTATACAAATTTGCGTCATTATGTAACAGTTTGATGTGTACATTTAATCATAGGAACTAGGAACCGTCAATCTTTGACAACGACTTCGATTCTATCCAGCGATTTCGAGACTTTAAACGCATACGATAGAACTTTGTTCCTACAAAAAAAAGAGCAGCTGTCCCCCAGATGAGGAACAGCCGCTACACTTTGAATCATCCAAAAAAATTAAGCCTGCGCCTTCGCGCTGCGGTAAGCTTCCATATACGCTGCCGCTTTGCGTGCGATCGAAGTCAGATCGCCTGTCTTGGACGCTTCCTTCGTCAGATCCGAACCAATGCCAACCGCTACTGCGCCAGCCTTGATCCAATCCTTCAAGTTATCGAGCGACACACCGCCCGTCGGCATCAAATTCGCCTGCGGCAGCGGGCCTTTCACAGCGCCGATAATGCTCGGCGAGAACAGGTTGCCTGGGAACAGCTTCACGATATCAACGCCAAGCTCAAGCGCGCTCTGAATCTCGTGGATCGTCATTGCGCCTGGGAGCACTGGAATGCTGTAACGGTTGCACAGCTTGATCGTATCCGCATTGAATGCAGGAGCAACGACATACTCTGCACCTGCCAGAATCGCTGCGCGTGCCGTCTCAGGATCAAGTACGGTACCAACGCCGATAATCGCAAACTTGTCCGATTGCGGATCTGCCGAGCTGGAATATTCCGATGCCAGCTGCTCGATTGCACGCAGAGCGAAAGGAACCGTCATCGTTATTTCAATCGCTTTAATGCCGCCGCGAATCGCTTGGCGGGCCATCTCTACAACTTCTTCAGCAGAATCGGCGCGCAATACAGCGACAACGCCAGCATCAGCCAACAATCTCAACGTTGTTATTTTTTTCATCGTATACACCTGACCATTCCATATTTCCCTTGCGGAGGCATGCTGACAGCTGCCATACCTGCTTGTCGCTTAAGGGATAGAAAACGCTGTTATTCTACTATTCATACTAAAGTTGCCGAGCCTCATCGTCAACACCTGGATATAGAGGTCGTTCAAAAAGTCCGCTTTTTCTCGGTGCTGAAAACCGCGCATTTTGAACTCGCACTTACATTAAAAAAGCGAACTGACTCGTTTCCGAGCAGCTCGCTGTCGTGTCTCATTTTCTATTGCTGCCCCCTTACGTTTCTTTCCACTCTGTTAGTACAGTCGGTCCACGCCCCGTGATGGCAATCGTATGCTCGAATTGTGCAGATAGAGCTCCGTCCCTCGTTCGAGCTGTCCAGCCATCGGGTCCAACCCACACATCCGGCGATCCGGTCGTCAGGATCGGTTCAATCGTAATAACCATCCCCTGCTTGAGCAGCAGTCCCTTGCCGGCCTTTCCTTGATTCTCGACCTGAGGCGCTTCGTGAATGTTGCGCCCGATCCCATGCCCGACGAAGCTGGTCACAACGGAGAAGCCCGCCTCTTCCGCAGTCGATTTCACGGCATGTCCGATATCCCCTAACCGCTTGCCTGGAACCGCTTGCTTAATCGCACGGTCAAGCGCGCTCCGCGTAGCGCGCAGCAGCTTCTTGACGCGAGGCGTCGTTCTGCCAATCGAATAGGTCCATGCCGAATCGGCCTTCCATCCGTCCACATCCGCAACCATATCGATCGTCACGATGTCGCCATCCTCCAGCGGCTCCATATCCGGGAAGCCGTGGCAGACCACATCATTAACAGAAGCGCAGATCGCGTACGGATACCCCAAATAGCCTTTCTGTGCAGGCGTCGCTCCCCTTTCACGCATGAAACGTTCGACGAATCGATCAATCTCGAGTGTTGTGACGCCGGGAGCAATGCGAGTGGCGATGGCCCGATGGCATTCCGCTACGATTCGCCCCGCCTTAGCGATTCGGCGAATCTCCTCCTCTGTTTTCTTTTCCATCACATACACCACTCCTGTCATTGTTCCTTAATACTCATATTCAGATCGAAATAAACTCAGAACTGGCCTAAAAATGAGTATTCAAAAAGTGTCTCGTGATCGAAAGCGGACTTTTTGAACAACCTCCAAAATTAAAAAAAAAGAGATTTCTCCAGCGCCTTAAGCACCAGAGAAATCTCTTTCCTCACAACTCATTAACCGCCATGGATTCACTCATTTAGCTATAATATGGCCAACCGCTGGAATCCCACTGCAAGTCGCTAATGAGCATCTTAGCCGCGCCGTTCTCCGCTACGCTGTAAGCGTGGCGGATCAGTATGTTCGTACCGGCTACGTCCTGACCGCCCGGTCCCTTCCAGGCGCTGTTGCCGCTGTCGATGACGGTTCCGCCGCCATTCTTCATATCGACGCCGCTCTTATCGTAATAAGGCCCCGTCACGCTCGTCGAACGTCCAACTGCGATCTGGTACGTCGAGTTAACGCCTTGACAGCATGCGCCGATCGACACGAAGAGGTAATAGTAGCCCGTGCTGCTGTTGTACACGACCGTGGAGCCTTCAATGCCGCCGGATTTCGTTGCGATACGGTACGAGTTGCCCGTTGGCTTCATCGTGCTCTTGTCGATTGCTGTGACATAGATACCATTCCACCAGGAGCCGAAGCTCATGAACAGATTGCCGTTCTTGTCAGCGAACAAGTTCGGGTCGATTGCGTTATACGACGAGGACGTCGTCGACTTCAGCACCATGCCTTGGTCAACCCAGTCGCCCTGCGTGATGGACGTAGCAGTAACGAGACCGATTGCCGAGTTCTGCGAACCAAACGAAGAAATCGAGTAGTACAGATAATACTTGCCGTTATAGTAGAAAATGTCCGGCGCCCATACATCCAGATACGTATGGTTCGGAACTTGCTGCGCCCACCAAGCTGGTTCGCTGGCGAAAACTTGAGTACCGAGATTCCACGCCGTGCCGTTCGTGGACCAATGTACTTGAATGCCTTGGCCTGTGCTGAATACCCAGCGCGTGCCGCTGCCCTCTTGAATATACGACGGGTCATGCGCATACGTATTGCCTGTCAACGCCCACGTGGAAGCGTATGCAGAAAAAATCGTCGAGAAAGCAAGAACTGCGGATAATACGAGCGTAACGAAATACTTCGTTTTGGACTTTAACACTTCTTCACACTCTCCTTTGTTCTGAATGAGTTGAGCAGCGCGCTACAATCGGCTTCTTGATCAGAGAAACCCGTCATTCACCCCCTTTCAATGAATACGCTTACATTTATCCTAAAAAACACAGCTTATAAACATATGCATTAACTATTACGCGCAATACGCGTATGCATTCGTCAATAAGCTGTATCTAAAGGCATGAATTAATAATGTTGTTAAACAATTAACATATTCGCTATAAATAATCTACTCCAACGTTTGTTGCTAGTCAACCACAATTTTAATTAAATTATTCCATAAATTCTAAAGTCACTATTGGATGCGAAAACAAAAACGAAAGCCCTATCGAATCGTTAATTCGATAGGGCTTTCGCGCTAAGTTTTTACGTTTTTAGAATGCAGGTACAACAGCGCCGTTATATTTTTGCTCGATGAACGTTTTAACCGCATCGCTGTTCAGCGCCTTCGCCAGCTTCTGCATCGCTTCGCTGTCCTTGTTGTCTGGACGGGATACGAGGATGTTCACGTACGGCGAATCTTTGCTCTCGAGGAACAACGCATCTTTCGTCGGAACAAGGTCCGCTTCCAGTGCATAGTTCGTGTTGATGATCGCCATGTCGACTTCATCCAACACGCGCGGAAGCGTCGCTGCTTCCAGTTCAGTGATTTTGAGTTTCTTCGGATTGTCGACGATGTCGCCGACTGTAGCGTTAACGCCAACGCCTTCTTTCAGCTTCAGGAAGCCGTTCTTCTCCAGCAGCGTCAGAGCGCGTCCTCCGTTAGTCGCATCGTTCGGAATCGCAACCTTCGCGCCGTCCTTGAGCTCGTCAACCTTGGTGATCTTCTTGGAGTAAGCGCCGAGCGGCTCCAGATGGACACCCGTTACCGTTACGAGGTCATAGCCTTTATCCTTGTTGAACTGTTCCAGGTACGGCGTATGTTGGAAGAAGTTCGCATCGATCTGCTTCTCATACACTTGTACGTTCGGCTGCACGTAATCGTTGAATTCTACGATCTCAAGGTTAACGCCTTGCTCCTTCAGGAGCGGCTTGATTTCATTCAGAATCTCAGCGTGAGGTACCGGCGTAGCACCGACCTTAAGCGTCACTTCTTCCGCCGTCTTTCCCTCGCCCGTCGTACCGTTGTTCGTTTCTTCCTTCTCCTTCGAACCGCACGCCGCAAGCGTGAACACCATCATAACCGCAATCGCCAATACGGCCCATTGCTTCCAAGTTTTCTTTTGTTTCATCATGTAAGCCCTCCACTCTCTAGTTGCCCATTATTTTCTGCTGAATTTACGGACTAACACATCGCCAATCGACTGCAATACTTGCACGAGCACGACCAGCAGAACGACCGTCACCAGCATGACGTCGGTCTGGAACCGTTGGTAGCCATAACGCAGCGCCAAGTCGCCTAAGCCGCCGCCGCCAATGACGCCTGACATTGCGGTGAACGAAACGAGCGTAACCGCCGTAATCGTTACCGCTGCGATCAAGCTTACCCGCGCTTCAGGGATCAATACTTTGCGAACGATCTCCCAACTTGATGCGCCCATCGCCTGCGCTGCCTCAATCACGCCGCGGTCGACTTCCCGCAGCGAAGTCTCGACAAGCCTCGCGAAGAACGGCGCAGCTGCAACGACAAGCGGCGGAATCGATCCTTCGACGCCGATCGACGTTCCCGTCAGCCATTTGGTGAATGGCATGATCGAAATCATCAAGATAACGAACGGAACGGATCGGAAGATGTTGACGATGACCGACAGCACCGCATATACAATCGGCTGGCTCAGCAGTTGGCCGCGCCCAGTAAGAAACAGGATGATGCCGAGGATGAGACCTATAATAATCGTGAAAACAAGCGACAGCCCCAGCATGTGGAGCGTGTGGCCTGTCTCTTCCCATATTTCATCCCAGCGCACATTCTCGAACGTCATGCGAGCACCTCCGCTTCCAAGCCCTCTTGCTGCAGCCGCTGCACGATCCGAGTTACATCATCGCTGCTGCCTCGAACATCGACGATCAACTGGCCGTAAGGAATCCGCTTCATTCGCGACACGGTCCCTTGCAGGATCGAGAATGACGCGCCCGTCTCCTTCACCGCTTCGAACAACACAGGCTCAAACGTCGACTCGCCTTTGAAACGAACGCGCAGCAGCTTGCCCTTGCGGATACCGTCCAAACTGCTCAGCGATTCGCCTGATGCTTCTGATGATTGGGCAACGAATTCCTTCGCCACATTGCTGCGCGGATGCAGGAAAACGTCGATCACATCGCCCATCTCTACGATTTCGCCGCCGTCAATGACAGCGACCCGATCGCAGATCGTACGGATAACGTGCATCTCATGCGTGATGAGCATGATCGTAAGTCCGAGCTTCTCGTTAATGCCCAGCAGCAGAGACAGAATCGAATCCGTCGTCTGAGGGTCAAGCGCTGAAGTCGCTTCATCGCACAACAGCACATCCGGCCGGTTCGCAAGCGCACGGGCAATGCCGACACGCTGTTTCTGACCGCCAGACAGCTGCGATGGATATTTGTCTCCGTGGCCTTCGAGTCCAACCAATCCGATCAGCTCGTCCACCCGAGCCTTGATTTCCGCGCGCGGCGTCTTGGCCAGCTTCAGCGGGAAAGCGATATTGTCGCGCACCGTAGCAGTCGACAGCAGGTTGAAATGTTGAAAAATGATGCCGATCCGCCGCCGATGCTGCTGCAGCTGTCTTCCGCTAAGGCGAGTCAAATCCGTGTCGCCCACGACGACACTGCCCGTCGTCGGCCGCTCCAGCAGGTTCACGCAGCGCAGCAATGTGCTTTTGCCTGCGCCAGAATGACCGATAACGCCGAATATTTCGCCCTTCCGAACATGCAGGTCGATTCCGCGAATCGCTTCTGTCGTTATCGAACCGACGCGATAAGTCTTGCTGACTGACTTAAGTTCGATCAGAATGAAAACCTCCGTAAAGTGACGTTTATTTACAGTCTAACCAACCTTGCCGATTACAATGAAACGATTGTCTATGTAACTTCAAATTTTTTCTAAGGAAAAAGATTACAATTCCGACTCAGTTAGTAGGATTTAATTATAGGGGGGCGATTTGACAGCTGTCAACGAGGGATATATTGGAATCGAAGCGCATTAGTCGGCGCTCGGTGGGCGGTTAGTGTACTTTCAAGTGCTATATTCGCATCAGTCGGCGTAGGGCGGGCAGTTAGTATGCTTTCATGTGCTTTATCCGCATCAATCAGTCTGCTTAGGTCGGGCAATGTGTCATCATTATAAGTGTGGCTAGGGCACACTTAATGGTTTGATAGCGGCTCTCGGACGATTTAAGTGTGGCTGATACACACTTATGCTGCTGACATTGACACATTGAGCAGGCCAAACGCCCGATAAGTGTGGTTTTACTGCACCTATTGAACAACCGAGGAGCTATCACTCAATCTAAGCGTGGATTTTCCCCACTTATCTCACCACTTGCATACGCACAGCAAGCGTCCCGCCAAACGCCAGAACGGAACAATAAGAAAGCCCCGCCCATGTGGGCGAGGCCTATATGTGTATGCTGCAATCTGCCGATTATCCGACGGAGGAGTTTAGTTTGCCGAGTTCGTCTTCCACTAGCATCGTTAGTTCTTCTTCGTAGCCACCCGTGATCCGATATTTGCGAATGTAGTCCTTCACAAATTTCCGAGGATCCTTCGGCTGGAAAATGCGCGTGAGCTCTTTCAGGCTTTCCTTGACTTCATTTTGGCTGTGTTTGGCCATGAAATCTCCCCCCTAAGCGTTGGATGGCGATCCTTTAACTTCACGGTACGATTACGGAAGGCGGCACGGCATCCGCTCCAATTCCTGTATCGGAATGTAGCAGCTCCCATGGACAATAAGCAAATTATTTGAACTTTTCTTACTATTATACCACTTCGCCAATTTCTATAAAAGGGAATTGACTGATTTATTCAGAACCTTTAATAAATTTTTACAGAAACCGCGTATTTCTACAATTTCTGATCTCCATCTTCCGACAATAATTGCGAATCCAGCTGTTGAGAGGGCACTGTGATTCGTGAATTGCGGTCGCTCGTCACCGATGGATGAACGGTGGAATCCGCGTGCTTCCTAAACATCCGCAGATATGCGATAACGCCTGCGACAGCTACTGCTACGCCAAAAACGACAACTAGGGCCGTCACCCATCCATCAACCATCAAGATACCCCCTCACGTTCCAGTTTCCATATAAAGTTAAGTATAGCGAAAATAAAAGCTCCTTTCAACCAAGCTTACCCCGACTTATCCAGGTGTGCCGACTGCCCGGAAAGCACCGCTCGCCCACGCCAGCAGTTCCCCGTCGCGCCCGTAAATATGGCCTTCCATCGTCGCCGTCCGCCTGGAACGATGAACCATAGACGCTTCGCAGCGCAGCTCGCCGCCTTGAGAGGGGGCTAAGTAATGAATGTTCAACTGAGCAGTTACGATCATTTCGCCTGGGAATGTCACCATCAACGCCAATCCCATCGTATTATCCAGCAGCGAGGCGAGAACGCCGCCATGCACGATCCCGCCCATGTTCAGATGCCGCTCCGTGCATTCGAGACGAACCGCCGCTTTCTCTGACTCCACATACTCGACCTCGCAGCCAAGCGTCCCCCAGAAGGTCGATCGAGCCTTCTCCTCCAGCTGCGCCCAATCCTCCGGTTCCGGCGGCATAGCAGCATCCTCCTCTTCGCATTGACTTCCCGTCTAAGACTGACGATCAAGCTCCTCGTACAGCTTCCGCTTCAGCACTTTGCCAATGATCGACTTCGGCAAATCATCGCGGAATTCGTACACATGCGGCACCTTGAACGATGCAAGCCTCGCCCTGCACCAGCGGTTCAGCTCCTCATCGGTCAATTGAACGCCGTCCTTGGGCACGATATACGCCTTCACCGTCTCTCCGCGGTATTCGTCCTTAATGCCGATAATCGCAGCTTCACGAACGCCTGGATGCTCATAGAGCACCTCTTCGACCTCACGGGGATATATATTAAAGCCGCCTGCAATAATGACATCCTTAATACGATCTACAATCGTAAAGTAGCCTTCGTCGTCCATCGTTGCAAGGTCTCCTGTATATAGCCAACCGTCCTTCAGCACCTTAGCGGTATCCTCCGGCCGGTTCCAATAGCCCTTCATGACTTGCGGTCCTCGTACCGCGATCTCCCCGACCTCTCCGATTGAGACCGTCTCTCCTGTCTCGGGATTTACGATCTTGCAATCGGTGTCCGGCAGCGGGAGCCCTATGGAGCCGTTCTTGCGGCGTTCCCATATCGGGTTCACGTGCGTTACAGGCGATGCCTCCGTCAGACCGTAGCCTTCGATCAACCGTCCGCCCGTAATCGTCTCGAACCGCTGCTGCACCTCGAGCGGCAGCGCTGAAGAACCGCTGATTGCGATTTCTATCGAGGACAGATCGAACTTCGCTGCCTGCGGATGATTGATCAACGCCACATACATCGTTGGAGCGCCGGGGAATATCGTTGCCTTCTTGCTTCGTATCGTCTCCAACACCTGCACAATATCGAATCGCGGGAGCAGAATGAGCTCTCCTGCTAAATACACGGACATATTCATGAGTACGGTCAGACCGAAAACGTGAAAGAGCGGCAGCGCAGCGAGAAAACGCTCCTTGCCCTCTCTTAAGCGATAGCACCAAGCTGATGCCTGCACCATATTGGCGACCAGGTTGCGATGCGTCAGCATCACGCCTTTGGCAACACCTGTTGTGCCTCCTGTATATTGCAGCTGCGCCAAGTCGTTGGCTGGATCAATAACGGTATAAACTGTCGGGTCAGGCTTCGCCTCTGCCATCAGGCGCGAATAAGCGTGCACGCCAAGCTTGCCGTACGGAACGTCAGGGCGAAAGCCGTCTCTGCGCTGTTTGATTGGGTATAGTATATTTTTCGGAAAAGGCAGCCCATCTTTAATAGATGTGACGATAACATTTTGCAAAGAAGGCACTGGGCCTTCCTCGGGCTTCTCGCCGCGAACGCGCGATACGCGCGGATAGAGCAGATCGACGGTAATCAGAACCGATGCTCCGCTGTCCGCCAGCTGATGCTGAAGCTCCCGCTCCACATAGATCGGATTCGTCTGCACCACAATAGCGCCTGTCATAAGCGCGCCGTAATAGGCAATAACCGCCTGCGGACAGTTGGGCAGCATGATGGCGACGCGGTCGCCGCGGGCAACGCCAAGCCGCCGGAGAGCGTCCGCCATGCGGCGAGCGTCCTCCAGCAGCTTCGAATAGGTTAACGTTTTGCCTAGAAAATGAACCGCCGGCCGATTGCCGTACTTGCTCGCGCTATCCAGCAGCAGATCGGGTATCGACTTGTTCGGGTAGCCGCAGGACTCGGCTACCTCTTTCGGATAATGACGCAGCCATGGACGCGGGTTGCTTAATTCCATCGTCCTCACCCTTTCCAATCCGAATGGGCTCTGCAGTCTCTCAGACGACGTAGCGTCCCGCTTCCTTCACCTTCGCGGCAATGGAGCGCTTGACGGCAATCGTATCGACGAGCGGGGCGCGCATCAGCTTCTTCAGTACGGACAGCTGTACTTGCAGCGCATCCCCTTGTTCCAGCGCGGCAAGCGTCTTCTTCGCCAGCGTCTCGATTGAATCCAGCGTATTCTGCGCAAAGACGGACGTCATCTGGATGGCGTTCTCCGCACGCGCCGCGCCGCTCGCTGCAATCAGCTTGCGAACGCGCAGCAGCGCGCTCTCGAGCGCATAGATGCCGATCATCATATCGGCAAGCGAGACAAGCACCTCCTGCTCCTGTTCAAGCCGAAGGCCGAGCTTCTGGACGGCAGCGCCGCCAACTGCAAGGAACGTCTTCTTCGCCTGCCCGAGGCGATACGACTCCAGGCTGAGCGTGTCTTCGAACGAAGGAAGCGGCATCGGCTGCAGCAGCTCCTCTTGGAGCGCGCGCGCCTTGCGCAGGAGCGGCAGCTCGCCCTTCAACGCTTTCTTCATCAAGGTGCCGGGAATGAGCATCCGATTGATCTCGTTCGTGCCTTCGAAAATGCGATTGATGCGCGAATCGCGGTAAATCCGTTCGATTTTGTACTCTTGGATATAGCCGTAGCCGCCGTGAATCTGCACGCCTTCATCGGCAATAAGGTCCAGCGCCTCCGTCGCGAATACCTTCACGATCGAACACTCCAGCGCATACTCGGCAATGGCCTTCGCCGCCTGCGCGCCAGCGTCCGGCGCGTTCGGGTCAGCCGTCGCGAGCCGTTCGTCGATCAATCCAGCCGTTCGGTACACGATGCTCTCCGTGACGAAAGCGGCAATGTTCATGTCCGCCAGCTTCTCGCCTATGAGCGGGAACGAAGCGATCGGACGCCCGAATTGCTTGCGGCCTGCCGCATAGTTCGCGGCGAGCGCAATCGCCTCCTTGGCCGTGCCGACGCAGCCTGCGCCTAATTTGAACCGGCCAATGTTGAGGATATTGAACGCAATCAGATGGCCTTTGCCGATCTCGCCCAGCACGTTGCCAATCGGAACCGGCGCATCCTCGAAGAACAGCGGACAGGTCGAGGAGCCTTTGATGCCCATCTTCTTCTCCTCGGGTCCGATCGTGAATCCCGGCGTTCCCCGCTCCACGATGAAGGCCGTGAAGTGATCGCCGTCGACCTTCGCATAGACGATGAAGATGTCCGCGAACGCAGCGTTCGTAATGTACAGCTTGGAACCGTTAAGCAAATAGTGCGTACCGTCCGGCGTCAACCTAGCCGTCGTTCGCGCGCCGAGCGCATCGGAACCGGAGCCCGGCTCTGTCAGGCAGTAGGACGCGATTCTCGTACCCGCCGCAAGATCAGGCAAGTACGCAGCCTTCTGCTCCGGCGTGCCGAAGAACACGATCGGCAGCGTTCCGATGCCGACATGCGCGCCGACGGACAACGCGAACGAGGAGGCTTCCGCCATCGTCTCCGAGAGCAGCGTCGTGCTTACTTTGTCGAGACCAAGTCCTCCGTACGCCTCCGGCACATCTGCGCCCAACAACCCTAGTTCGCCAGCCTTGCGCATCAACTCGACAGTGAGCTTATAATCCAGCTTCTCGAGCTGCTCATCTCTTGGCTTTACTTCTCCCTGCACGAATGCCCTTGCCGCATCCGCCATCATCCGCTGCTCTTCAGTCAAATCTTCTGGGGTTACGACCGCTGCCGGATCCGTATCGTCTACGACAAAACGGCCGCCGCTTGGCGCTTTGTCTGCTGACATAAGCCGCTCCACTCCTCTCGTTATTGGTTGCTCGTTACAGACGGGTACTCCGCCTCGAACACCCCTGCCGCGCCCATTCCGCCGCCGATACACATCGAAACAACACCATATCGAGCGCCGCGGCGCTTCAGCTCATGCAGCAGCGATACCGTCAGCTTTGCGCCTGTACAGCCAAGCGGATGACCAAGCGCAATCGCACCGCCGTTCACGTTGACTGTATGTTCAGGGATTCCGAGATCTCGAATAATCGGGACGCACTGCGCAGCGAACGCCTCATTCAGCTCGAACAGATCAACCTGCTGCTGCTGGATGCCTGCGCGTCGGAGCGCCTTCGGGATGGCCTCTATCGGCCCGATGCCCATAATTTCTGGCGCCACGCCTGCCACTGCATAGGAACGGTAAGACGCGATCGGCTGAATGCCTAATTCCTCCGCCCTGCCTCTGCTCATGACGACAACAGCTGCCGCACCATCGCTCATCTGAGAGGCATTGCCTGCCGTTACGGTTCCATCGCGAGCGAAGGAGGGCTTCAGGAAAGCCAGCCGCTCGGCAGTCGTATCTGGTCTAACCCCTTCGTCAGTATCGAAAATGAATCGTTTCTCGCGCGGCCTACCGGATGCATCGACGCTGCCGATGACCGCTTCGATCGGCACGATCTCATCCCGAAACCGTCCAGCTTGGATCGCCGCAGCCGCCTTCGCATGGCTCGCCGCTGCGAACTGATCCTGCGCCTGACGGCTCACATCGTACCGCCTTGCAACCTCCTCTGCGGTATGCCCCATGCCCATGTAGGCTTCAGGCATCGTGTCGACGATGGACGGATGCGGCGACAACCGGAAGCCGGTCATCGGCACATGGCTCATGCTCTCGACGCCGCCGGCAATAATGACATCGGCATCGCCCAGCTGAATCCGCTCGGCTGCGAATGCGATCGCCTGCAAGCCGGAGGCGCAGAACCGATTCACGGTCAGCGCAGGCACCGTATTCGGAAATCCCGCATACAGCGACATGATGCGGGCGAAGTTCAATCCCTGCTCTCCTTCCGGCATTGCGCAGCCGATGATGACATCCTCCACATCCGCGGCCGTCAGCCCAGGTACGCGCTCGATGGCTGCTCGCAGCACCGCTCGGCCCAAATCTTCGGCGCGCGTCTGTGCCAGCGCTCCTCTCTTCGCTTTGCCGACCGCGGTACGGACGGCCGACACAATGACGGGTTCGCGTTCCCGATCGATTGGCATGCGCTCATCTCCTTACGCGATGAATTATCACTCATAGAGGTAGTTCAAAAAGTCCGCTTAACTTTTTGAACTCGTACTCATTGGGATAGTCAACTAGTCAATTCCGAAGCGGCTTGCCGGTTTCGAGCATGTAACGCATCCGCTGCTGTGTCAGCGGCTCGCCGAGCAGTGCCAGAAACGCCTCGCATTCAAGATCGAGCAAATACTGCTCGCTTACTTCTGCACCAGGCGCCGCATCACCGCCGGCGATGACATGAGCGAGCTTCGAGGCGATTCGCGCATCGTGTGCGCTAATATAGCCGCCGCGCTTCATCGAATCGACGGCGAGCAGCAGGATTGCTTTGCCCTCTCGGCCAGCGATGGGGATGCGGGCGTTCGGATCAGGTGCGGTGTAGCCCGCTTGATCAAGTGCAAGCACCGCTCGTTTGGCCTCGGCGATACGTGCGTCCTGCCGGGCGATAACGGTATCCTGTGGCCGCTTGAAGCCGAGCGAAGCTGCTTCATAGCCGCTTGTCGTTGTCTTCGCCATCGCAATCGTCTCGAACAGCGGCACCAACTGCTCGTGGAGTGAGCCAGCGTGCCTCGTTGTTGCACGGGAGGCGGCCATGATCGCAGCTTCCTTGCATCCGCCACCGGCCGGGATTAGACCAACACCAGTTTCAACGAGTCCGTAATACGTCTCCGGCGAGAATATAATCTGGTCCGCAGGCAGGCACGCCTCAACGCCTCCGCCGAGTGTCATTCGATGCGGCGCTGCAACGACAGGCCGGTCGAGTCTCTTCAGCCGGAGCATGCTGTCCTGGAACGTTCGGATGATTTCCTCAACCTCATCCCATTCGCCGCTCTGCGCTTCCATGAGCAGCAGCATCAGGTTCGCGCCGACGCAGAAGTTCCGCCCCTCGTTCGCGAGAACTAGACCACGCCAATTGCGGCCAACCTCCTCTGCCGACCGTCTGATCGCACTCAAAATATCTGCGCCGATCGCATTGTTCTGCGAGTGGAACTCCAAGCATGCGACATCATCCCCCAAGTCGATGAGGCTGGCGCCTGTGTTGCTGAACACCGTGCGCCCTGATGATTTGAGCGCGGCGAGCGAGATGGAATCCGGCGGCTCTTGAAGCTCCCGGTATCGACCGTCTGAGACATATAGACGGGTTAAGCCCTCCTGCTGATAGAAGGTCCGATTGCCCGCAGCCAGCCAGTCTGCTACCCATGCAGGGATCTCGTCGCCTTCGGCTTTCATGCGGTTGACGGTTCGTTCAACGCCGAGCGAATCCCAGAGCGCGAATGGACCAAGCTCCCAGTTGAAGCCCCACTCCATCGCGCGGTCAATATCGACGATATTGTCGGCGATGACGCCGACTTGACGAGCTGCGTACAGCAGCGTCCTCTTCAGCGAGTGCCACGCGAACAACGCGTACCGAACATCCTTCGGCAGGGCGGCTGGTGATGGCGGAGCGCTGGCTGCTGCGTTAGGTGAAGCGGCCTTTGAAGAGGCGTTGGTTGAAGCTGCGTCGGCTGGAGCTGGGATCGGTTCTGCGATTCCCGTAATGGATGCGGTCTCGCCGTTAGATTGCGGTTGTTGTTGCTGAGTGCCAGCATTAGGTGCGGCAGGTGTCTGCGACTCAGGTGACAGTGAAGCGGCATGTGCCGCGGGATTCAAAGGGCTGATCGGGATGATTGGCGCTTTCCATACCCCAGCGAGCAGCGCTTGCGCCTTGGCTCCCGCTCCCTTGGCCGCTTTGGAAGCGTCGATAATCGGCGACGATACTTTGGCGGCCGGCGCATATTCATGCGTTTGGAGCGAGAGGGCCTCAATCTCGCGGCGGCCGGAGGCGGAACGCTGCTTGCGGTAGAAGCCTCCGCCGCTTTTTTCACCGAGACGACCTTCTGCAACCAATCGTTCCAACACTGGCGGCCGCCTGAACACACTCGCATCTTCAGGGTCGCTGCTGCGCTCCCGCACATTGTCGACGACATGCAGCAGCGTATCGAGTCCAACGAGATCGAGCATGCGGAAGGTCGCCGTCTTAGGCCGGCCAATCGCTGGCCCCGTCAGCGCGTCAACCTCTTCCACGGTAAGGCCGAACCGCTCCTGTTCCTCAAGCGTGACCATCATGCCATACGTGCCGATTCGGTTCGCAATGAAGTTCGGCGTATCCTTCGCCACGACAACCCCTTTGCCCAGCTGGCGCTCGCACACCTCGGTCAGCCGGAGCAGCGCGGAGGCGTCCGTGTCTGGCGTCGGGACGATTTCAACCAGCTTCATGTACCGTGGCGGATTGAAGAAATGCGTCGCCATAAAATGCTGCCGGAAGTCGCTGCTTCTTCCATCTGTCAGTTCGGTCACCGACAGGCCCGACGTATTCGTGCTGACCAGCGAGCCAAGGGCGCGGTTCCGTTCGATAATGTCGAGCACATTGCGCTTAATGTCCTGTCGCTCGGTGACGGCTTCGACGATCCATTCCGCATCGGCAAGAACAGCCGCATCATCCTCCAGGCAGGCGGGACTGATGCGGTTCGCGAAGGCCGCATCGTAGAGCGCGGCCGGCTTGGATGTCTTGAGCTTGGCGATAGCGGTATTCGCCAGCCGCCGCCGCACCTCGGGACGCTCGAGCGTCAGTCCCGCCTTCTCCTCCTCTGGCGTCAATGCACGCGGCGCAATGTCGAGCAGCGTGACACGCATCCCCGCATTCGCGAGATGGCCTGCAATCGCCGCCCCCATCACGCCGGAGCCGATTACCGCCGCACGGCGAATCGGTCGATCGGAATGTCTCACGTTGGCCCCTCCTTTTTCTACCCTCCTGTGTCCTCCCTGTTAGGGAGGATTGCAGGGGCTTTGCCCCTGCGACCCCGTTAAGGTGGTAGGGGCTCTGCCCCTTGTAACCCCGATTTGGGATAGGGGTTGCCCCCCTTACAACCCGACCAGGGGATAGGGGCTCTGCCCCTTGTAACCCCAATAGTCAAACATCTAAATCAACTTCCACTTCCTCTACCCACCCAAACCCTCCCTGCAAGGGAGGGCCCCAAAGGTCCTGTGACCTCTGGACTCCTCACAAGGACGCAACTTTGACTACTTGGGAACGTATGCCCGCTCTTGCCGCGCCCGCGCGGCAAAGCTCTTTGATCAATGTGCCTAATAATGTTTCAGCGTTCGCATACTTTGTTCTTTCGTGTTCACCTGTCTCCGCCCATTGATGGTACTCGACAACCTTCTTGGGGCTTCGCCCCTTTGAAACCTATTGATTTATGCCTCTGAATGTGTGCCCGCTCTTGCCGCGCCCGCGCGGCAAAGCTCTGTGATCAATGTGCCTAGTAACGTTTCAACCGTCGCATACTTTGTTCTTTCGTGTCCGCCTGTCTCCGCCCATTGATGGTACTCGACAGGCAGCCCTCTTGGGGCTTCGCCCCTTTGGACTCCAGTGATTCATACCAACATAGGATTCCTAGGGCTTTGCCCTTGGGACCTCTTTCATTCCTCTACCCACCCGAACCCTCCCTGCAAGGGAGGGCCCCAAAGGTCGTAAGCGTGTGCTCCCGATGTGGTTTCCTCGCGGAAACCTTTACCTCTGGACTCCTCACAAGGACGCGCCTTTGACTACTTGGGAACGCATGCCCGCTCTTGCCGCGCCTGCGCGGGCAAAGCTCTGTGATCAATGTGCCTAGTAACGTTTCAGCGTCGCATACTTTGTTCTTTCGTATCCGCCTGTCTCCGCCCCTTGATGGTACTCGACAGCAGCCCTCTTGGGCTTGAGCTGATCCTATTAAAGCCGTAACGAACCTCAGCGTCGCTAAACGCCCCTGTAAAGCTCGATTTGTGCTGCAAGGAACTCATTTGGCGCTATTTGGTTGGAATTAGGACTTCTTGCGAGAAGATTAATAAAATAAGAGCATCTGAGGTCGTTAGATTTTGCGGGAGCGAAGTTGCTGCAAATAGCGTTACCTCGGTTCGTTAGAAAGGAGGGTGATACGCAATCCCCTGCGGGGTACCTAGCGGGACCTCGCCCTTTGTCACTTACCGCAGACGGATTCGGCGAGGAGTTCGGCGACGTCGCGGGCAGAGACGGTGTCGCGTTCGAGCTGGCGGAGGCCGTCCTCCATCATGGTGAGGCAATACGGGCAGCCGGAGCCGATGATTTCGGGTTCGGTAGCGAGCGCTTGGGTTACGCGGGCGACGTTGACGCGGACGCCGGCTTTTTCCTCCATCCACATCATGCCGCCGCCAGCACCGCAGCACATCGCGTTGCGCCCGGAGCGCTCCATCTCGACGATCGATACACCAGGGACGGCCCGCAGAATGCGCCGTGGTGCCGCATACGAACCGTTATACCGGCCCATATAGCAGGAATCGTGGTAGACGACGCGCGCCTCGACCGTTTTGACCGGACGCAGCCGCCCCTCATCCAGCAGCTGCGTCAGCAGCTCCGTATGATGGATGACCTCCACATCTGCCGGCAAGCCAAAATCAATGTACTCGTTGCGCATCGCATGAAACGTGTGCGGGCACGCGGTGACAATCTGGCGGATGCTGTAGCGCTCGATCGTTTCAATGTTGTCTGCGCACAGTTCTTGAAACAACAGCTCATTGCCGAGCCTGCGCGGCGTATCGCCGGAGTTGCGTTCCTCCGCGCCGAGCGTCGCGAAGCGAACGCCTGCCGCGTCGAGCAGCTGCACGAGCGCGAACAACACCTTGCGGCTCCGCACATCATAAGCCCCCATCGAGCCTGCCCAGATGACCCAGTCGGGCCGCTCTCCCCGCTTCTCATATTCGCGTACCGTTTCGACCGTTATGCCGGTCTGCTCTTTGCACGCATCCATCCATGCGGCACGGTCTGCACGCGGCAGTCCCCATGGGTTGCCTTGACGCTCGATATTTTGCATCGCGCGCTGCCCTTCGGCAGGCAGGCGGCCTTCCATCAGGACGAGATGACGGCGCATGTCGATGATTTTGTCCACGTGCTCATTGCCGACCGGACACTGGTCCTCGCAGTTGCGGCATGTCGTGCACGACCACAGCTCCGACTCCGTCATGACATCGCCGATCATCGAGATATCTTCGATCGAGGTTCCGGCGGATTTTTGCCAAGACTCAGCTTGTGCTTCCATCGTTGGAGCGATCGACGTATCCGCTGCATCTCGACTGTCGTTCCAGACGGGCAGCGCCGCGCCCATCACATGAACCTGCTTCGCCTCTGCCGAATGACCTGCCGCCCATGCCCATGCAGGAACGTACGGCTGACGCTTGGTAACTGAAGCTCCTTTCTCCGTCAAATGGTCGCGCAGCTTCACGATCAAATGCATAGGCGACAGCAGCTTGCCGGTGTTGGAAGCCGGGCAAACATTCGTGCACCGTCCGCACTCGACACACGCATACAGATCGAGCAGCTGCTTCTTACGAAACTGTTCGATTTGGCCGACGCCGAATGACTCGGCATTTTCGTCCTCGAGATTGATCGGTTGAAGCGACCTCCGAGTTACGCCCCGTCCGAGCCACAAATTGATCGGAGCCGTCATCAGGTGAAAATGCTTCGACTGCGGCACGTACACCAAGAAAGCGAGCAGTACGAGCAAATGCAGCCACCAAGCCGTTTCATAGCCGTATGACGCGGATTGCTCGGTGAACCCGATCGTCTGGAGCAGGTCGGCAAGCGCCGATGAGATCGGTGCGTATTCGGCGCTGTGCGCCATATCGGGTGAGGCGATTCGTCCAAAGCCTAACGTCAGCAGCACCGTTATACATATGCCGCCGATGAACAGAGATACGACGGCTGGCTTCAACCCTCTCCGCAACCGCTCAAGCCGTTCCCCGTACCTGCGAAACACACCATACAGAACAGCAACCAGCACAATCGCCACCGTTGCTTCCTGCGAGACAGCGAACGCATTCCAACGCGCATACGGCAGCAGATGATCAGTCAGACCCTCCCAAATAATGGCCAAGGCGCCGAATTGCAGCACGATAAATCCGTAAAACAAGAGCAAATGCATAACCCCGCTTCGAACATCCCGCAGCAGCTTGCGGTGACCGAACACCTGGACTGCAACATCCGCCGTTTGCAGGGCTGCTGACCTGCTGCTGCCACCCTCACGCGGCGGAGGCCGGAACGTATCCTGACCGAGCCGCATGTAAGAGATTCGGTTCATCACCGCCAACCCGAACCATCCGATCGCCATTCCTAACACGAAGCCGAACAACAGCCACCTAATCAACTCGATTACAAAATGGTCCGTCAACGCAGCACCGCCCCCCTCAAGCGCTCGATTGCTAGGACAAGTCGTGAAGCGCTTTCATGTCTGCGCGTTGTTCCAGTATATGAGTACCGCCCAGTGAACATGCATCTGCGTATCCCTCTTCCGGCGCCTGCAAGCCTTGTCTGACGCGAGCCTTGCAGCCCGCTAGTCTATTCAATGGTACGAAGTCATAATGTAGCACTGATGGCTTTCGATAGGCTGATCCGATCAGAAGGAGGCATCCTTATGAACATCGTCGTGCTCGTGAAGCAAACGTTCGATACCGAGGAGAAAATCGTCGTCCAAGGCGGCACTGTGTCGCAGGACGGCGTCAAGCTGATCGTCAATCCGTATGACGAATATGCGTTGGAAGAAGCGCTTCGGCTTAGGGAGAAACACGGGGGCACGATTACCGCGATCACGTGCGGCAGCGAGCAAAGCGCGGAAGCGCTCCGCACCGCGCTGGCGATGGGAGCCGATGAGGCGATTCGACTCGAGACCGAGCCAGGGGATGACAGCGCTTCGCTTGCTGCTGCGATCGCCGCAGTGGTGCGGCCGCTGAAGCCAGACCTGCTGCTGGCTGGTCTGTTCGCCGTGGATACCGGCTCTGGCAGCGTCGCACTGCAGGTCGCGGAGCGATTGGGACTGCCCCACGCCTCAGCGGTTGTAAAGCTGGAGATTAACGGCGGAACGCTCGTTGCCGACCGCGACGTCGAAGGCGACATCGCAACCGTTGAAGTACCGCTGCCCGCTCTCGTCACTGCGCAGCAGGGACTGAACGAGCCGCGATATCCGTCGCTGCCCGGCATTATGAAGGCGAAGCGCAAGCCGCTTCACGTCGTCAGCCGAAGCG
>NZ_BTCK01000016.1:0-124052 GCF_033239625.1 Paenibacillus sp. CCS19
AGCTCATTTAAAACATTTAAACTGACAGTTTCGCTCGTTGTTCAGTTTTCAAAGAACAATTCATTTCGCATTGTGTTTCTCGTTGCCGGCGTGTTTCTCTCGGCCGGAATTAGAATATACCATGCACTTATAGAATTCCGCAAGTGTTTTTGATAAATTAATTTCAAAAAACTTATATCAGCCATTATTCGGCCCCATTTATATTTACAATTTATACGTTCGATCTATTACACAATGCTGTTGTTTGCGGTTAAATAACTGCTTAGGGGGCTTGCTCAATCATTTTCTTCAATCGATCCAGTACATCCTCCCACAAAATCTTCAGCTCTTCTCTAATTTCCGCACCACTCAGATTCTCTTGATGAAAACTAATGGTTGTGCGATCGCTTCCCTTTGCAATCGTCCGTATTTGGAGCGTCGAGGGCTTGTCCCAGTTCGCTAGCTTCCAGGTCAGTCGTATATTCTGAAACTTATTCACCGTACGAACCTCACCTGAAATCCCTGGTTTAGTATGAAATTGATGCCCTTTCTCGAAAGTGACATCAGAAGTAACTTCTCCGAGCCATAATAGAACCCCCTGCGGTGAAGTTATCAGGTTCCAGGCTTCCTCTACTGATAGGTCTAGCGTTCTTCTAACGCCAATCTGATAGCCAGAACTTAACGTTTGTCCAACGACTTTATTCTGCATGATGATACCTCATTTCTCATAGTCTGATGAGTTCCGGTCGATCTGGTTTCAATACAACTCCCACTCCACAAAACTCTCCGAATAACCGATCTATACTTCCGACTCATCTGGAATCCAATCCGACTCTATAAAATAAGCCGTGATCCGTGCGTGCCCTTCTAATAGCTACACATGATGGGAGCCTCGTCGCATCGGATAGCTCATTCCAATAACTATAATTTATGTATTCGACCTTACTCAACTCTTGTTTACCAATTACTGCGAGATACCATTGAACATCAGAAGGAAATTGTTCAAACAAATCTCGATTGAATCCATATCCCCTCGTTAGGCCAAGAATATCTCTGCGGATTAGGTTCTCGTTATCTCTATCTATATTAGGATTAGTGATTACATGAACATCATGCTTGCCTAGCGCAGCCATGATTCCATCTTTAAATCGAGGCGAGTTAATCTCAGCCATCAAGAACTCCGCGATGACTATTGATTGCCCACTTCAATTACTCCACTCATTCACTAGCGCTAACATCGATAATGTCCAAACAATTAAAGCAAAGAGCAGCCCGCTCCAAACCAGCTCAACGGTATACGGTTTTTTGTTAACGATCTTCTGAATAGCCCGCAGCAAGAGAACGATAAACAGGAAACCGATCACAGGCATCATATAGACGCCGATGAAAGCAAAAACAATCATATTCCGTCTCCATTCTTATTGTCATCCTTCTCTTCGCTGCTTGCTACTCGATACAAATGTCCATTAAGATCTTCAAACGTAAACTCTCGAACTCCCCACGGCTTGGATTCAATTTTTGTGATAACGCGGACTCCTTGCTCCTTGTAGAAAGCATAGATTTCATCGGCATTTTCTACGAATAGATATGATCTATAGGGCACCACAATATCCTGTCTGTCCAAATGGATCTCAACCCCACCGCAGGTCACGGCTCCGTAACCGTCCTCATCCCAAATCCAAGCGACTTCGAAACCAAGTACATTCGTGTAATACGCTAGTGACTCTTTGAAATCTCTCACCGGCAATATCGTAATCTGACATTGAGCATATCCTTTCAGCATATTTAATCACCTCGCTTGAATCTCACGTATATACTTCTCTCGCTATAATGCTGCTCATCTTCTATGAGCTTATTATATTGTGCAAGCAGCCCTAACTCTTCGTTACGGAGCGAGCACATCTGTATTGATATTGGGTTCATGTCATCAGCTAACAATACCTAGCTTTTTCTTGTATCCCTCAAGGTGAAATAGAATAAATTATCCTTCAATTCGTCTTCACGCATAAACCCCATTCGCTGTAATAGTTTCTGTGATTGAACATTATCAATTTCGGTGGTTGCCTCGATGTAATCTAACTTCATACCATCGAACCCGAGCTGGATGAGTTCCCTGAGCGCTTCTTGCATCAAGCCCTTTCCCCAATAACTCGGTGACAAGTCGAACCCAATCTCAGCCTTCGTTTCATCGCCTTCATTCGACCAGCAATGAAACCCGCATGTTCCAATTAGTTCATTATCTTCTCTGTCGAATAGTCCATATCTGCAACCCGAATCCTCGATATGAAATGCAATGATCTCTTCGGCCTCTTGCCGATCTTTGCATACATCGATATCCATAAATTGCGTAACCTCTGCTATTGCAAAATGTCTATAAACCGCTTCTGCATCTTCAAGCGTGAGTTCTCTCATGAATAAACGTTCTGTCTCGATAGTTGGGTATTTCAATTTGTTGTCCACCTTTTGGATTCACTGATGTTCGCCCCTTACCTAGGAGTTGATCATATCCACGATATCTTTCTTCAAATAATAGTGCGTATGCCTCCCGGCGTTTTCAATTGTACCGTAGACTTGAAAGCCCTCTTTCAGATAAAAGTCCAACGCCTGGAAACTCAATGTATCCAGCTTTATAAAGTCACATTGCTTCTCTCTAGCCATCTTCTCAGCTTCCCTTAGGAGCGCTCTGCCATACCCAGCGTGCCGAAATTTTTCTTCAACATATAAGTAATGAATCTCTAACCAGTTCCAACAAAACTCTCCGACGATACCTCCGAACACATCGCCAGCATCATTAACTAAGTACAAACCTAGCTCCTCATAACGACCTTTCAGATCATCAGGAAAATGCATATAATTGAACGCTGACATCTTGTTTCTAACGTAGTCTTTACTAGAGGAATCATTATTGCTAGTAATGATTAATGACATCTCATTCACTCCAATTTATGTTTGTCTCTTATGGTTCGATTTTCGATCAACTCATATAAATCCGGAAATCATGCTCATCTTCTTTGTTGTAACCTATCAGCATCAGCGCTGAAGGCATTTCGCAGCGAAATCTTCATAAGTGTCCAGATAACAATCTGCTCCAGGAGTACGGTTTTGAAATAAACATGTTTTAATCCCGATTTCATGCCCCGGAAGAATATCAATCTCACGGTCACCAATTACTAAGTCTAGTCTGTACTTTTCGTTCAGATAGATATAGGAGGAGGGATTTGGTTTCCTCGGATATCCATCATCTATGGCAACGATTTCAGTAAAGTAGTCCGTCCAATTGTAATAGTTTAAAATCCTCAATACTTCTTTGCGCGGTTTATGCGTCATCATCACATTCACATCTGCTAGCTTTAATACATTCTCAACGTAGGGAAACGGCGGGGTTTCCGCAGGGTCCAGTTCTTTCTCTAAAGCAAAGTTTTTTTTAATTTGCTGCTCAGATAAACCGTAGAATTTAACAGTATGGGTAAAAGAGTTCTTAAGATGGGCTAATATCTCTTGTTTGGCGAAATGACCATTCAATACATCATACATAATATCCGTATATGCTGGGTATGTATCAAACAATGTACCATCAAAGTCCCATAGTATATTCATTCATCAGTCTCTTTCTATACGTAATGGCTGCGGCCTCTTTCTCTACATCGCCTTGGCGGACTGATTAGCCTTCCGTTTTTATTCATATCGTAGATATTTCTTAAATGCTTTACTGACTGTTTGATCGTAACCTACACTTTCAAAGAATTGATGGGCTCGCTCTCGTTGTGAACTACTAAGCAGCATAAGCTTGGAGCACTTGATCCTTCTACAATAGTCTTCAGCGTGATCCATTAGTTTCTTGCCAATCCCGTTCCCTCTAGTTGATTCATCTACTACTACATTCTCAATCACACCATACGACATCGATCCGTGCAGGGCTTCCAAGCAAATGGTAAGCGTCAAGGTACCTAGCAGCTCATTGTTTTCTTCATAGACAAAAATAAAATTGTTGGTATTGTTTCGGATTTCAATTATTCTTTCCTCTACCACATTTAATTGTCTGCTATTTGGGAGGAGCATTCGATAAAGTCGGTATAACGCAGCTGTATCATGTGCTTCAGCTTCTCTTATCATCTTCAATGTCCTCCTATGCATGCGAAGCTGCCTCTCCCGCTTCAACATATCATCCAAGGTCAGCCACGATCTTCTCCATACTTCGCTTGGCTCGCTCGTTTAACGACTTCTTATCTCGCAGGTTGAATTGCTCCAGTTCATGTCCGGGGTCAATGATTAATGGCTTGTTGATGATATCTTCAAGTAACATATGTGTTGTTTTGTATGCTTCTAGTTTGCGATCATCAGGCAATACTGACTTGATCTTATGAATAATCTCAAGTATTCCTTCTGCATACATGAGCTTGACTATGCTATCGGAGCTCAGTACATTTCGTGAAGCGAATGACAACACGTTCTTGAGGATCCTCTCATTCTGACAGTTAGCTGCAATAGCACTTAAACGAGTTACTGCTTTCCAGTCTGTAATGGAAAGTTCCCTCGAGTATTGGGCAATCATTTCGTTAAACCAGTCAAGCTCCAGTTGTTTGGGAATCTCATACTGTTTGTATTCTTCTAGATGCCCTGCACGATACATATGGAATGTACTTCCGTCATAGGAAGTGAACAGTTCCTTGGCTCTTGTCAATTGCTCGTCCATACTAACACCATCTTCAACCATTTATTTTCTGACAAAATAAACTCTTACTATCTTCCATGCAGCGTCACGCTTTGATGTTGCATGCCATTCTCAAATATTGGTCTCATCGTTAAACTCGATACAAAACGGCTGTTCTTCTATACGTAAACAACACTCAATTCTTTGTCTGAAATTTCTCCAAGTCACCATCTCTAATGCCTGCTCCAGCGGGAAAAATCCGACTTCCAAGCTTTCCACTGACGGTGTTAGTTCACCGCCGATTGGTTTTGCAAGAAATAAGGTGTTGCATATCGAATTTCCGAGGTTCTGAAATATCCCACAAAATCTGACGATCTCGATATCAATTCCCGCTTCTTCCTTCGTCTCTCTAATCGCGGCCTTGCTTATTGATTCTCCCACTTCCACTTGGCCGCCTGGCATTTCCCAACCTCTTCTTGGGCCTTTTATAAGTAATAACTCATTATTATCATTTAATACGATCGCAGCTGCAGAAACGATATGCTTCGGAGGATGCATGATTGTTCACCTCTTATAGATCTCTTCAAATAACTTGTGCTTATATGCATCAATATGTTTCAACAGATAATCAAATATATTCCGATCATTGTGATACAGATATAAATTGTCAGCTTCAATGCCTATCTTCTCTACCACTTCATCATCCAAATTGTTATGTCTTTGTTTGAAGGTTGTTATCTGAAACAATTTCACCTTATTATGGTTGCTTCTGAATTCAAACATTTTCCCCTTCTCGTTGCTTAACAAATCTCTAATTTTCAGAAGAATTTCTGAGTCTTCACTAGCTCCAATTCTACGCAGCGTCTCAATTGTTTCATTGATATATTGGCTATTTTCAATAAAGCCGAAGATGCCACTCATTTGAAGAGAAATATCGAATTCAACGATTAGATAAACATCTTGAATCAATCTCGGAAGCTTTCTAAATACAGATTCAGAATACAGAATGGAGAACTCTTTTTTGTAACTGGTTGTCCCAAGATGCTGAAGGAGATCATCCGCAGAAGCATTTTCTAACCATTGAAACGGCAGCAAATTCATTAAACTGTTTTTAATATTCATAGGGTAGTCCCCTTTATGCCTCTTATAGATCTCTATTAAACGCCTTAAACCGCGTACCTTGATAAGTTAGATTGCCTTGATCGCCAACTGAAATCAATCCGAATTGGTTATCCCTTATAGGCAATTCAATTCTTGAATGGTCTTCAAATTCAAACGTTATGTAATAACTCGTATTGGCACTGGATTCACCTGATCCGCCCCATACCTCTGTTCTCTTATCTGTGACTTTACATCGCTTCGTCATTATCTGAGCAGCGTTATTCGAGGCCCATCCTGACAACCCTTTAATGATGACATAACCGAACGCTCCAACTACGATAATAAAGAGAGTTCCTCCGAATAGTTTGAAGAACAGCGGAATCTCATCTAGAAAATCAAAAAATCCATTTGGTTCGCCGTAATTATTCATCCCGTACACCTCATTCGAACTATCTTAGTGGATACAGCAGATTAATGGGCTCCTGACATAATTCCTCTTGGAAAATGTAATTGTGATCTGCTCCCACAATACATAGAATCCTTGCCCCCGGATGCTGCTCATAAGTATTCTTAACTCTTTGAATCATGATTTGATTTCTTATGGTCCATCTCATATTTTGAGCTTTGGGATTGATTTGATATAACCACTCATATTTCATCCTTGTTATTTCATCAAATTCAGTCGAATTGAATGGAATCTTCCCCTTGACATGGGTATTCATTTGTCTCATAAACCAATCATCATCCATCTGCTCTAATTCTCTTCGCTTCTCTTCCGAATAACCGTTGAACGGATCAAAGTTGTTCCAGACATCTAATTCAAACCAATCGATAGGCACAAAATCGATCCCGCGTTCTTCGCATAGTGGAAATATTAACTCCCAATACTCGCTTGCCGGCTCTCCCCAATAGCCCTTATCATTGCGATCCTTCAGATACTTAAGCCAACTATGGGGGTGTACTTCACCGCAAATAATATCCGGATTAAACGCTGTAATAAGTTCTCTATAGAGAGCTAGCGTGCAATTATATCGGTCTCTTAATTGTTCATTATGTATCGTCCCTAGGATCCCTACTGTAGTCATCTGATTCTCCTTTAAGCTCTGCTCTGCAACTTATAAATATCAAACTCACTGCTGAGCCTGTTTCAAATAGACCGTTCCAAGGTCCATGAGTCCCTTAGCAAAAATACGGTTATGTTGTTCTCTATCATCTTTATATTCATAAATCCAGACCGGCCAAATATAATCAGTCAATGTCCTCTTCCCGTCTGCCGCAACACCAATCTTCTTACCCAGATTGTCTGTATCAGATTCGGATAAGGTACCTTTACTGACATAAACATGATTCTCGAATATGATGGTGTCACCATTCATTTCAAATTTATCGATCCAGATTCGTGTATTAAGAAAATAGAAGATAACACTTCCCAATAACAAGACGACTACAAGTCCAACAATCTTCCATCGTCTCATTAATATCCCCCTTTGCCTTTCAATGAACAGCGATCAAGACAATACCTTCTGGAAGCTGCCAATGTCCAACCAGCGTTCAAATTTATACCCGACCTCTTTAAACAACGCACATTGCGTATATCCGTTTTTCTCGAAAAGCTTGATACTTCGAGCGTTCTCCATGCAAATCGTTGCTATGAGTGTATGGAAGCCTTGTTCCTTCGCTATGCCTTCAATAAAGGAGAGCGCATGGCTTCCGATTCCTCGCCCTAGGTAATTAGGTTCCAAATATATAGTCACTTCAGCGCTGACATCGTAAGCCTGCTTATTTTTGTATTGCGTAAGTAAGACATAACCGACTAATTGTTGATCATCTGATATTAGAAATGATTTAAATCTTGCGTTCTTATTAAGCACTGACTCTTTCATTTGATCCGAATTTAATGGTTCTGTATGAAAAGATATGGTCGAGTTCAGCACATAATAGTTATAAATCTCTTTAACTGCATGGATGTGTTCTGTCGTTATTTCTTCAAAGGTTATCGTACTCAATATAAGTCATTCCTTTTCCGATGGGATGTATGAATGCAACGCTCGATTTTTACTCTGCCCGCTCTTTCTTCCAAAATAAAGAAAGAGAGAATTTCTTCTCTCTTTCTTCGTTGAATGGTTATATTTTACATCATAGTTGCGTATTTGAATATATGATAGATTAACGCTTTAAGATATCTACTCAGACATTTCTCTGTAAACTCACACTGTGATTTCATACTTATCATTAAACTGTCTAATCATCGTTCTAAAGCCCGGGTCTAGCTTTAACCATACTTCCTAAACCATTTCCTTTGGCATTTCCTTATAAAAGGCCTGTGCAATTCCACCCGTCATGCAAGCAATCGTATCGCTGTCTCCTCCGAGTGATATCGCTTTACGAATTGCATCTTCAAAATTTTCGGATTCCATAAAAGCTATGATCGCTTGAGGCACTGATCCCTGACAGCTAGGATCAAATGTATAATTGGGTCTAATTTGATCTAGTTTTTGTTCCAAATTATAGTTGAATCTCTTTTGAATAAACTTCTTAATATCCGTTTTGGGGGAACCGGTCCTTGCCAGGAACACAGCTGCTGCGATCGCTTGCGCCCCTCTAATTCCTTCTCTGTGATTATGTGTCACAAGAGCTGACCTTTTGGATTCGAGCAGCGCTTCCTCCAATGATTGACTAGCGAAGCCAATTGGACTAACTCTCATGGCAGAACCATTCCCATAACTTTTATATGGTTTAGCATCTCTCTGCCTTGCCCACTCCTCAAATTTCTGTCCATACCCAGCATCAGGGAATTGATAATAGTAATGACGAAGTCTGTTGGCATATAGTTTCTTACTAGCAAAGTAATCTGTAATCTTATTTTTATGTTTCTGTCTACATAACACTGCATCTGCAATGGCTATTGTCAGCACTGTATCATCAGTGAATCTGGTAAATCTGTTATATAAGCTAAATTCTGTAGATTTAGTATTGTGCCATTCGTAAACTGAGCCTATTACATCACCTATAATGGCACCTAACATAGGTTTCTCCTTTATCTACATAATCGCTCGAGAACTACAGCCACACCATCATTATCATTCGTTTCCGTAATCTCTTTAGCTATATGTTTCAACTCGTCAACTGCATTTCCCATTGCAACGGGCCACCCACATGATCTAAACAATCCTATATCATTAAAATCATCACCAAAAACCATGACGTTCTCGAGTGAAATGTTCATCGCCTTACACAGGACCGATACAGCATTTTCCTTTGAAGCCCTTGGCGATGAGAGCTGAACAAGCTTTCCATTGTCTGTCGTTAGAATATTTAATCTCGTATTAAATTTCGCCTGGAATAAATCCATATCGATGTTTCCTGAGAAGAGGATCTTCGAGGCCTCAACTGTTTTGAGATCTTCCAGAGACTTCACTGTCGGACTGTCTTCGACCTTAATGACTTCCGTGTAGTCATGTTCCCTTACACTTATCCATACATCTTGCGCTTCCACGCTTATATCCAGATCCGGATTGCGATGGAGACAGTATTCCAGCACTTCAGCTGTAAGCTCCGATTCAATTGGTACATGTTCCTCGATTCCCGTATGCTTGCAATCAATATAAGCGCCATTGTAATAAATGAAAGAGCCTAATGCGAGCAGCTCTTCATTAACGAATGACCGGACCGCTCTCGGAGGGCGTGCTGTCGCAAAGATGAACTTCATTCCTAAGCGTGTACATTGGATAATGGCGTTATAGCTGCGGGTAGATATTTCTTTATTCGAGTTGAGCAGTGTGCCATCTAAATCTAGAACGATCAATGGAAAGTTCATCTCGATCACCTCTCTGCAATTTGAATTAGCCTACACCGGTTTACTGATCTAAGCCATTGGTATAATTTAAAATCTCTTTACCAGAACAGGGTCATTGACACAATATCTTTGGTTCTCAATATCTTTAATAGATACGTCATTGACAACGTAATCTGTGTCAGAAATAATCTTAATCTGCATTGTCTTCACCTCTAATATTTAAGGGCGCCAGCCATCCTAGATATGGTCTTTGTGCCAACGATCTATCTCACTAGTAAAACCGTAATTCTTCTCATTGATTTTCCATTCGCCATCTTTCAATTGCAATACGAATTGATGCATCTTGCCAATCCCATATTCATAATGAATTTCCACTACTGCTCGACTGCGGCTTTTCATGATAAAGAAGATCTTCTCGCAACCAGTATTCAGATAATCATACTCGGCAGGTTCTCCGAAAGATCCCGCAAAACCACGCGCTATTAAAGTTTCCGTACAGATTGGCATAATCATCTCTCTATAGCGATCTTTATACTCTGCCCATAATCCCTTATCATGTGGGTGTGTTTGATGTGAGGGAATTCCCAAATCTAGCTTCTCGTTATTTAGTTGTACGCTGCGGATATAAATTTCTTTCTCCAGCTGACAGAGGTTATATAAATTCTCGAACAAAAAGTGCAGTAATTCGTCTTTCATGTACTTATATTTTTCTGCGGTAGCGCTCATATCTACATCGGACAACGATTCATGAATAACGAGCATTTTGTTCCTCCTCCAGAGATGTCTTATTACAACATTTTTCCTACATTCACTAACACTTTCTTGAACTATCTACATAGTGTTTCAATATCTTTAACAGTGAGCTGTATGAATTCAGTTATTAATTTATCCGCCCCATCCAAGTTTTCATTAACATGGGGTAAACCCTTAAATCCAATACACTTCATTCCAGCGAATTTGGCTGATCTTAATCCATTATTGGAATCTTCTATTACAACACATGAAGATGGATTTATACCTAATTTCTTTGCTGCAAGAAGGTATATTCCCGGATCTGGCTTCGACATCTTTACTTCATCATCACATACATACTGATCAAAATAGTCACTTAGCTCAAAAATAGTAACCACCGCATTCATGCGTTTCCTTGATGCACTAGTAGCAATTGCTGTCTTAATCCCTTCTGCTTTAATATCTTTAAGTAGATTCTTCACACCTGGCATCAGACCAATTTCTTTGTATTTTTCAATTTCTCTATCGACGTTATAGGACTGAATTAATTCTTCTAAACTCTGAGAAAGGTCATACGCATTCTTAACATTTGCCCAGAACTGACGGGAACTTAAGCTCCCCCATGCTTTAATCTCATCGATCGTTAAGTTACAACCAAATCCATTCGCTGTCTCACATAGCATTTGACTTGATATCGAATGTGAATCGATAAGTACGCCATCCATATCAAAAATAACAGCTTCCATGATAGATCTCCCTTATATGTTCATCTATTGAAGTTAGCTTTCCATGCTGCTACCCCTATAAAAAAAGAGAACCACTGGCTCCCTAAAAGAACAAAAATCCTTTTTTCGCTACATTTTTTCGTTTGATATTGAGCACTTCATTAACGCTTGCTTTTTCTAACTTTTCAAAAAGAACCTCAGCTCCACTTTTCAGTTTCAAGTCCATTTCTTCTTTGTAGAGTGGGATTAAGCTGAAGAAGTGCACCTCATTGTCGTCGGGCAGCTTTAATGTAAAGAAGCTTTTTAAATCATCAACCATTGTTGGAATGTTTAGAATCACTCCTGATAACGATGTATTCGATGCAAAAGGTTCCGCAGGATCACCATTCGGTACGGTATGAGCTAGATACAGCCAGGTATTATATTCATGCGGCAGCCTTGCAAGCGTCTTCAACCACCGAATTGGCCAGTAATTCTCTTCTATAGCGAAGGATTCCTGAGAGACATTCCAATTTGCAGGAAGACAGAGCATCAATTCAGCATATTTAAAATCCTCTGCACCTTCTGGTACATTCATTGGCAGATTACTCATACCGCAAGTAACAAAAGTATAATAGTTTCTTTCCTTTGTCGGATTTACTACAAGAATATCGAGATGAATAAGATCAGAGATTATTTCATGAAATACATGGTCTATCGCACCAATGTGTTTTTCTACATGTTCAGAAATAGCTGTCAATATTACCTCATTCGCCAGGGCGAATTCAAAATCACTAGTTCTTTGTTTGTGACGATAGATAGGTTGTCCCGATTCCGAGAATTCTTGGCTCATATGTCCTCCATATACATTTTTTATAATAATATCACCTCATATCACTTTGGAATATAGTGGATCACGAAGTTGGTTGTCACTTCTTCGAAGTGCCCGTGCCGGACTATGGGCCAGATGGCCCGATGCGTGGATTTGGTGTTATACGACGGAAATGGCTTCTTTGAAATACCAAAGACATTACTTAATAATAATTTTCGTTAATCTCTTTATATTGGCATTAAATATTAATAATAGTACCAAAAAAATAAATGGCACCAACAATTTTGTAGTATCATTTATCTCGAATGATTCAGTTAGTCCAAGTACAATAAAAAAAACTGAAGCAACAGTCAATGTACTTAATACTTGAATAAGAATTATTATAAAAATTAGCTTCAGTACAATTTGAACTAATAATGATAATTCCTCAGATCTGATTGATATCTGTTTTTCACTATCTATTATTTTGTTACTTATTATTGGAGCAAAGATAAATAGAATAATACCAATAGCGAGGTATGTAACCCCAGTTAATGCATCTTCCAATTTAGTGAACATTAAAATAATTGGAGTCTCGAAATCGATAATAATACTTGGAACCAATATAAGTGATTTTAGTAAACCAGGAATAAATAAATAAATCCCATATAATCTAAAACAAATACGAAGCACAACTGAGTAAGTAATATTGTTCGTTTGTAATTCCAATCTGTTCATTCCTTTCGAATAACGTCTTTGTATTCACAAACCCTCACTGGCTTAAGGAGCGCCATCTCCGGGTCCGCCGGACTTAGCCAGTGCAGGGTTGTCCGGCTGCTTACACTTCCTCGAAATTCCCCTGCCGGAACGAGGGCCAAATATCCTTAAGCGTGATTATGGTGTTAGCTGAAGCACCCTTCTTAATCGATATACAATAACAATCTATCCTTGCACTTTTAAATAGTTTGATTTTTATATTTTCCCATCACTAACCCTTTTTAACCCCTTCTCACAACCCCAAAGGTAGATAGAGATTAGTGCAAGTATTAATTACTAATGATGAAGAAATGCCAGAAGAATGGGAACCAACCTAGATCTAAGATTCTTTTCTTTTCTTCATTTCTAAAATAAAAAATGTCTTCTTGAAATTCCCAGACAAATTGATAGTTTTCATCAATAAAATTATCTCGACCAGATTGAGTAAAGTTATTCCACTTTACATTCCAATCTTTAGGGATAATTAAAGGTACTAATTCTGGTGCGTGAATATGGTGTTAGGCGAAGTTCCCTTCATCCTTGAATATCCCCTCGGCTTCCAACCTTATCTCTAAAAACTTTTTTACGATAACGTTTTCATCTTCTAATAGATTTATTATTCTTCTCTTTCCCAATCTCCTATCAAAACAAGATATAGCCCTTATAATCGGGTTTGTTGAATTCATTGCCTCTTCAATTGATAAATTCAAATATTCTTGTATAGCTCTGTAAAAATCGTATTGATTATGTATTCCTTGCTTCTCCATCTCTTTATCAGCTTGTGTATATGCCAGATAGTATCCTTCTTGTTGTTCTGGATCTCTCCAATCCATGGAATTCGTCTCTGTTCTAATTTCATTGGCTATGCTGTTATACTTGTAACTTCTCTTTACTGTACAGAAATCATGAATAACCTCATGATCCAAAGTAATCCATGCCCTGCCTTCTTGATCATGTGTCCCTCTATATCGTGTACTATTATATGTGACCCTACTCTTCAGAGAATCTGACAACCTTGATTCGATTTGCTCTTTCATCTTACTCCATCGCATTACACTCACCTCGCCCTTAGGGAATTTCGCCTAACGTCTTTGTATTCCCGAACCCTCACTGGCTTAAGGGCGCCAGCCCGGGTCATGAGACTTAGCCAGTACAGGGTTGTCCGGCTGCTTCCACTTCCCCGAAATCCCTCTGCCGGACCGAGGGCCGGATGGCCCGATGCGTGAATACGGTATTATCTGCAGTTCGTGCCTTCATAGATAACACCTACAATAATTAATCACGATAAGTTAACTGACAGATATTGTACTACACCAACTAATACAAAAAACAAAATGAAACAGATTACAATATAAAAAAGGCAACCCAATGTCTGTTTCCTTATTTTAGATTTAATAGTTTGAATTAAAAATAGTTTTTCATCTTTTGAAAGTGCATCTATCGGTACTAAATGTGCTGAATTATTAGTAACAAATAAATATACAAACCTTTTAGTAAGGATATATTTATCAAAATCTTTCCAAAATATTTTTTGAATTGTTGATTATGTTTCCATGATGAAACATTCATCAGAAATCTTATACGACTTCATTAATGAATTTATTCTTTATACTCTTTTTGGAGTTAATGAATAAAATTAGTATAAAAGAAACTGTAAAAAGGCTGAAAAACCAAGCTGGGGACGGTACTTTCGATAGTTTACCAGTAATTAAGCTGCTAATAATAATTCCAATTGAACTAATAGACATGATTAATAAGATACCAAAATACCATTGTCTAACTAAATATGAAACTTGAAAAACAGTTATATCTTTTCCTGAAATTCTAGTATTGATTATTATTGGATTGTTAGTTATTGCAATCATCCTTTATTGTTTTTTCATGAGTATTGCACGAATCGCAGATTACTAGTATTTCTCTGTCTTTCGTAAATCTACTCTTTAAGTCCATGTCTCCCGAAATGTCTGGATGCCCTAATAATCGTTGCGTTCTGCGAGGGTGGATCTGCGTATTTAGCAAAGACTAAGTCATATGTATCCTAAACAAGATCGTAACCACTTCTAACTCAGCTTCTACAGCAATTTATCGTAACCTCCCCTTCAAGATGCATCTAATCTACTCATACAACTAATCACCTATGGAATATTCTACTATATAATCCCATATCTTCGAAATCATTATGTTCATTCATCACTTCTCCTTTTGCTCCTTGCATTATCACCATTCAAGGCTCGATGCTTCATATTGTTGACAGTTAGCCGTAAGTTCCATGAACAAATTCTTTCACACCTCTCTGTCCCGCCAGCATCGCATTCCAGAGTCGAATGACTGAGCTTCATGTGCTACCTTGCAGGGAGAACTTATATAGTTGGAACATGGCAAGCAACTATCATTTGTAAAACAAACAAAAAAAGAGACTTCTCCCATGAGAAGTCTCCGATGCTTTCGGAACGTCCGCCTTATTTATTTTTACATCCGAAACCGCTCGACCAAGTCTCGCCGCCCAAGCTCCTCCAGTATCACCCGCTGCCTAGGTCCGATCAGGTCAAAATGCGGGAACTTCTCCCGCCGATGAATGTACTTCGGATCGAGTCCCTGCGTTCGGCACCAGTCTGCTAGTCGGTCCAGATCATTGCAGCCGACCTTCGTAATCGTCCGATTGTCCGGAAACCGTTCATCGTACCAGTAATGTGTCAGCAGAGCGATTTCGCCGCGCTGCACGCACTTCTTCCATTCCTGCAGCTCTTGTCTGCTTACGCCGAATGCCATGCTATCATCACCCTCATTATCTCCCGCAATGCCGCAGCGCCTAGAAGACCCTATGTTCGGCAATAGTATAGCATAGGAGCCTTACCTTGCAAACCAAGCCATATAATGAAGGAAAGGTGCACCAGCGCCCCGTTACTGGTATACTGGATAGGATTAAGACGGTCGTGATGATCGTATACAAGAGGAGTTTAAACGACAATGGCAACTACGTTCGCAACACTTGGCGTCTCGCAAGAGCTGACGAGTGTTCTCACATCATATGGGATTACAGCGCCTACACCGGTTCAGACCAAAGCGATCCCGCTCGCGTTGAAAGGCTTGGACGTCATCGTTCAAGCGCAGACGGGTACGGGCAAAACGTTTGCGTTCGCGCTTCCGCTGCTCTCCCGCATCGACACAAGCAAAGACCAAACGCAAGCACTCGTGCTCACGCCAACGCGAGAGCTCGCGCTGCAAATTACAGCGGAGATGGCGAAGCTCGCCCCCGCTGCAGGCGCAAGCGTCCTCGCCGCATACGGTGGACAGGACGTTGAATCGCAAATCCGCAAGCTGGCGAATCGCCAGCCGCATATTATCGTCGCAACGCCTGGACGACTGCTTGACCATCTTCGCCGCGAGACGGTAACGCTTGGCAAAGTCCGCATGCTCGTCCTCGACGAAGCGGATCAAATGCTGCACATGGGCTTCCTCTCGGATGTCGAATCGATCATTGCGCAGATGCCAAGACAGAACCGGCAGACGATGCTGTTCTCCGCAACGATTCCAGACCCGATCCGCAGACTCGGCTCCGAATATATGAACAAACCGGAAGATGTACGCATCACGCCGGAACGCATAACGGTCGATGCGATCAAGCAGATCGCAATCGAGACGACGGATCGCCGCAAGGAAGATACGCTCATCGAGCTGATCGGACGCTACCGTCCATACCTCGCAGTCGTATTCTGCCGGACGAAGGTTCGTGCGAAGAAACTGAACGAAGCGCTTCAAGAGCAAGGAATCGAGAGCGACGAGCTGCACGGCGACCTGTCGCAGGCGAAGCGCGAGCAAGTCATGAAGCGATTCCGTGATGCGAAACTGCAGGTTCTTGTGGCAACGGACGTTGCGGCGCGTGGTCTTGACGTCGAAGGCGTGACGCACGTTTTCAACTACGATCTGCCGATGGATGCAGAATCGTACGTTCACCGCATCGGCCGGACGGGCCGTGCTGGCAACGCCGGCATGTCTGTCACCCTGATGACGTCGCGTGACGCAGCATCGATGGCGCACATCGAGCGCGCGCTCAACACGAGAATAGAGCGCCGTGACGACTCGGCGGTCGCGCGCGGCGATCTGCCCGTTCGCGTCAAGCCTGACAAGCAAGGCCGACGTGCCCAGGAAGAGCGAGAAGCAGCAAGCCGCGGCGGCGGACCACGCGGTCGTGGCAGAGCAGGCGGCGCAGATCAACGTTCCGGCGGTGCTGGTGGTCGCGGCGGACGTGGCGGTGCAACAGGCGAAGGACGCGGTGCACGTGGTGGCGCTGCAAAGGCCAGCTCG
Source organism: Paenibacillus sp. CCS19 (assembly GCF_033239625.1). Taxonomy (NCBI): domain Bacteria; kingdom Bacillati; phylum Bacillota; class Bacilli; order Caryophanales; family Paenibacillaceae; genus Paenibacillus; species Paenibacillus sp. CCS19. Next base: position 16,836 of record NZ_BTCK01000016.1, read on the forward strand.
TGGAGCGCGGCTCCAGCGAGCGGAGGCCGCGGAGGCGCATCTCGCGCTGGCGGCTCCGGCTCCGCGACTGGCAAACGTGGCTTCGATGCTGACGCTTGGAACGAGCCGTCGCCGACGCTCAGTCGTGGCGGCAGCTCATCTTCGCGCGGCGGCAATGCTCCTGCAGGACGCGGCGGTAATGCTCCAGCTGGACGCGGCGGTAATGCTCCAGCTGGACGCGGCGGTTCGTCCGCACCGCGCAGCGGATCGTTCGCCGGCGGCAGCGTCCTTGCAGGCAAACGTGGCGCCGACGCCAGCGCGAATCCGTGGGATTCCGCTCCAGCGAGCGGCCGCGGCGGAGCAGGCAGCTCCCGCGGCGGCGGCAATCGTAGCAGCTCCGAAGGCCGCAGCGGTGGTGCTGGCGGTCGCGGACGTTCCGACGCTCCACGTGGAGGCGGTCGCGGTCGCTCGGATGGCGGCGGTCGCAGCGGCGGCCGCTCCAACAACAATGGCGGACGTCGCGGACGGTAATCTCCGGCTGTAGCTCGAGCTCGTGCTAGTCGCATAGCAGCAAGCCAAGGCCCCTCTCGAGGAAGCCTTGGCTTGTTCTGGTTACACGTCCTCTAAATATCCGCTGCGATGTCATTTATTTTGTTCAACTTTATTTAAGGAGTTGCGTTATTTTGTCCGAATCATCCGATATCCAGACAACTGCATCATCCGTGGTCGCCTTGCCGGACAGCTACGTTCAGCAGATGCAAGCGCTGCTCGGCGTGAAAGAAGCAGACGAATTTCTCGCCAGCTTCAACGCTCCACGAGCGTATGGTTTGCGACTGAATCCTTTGAAACTGAGCGATGATGCGAATCAGCCAGCAATTCAAGCCTTGAAGCAGCAGTTCTCCCTCCGCCCCATCCCTTGGTGCGAGACAGGTTACTACTATAACGAAACGACGCGGCCCGGCAAGCATCCCTACCATCAGGCCGGCATCTATTATATTCAGGAGCCTTCCGCTATGTCGGCCGCTCAAGCGCTTGATCCGCAGCCAGGCGAGACGATCCTCGATCTTGCTGCTGCGCCAGGTGGCAAGACGACACAGATCGCTGGCCGCATGCAAGGCGAGGGCCTCCTGATCTCCAACGAGATTCATCCGGCACGCGCCCGCATTCTGAGCGAGAATGTCGAGCGGTACGGCATTCGCAATGCCGTCGTCACTTGCGCGCCACCAGACGTGTTGTCCGCCCGCTTCCCGTTGTTCTTTGATCGTATCATGCTCGATGCGCCATGCTCGGGCGAAGGCATGTTCCGCAAGGACCCCGATGCCATCGGCGAATGGTCGCCTGATCATGTTCAGATGTGTGCGGATCGGCAGGCTGATATCCTCGAGCACGCTGCGATTATGTTGAAGCCCGGCGGGCGCCTCGTCTATTCAACCTGTACGTTCAATCGATCAGAGAATGAGCTGGCAATGGAAGCTTTTCTAGCGAAGCATCCCGAATTCAAGCTTGAACGGACAGAGCGGCTGTGGCCGCATCACTGCGAAGGCGAGGGGCACTTTGTAGCCGTGCTGACGAAGGATGCATCAATGGGCTACACAATCTTCGTGCCGATGAACCAAGCCGCCACAAGTCAAAGAGATCAACGAAACGCAACTCAGCGAGGCAAAGGTAAGCCTAAGTCCAGCGGCAGCAACAGCTCTCTAGCCTCCGACATGGCGCTGTTCGAGGCGTTCGCCGTAGAGGCGCTGCCCGGCTTCAAGCTCGGCCCCGGCGAGCCGGTTCGATTCGGAGACGCGCTATACTGGCTGCCTCATGACCGCGAAGGCCGCTTCAGCGCCGCTTCCATCGAAGGATTGAAGGTTGTGCGGCCAGGTCTGCAGCTTGGCGAACTCAAGACGAAGCGAATCGAGCCTGCACATGCGCTCGCACTCGCCATCCGCTCCGAAGAGGCGGCGCAGCTCGCCAGCTTCGAAGCGGAAGCCCCGGAGACAGCTGCATACCTGCGCGGAGAAGCCTTATCTGACGCAAGCGGCAATCTGTCCGGCTGGACGATTGCTGCAGTTGACGGCTTCCCGCTCGGCTGGGCCAAAGCAAGCGGCGGGCAGCTCAAGAACCATTTGCCTAAAGGCCTTCGCCGTCTGACCTAGCCGCCGACACAAGTCCCGTTCACCTGCCGCAGCTCGGACAGTCGTCTCCGATACAGCCATCATGCACGGTCGAACATCCTCCAACCGATTAACGTTTCCCCTGCAAGGAACCGATAGGTTACTGCCCAAACTTGCAGAATACAGGGCAAATGTCCAAACGTTACGGGCTGATCGTCATATTATACTGTATACCGAGCAGCAAGGAAGACGAACAACAGACACAGCAGCCTTGGGTGCCGGAAATTCGAGTCAGGGAGGAATATCGCATGTCCGGTGTATACGGCGGTGGAGGTTTCACGACGGCAGGTGTCATCCTGGTTCTGTTCATTCTGCTGGTAATTGTTACTCGCGGAATCTTGTACTAATCACCTGAGCATTGCGACACCATAAGAGAAACGCCAAGCAGCGCGCTGCTTGGCGTTTTTTCCGTTCCAATGCTGTTATACGTTAAGGACGAACTTATTCAGCGCGTGCATAACCCCGTCCTCGGCATTCGAGAGCGTATGTTCGTCAGCCGCTTCCTTCACTTCATCTGGCGAATTGTCCATCGCTATGCCTAATCCAGCGAAATGCAGCATGCCGATATCGTTATAATAGTTGCCGATCGCCATCACACGCTCGCGAGGAATGTTTTGCTGCTTCGCGTACTGCTCAAGCGCGCTTCCCTTGTTCGCCGATGGATGTTGAATATCGATGAAGTATTCACCGCTTCGAATAATTTGCAGCTCCGTATCCCATGTCCGCCACTCTTCCTCAACCTTGTCGAGCGTCTTCGGATCTGCGAACACCGTCATTTTCACAAGACCTGCTGGAATCTGTTCCTTCTCGATGACGATCGGCACGATTCCGTATTTCGCATACATATCGAGCCCCTCTTGATCCAGCTCCGTGAACAGATACAGATCAAACGCCGTATTCAGGTCAAAATGGATGCCTTGCTCCCAGCAGTAATCCATATAACGAACTGCCTGCTCCTGCGTGAACTCATATTGATGCACGACGCGTTTGTCGTCCGCATCGATCGTTGCCGCGCCGTTATGCGTAATGACGATGCCTTGCAGACCAAGCTTATCCATAATTTGAAAAGCACCGCCTGGACCGCGGCCTGTACACACCATAATTTCTGCACCTCTCAGCCCAGCCTCGCGCACGGCTTGACGATTGCCTTCTGTCAGCTCGTGATCGTCCGTTAGCAGCGTTCCGTCTACATCCAATGCAATCAGCTCGTAGGGCAGCACTTCTCTTGTCATGTCTCTCACTCTCCACTCTGTATTGTTAAGACTTATCACTATGTTAAGACTTAATTCTTGTGAGCTCGCAGCAGCTCAAGTTCATCTTCAGTCAACTCACGATACGAACCGATCGGAAGCGATTCATCGAGCTTGAGCGGGCCCATCGATACCCGTTTCAGATAGACGACCTGCTTGCCGACCGCTTGGAACATCCGTTTGATCTGATGAAACTTGCCTTCATGGATCGTAATCGTAATCCAGCACTCATAGATCTCGCCGAGCAGTTCCGCTGAATCAACAACAAGCTGCGCAGGCAGCGTCACATATCCATCATCCAGCTCGACGCCTTCTTCGAATTGTTTCTTATCATTCAGGCTCACCGGCTGACTGCCATGGATCTTCGCAATGTAAGTCTTCGGCACATGCTTCTTCGGCGACAATAGATCATGCGCGAGCTGGCCGTCATTCGTGAGCAGCAGCAGCCCTTCCGTATCCTTATCCAATCGCCCGACTGGAAAAGGAGACAGTACCTGATCATCCGTCTCCAGCAGATCGATGACCGTCTCATCACGCGAATCCTCTGTTGCCGAGACGACCCCTGGCGGCTTATGCATCATGAGATAGATGACATCGCGGTATACAACCGTTTCGCCTGCATAAGCAACCTGCTGTTCGCTTGGCTGAATCTGCATGCCGCTGTCTTTCACCACTTTGCCGTCAACCGTGACCACGCCCTGCTTCACGGCCCGCTTGATCTCGCTGCGTGTTCCATAGCCCATATTCGACAGCAGCTTGTCCAGCCGAAGCCTTGCTCCTGCTGCCGACTTACCTTTCTTCGCCATCGTTACACCCATCTCCAACCCGCCGGCAGCTCATTCTTGAGCATGCCAGACGCATATTTGCCCCATCCGATTGGGTAACCATCGACACATATGAGTGTGTAGCCCTTAAGCGGCGTATCATCCCCGATAACCGTTAATTCCTCTTGTGCCAGATGCAGCGTTTCCCCTTTCAAAAATCGTACGATCGCCGCGTCGTCCGCGCTGCCGCTCCACGACCGCTTCATCTCGCTCCGAAGCAGGCCTAGCGCCAACGCTTGCGATGGCTCGAATCGATGCGGCCCTGCATCGCCTAGATACCAGCCTGCTCGAACGACTCGCAGTCCGTCCAGCGATGGCAGCCCTTCCGGCTGCCAATACACGCGCGAGCCGAATGCGACAAGTCGGCCTTGCCATTCGTCCCCGCCGATCAAGTGCTCGCTAGCAAAGCTTCGCCACGCTTCCGCCGGGTCCACTGCAGCGGCAGATGCACCGCCGCCAACTTTGCCGCCCTTCGCGTGCTTGCTCGCTGCTGCACCTTTGCCGACGCTGCGCGAAGAACGATCATCGCGCCCCGCACGTCCTGCTTCGCGACGCTCTAATCGATCGCGCTTCCCGCTTCCCATCGGCTGCTCGCTGGCAGCGAGTGTCTCGTCATGGCCGGCACCATTCGACTCACGTTCTTCACCAGCTTGTCCATCCGTGGTCTGAAGTTTCCGCCGCACCACTGCAATGAAATGCCCTTCGCCATTAAGCAAATGCGGCCACAATCGCGCCATGCCCGATACTGCAACGCGATCGCTCAACGAAGTACCAGCAAGCTCATCTCCAGCAGGTGCTTCGGTTGCAGCTGTTTCAGCGATTGCGGTGGAATCCGTTGCTGCACTAAGCTTTTGTTTATCAACGCCATCCAGAACTTTCGCTCCAGCTTGTCCCCAATCCGCACTTCCTTCTACGAAACCAGGCGCAAGCATGATTGGAACCCGCTCCAGCTCTAGGTCGCCAGCAAGCAGCTCCGCAATCTGCACCTCGTTCTCCGCCGGGGAGAATGTGCAGGTCGAATAGACAAGGATGCCGCCAGGCGCCAGCATTTTAGCTGCATGCTTCGCAATGTCCCGCTGCATGCCTGCGCATCGCTCGACCGAATGCCGCTCCCATGCGGCAATCATCGACTCATCCTTGCGGAACATGCCTTCGCCGGAGCATGGCGCATCGACGAGAATGCGATCGAACCAGCCTGTGAACACCGGTGCGAGCGATGCCGGCTCTTCATTCAGTACAACCGCGTTGCGGACGCCAGCGAGCTCTACGTTCTTCGCGAGCGCCTTCGTCCGTTCCCCTGCGTTATCGTTCGTGACGAGCACGCCAGCTCCCTGCAGCTTCGCTGCGATTTGCGTCGACTTGCCGCCAGGCGCTGCACACAGATCCAGCACACGATGCCCGGGCTGCACGTCCAGCAGCTCAACAGGAGCCATCGCACTTGGTTCTTGGATATAGTAGAGGCCCGCATGATAATACGGATGCTTCCCTGGCCGGTCTTCGCCATCATAATAGCTGCCCGTCTCGCACCATGGAATCGGGCGAAGTTGGAACGGCGACTGCCGCCGCCACTGCTCAGGAGCAATCTTCAGGCTGTTCGAGCGCAGGCCGTACAACCTCGGCGCATCGTAGGATGCCATGAATGCATCGAATTGCTCGCCGAGCAGCGTTCGCATGCCATCGACGAACGCTTCCGGCAACTGTTGTTTCATCGATTGTCCTCCAATAGGGGCGCTGCCCCTTTGACCCCGTTAGTTATATTTAAAATCTAACATCTTTCAAAATTAAATTCCAAAATCAAAAATTCAAAATGAGAATCCAAAACAAAATCCAAAACAAAATCAAAATCAAAATCCAACTTTTATAAACATCTAAAACCAATTTTTCTACCCACCTAAATCCTCCCTGCTAGGGAGGACCCCAGGGGTTTCCAACCCCTGGACCCCGGTACCGAGAACGCATGATAGACTGAAGCGTGGATAAGATACTGCGTGCTGCAAGCCGCGTGCCCCTGTGGGGCACGACTCTTGTTCGAGCGTGTTTTTTCAAACCCAAGACCCCAATATCAAGCATTTGCATTGATCATACTCGGATATGATACTACGTACTGCAAGCCGCGTGCCCCTCTGGGAACAACTCTTATTCGAGCGTGTTACTTCAAATCCCAGACTCCGTAATATGAAACGCGGGATGAGTAGAAGCGTATATTAGGTTATCCATGTTAAGACTCGTGTGCCCTTCTATTAAAACAAATGAAAAACCGGGCTCACCGCAAGGCCGGCCCGGTCTTCATGTGGATGGTTGAGGCTAATTGCCGCGCTTAGCTCGTACAATTGCCTGTTCAATATCGTCTGACAGCTGCTTCAGCTCGAATACATCTTCGTGCTCCCACAGCTCGTTGAATTTCAGTTGGAATTGCGCCGCTTCACGGAAGCGGTTGTAGAAGTAGAGATGCTGAATGCCTGTCAACACGCGGGACACGACGTTCGAGTTCTCCTCGAAGTCGCGCTGCGCGTCGATAATTTCCTGACGGATGCTCGACATCTCCGCATCGAGATGCGATGCGGCTTCCGCAGCCTTCTTCAACCGCTCCTTGACGTCGTCTGGCAAGCTTTCCTTATATTTATAGTTCAGCGAATGCTCGATCGTCGCCCAGAAGTTCATCGCAAGCGTCCGAATCTGAATCTCAGCCAGCACCTTCTTGAGGCCGAGCGCCGTCTGAACCGGATACTCGATAATCATATGGTAGCTGCGATAGCCGCTGTCCTTATAATTCGTAATGTAGTCTTTCTCATATACGAGCGTCAGATCATGCCTTGAACGAATGAGCGACGCCACGCGATGAATATCATCGACGAATTGGCACATAATGCGTATGCCAGCAATGTCCTCGATTCCTTGTTCCAGTTGATCGGGCGGAACATGAAGCCTTTTCGCTTTCTCTAATACACTCGATATTTTCTTAACTCTGCCCGTTACGAACTCGATTGGAGCGTACGCTTCTCGCATCTTCAGCTCGGCACGCATCGTCTTGAATTTGACTTTAAGCTCCTCTACCGTCTGTTCATAAGGCTGTAGAAATAAAGTCCAGTCCCTTCCGTCCATCCGGCCGCCTCCTGATTCGATTAGTGATGATTGGAGCCTACCGCATCTTGGATCGAGCGGAATCCGTCACGTTTCAGTCGTTCCTTCAATCCATCGGTCAGCTCGCGGAACAAATCTGGCCCTTTATAAATGAGAGCAGTATAAACTTCGACCAGACTCGCACCTGCGCGAATTTTATCGTATGCGTCATCAGCCGTAAAGATGCCTCCTGAACCAATAATAGGCAGCTTGCCGCCCGTCTGACGGTAGACAGCGGATATCACTTGTGTCGAACGAGCGCTAAGCAGCTTGCCGCTCATGCCGCCCGCTTCCTTCGCATTCGGATGCGTAAGACCCTCACGGGACAATGTCGTATTCGTCGCGATAATACCAGACACACCGCTTGCTGCGATCGTATCGACCGTATATTCGAGCTGCTCGTCGGTCATGTCCGGCGCAATTTTCACCAGAATCGGCTTAACCGCCGAATTGCGCTTCGCCGCTTGTTTGCCCATCTCCTCGTTCACAGTGGAGAGCAGCAGCTTCAGCTCATCGCCATGCTGCAGAGCACGCAGATCCGGCGTATTCGGCGAGCTGATATTGACGACGAAGAAATCGCCTTGATCATACAACGTCTGAATGCAGCTCCGATAATCTTCGTGCGCCAGTTCATTCGGCGTCACTTTGTTCTTGCCGATGTTGACCGCAAGCGGCACCTTGTGGCTGCGTCGGCGCGACAGCTTGTCCGCCATCGCTTCGGCCCCTTTATTATTGAAGCCCATTCGGTTAATTAACGCTTGGTCAGGCGGCAGACGGAACAACCGCGGCAGATCATTGCCCGCTTGTCCCTTCGGCGTTACCGTACCAACCTCCATGAACGCCAGGCCGATGTTCGAGAAACCATCCGTCGCCTCTCCGTTCTTATCTAGACCTGCTGCCAACCCGATCGGATGGTCAAAATGCAGGCCGAACAAATTTACTGCCAGCTCCGGCGAAGGTTTGACGCCGTACATCGCATTCAGAACCGACGTTGCGCCAGGAATACGTCCTGCGGCCGCCAGACCGTCGATTGTCAGATGATGCGCACGCTCAGCATCAAGCCGGAACATAAACGGCTTGAATATTTTGGAATACAGCACTGATGTGTTCACTCCGTTCTTTCCTCTATATATGTCTAAATCCTCTACTCCTCAGTTTATCTGTTTCTAAACGAAAAGAAAAGGGCTGCAGCGTTAGATGCAGCCCTTAAGTCGCATGGAGTAACCCTTTAATCCATGTCCAAGTATTGCAGCTATTGAAGTAAACGATTACAATAATAGCATTGGTAGACCATTACTTTGGTTCGATAGAAAGGGTGAAGTGCATGAGCGCACCGAAACGTAAAGCTCCGGCGATGAAGGCCAAGCAACCTGAGACCGTTAACAAGAAAATGTTATATTGGTGGGTTGGAATCGTTGGCGTCATTCTGATCGCCATGATCTTGCTGCTTGTTTTCACCTAATCAAGGTAAGCATTGATTGAACTAGTTCAACCATGCATAGGTTCGACGGGGGTTTGTCTCGTCCTGTTTCGGCTCCAGGTGGAATCGTTCCGCCGGTACCGATACAGAGGCGGGCAAGCCCCCTTGTGATATCGTCACCTTCGTGCCTAATGGCACCAGATCATACAACTCCTCGAGATCCTCCCGGTCCATTCGAATGCAGCCAAGCGAATCGTCCACCCCGATGCTATTCGGTTCGTCCGTCCCGTGGATAGCGTAATTCGTATCCGATAACGTCATCCCTCGACTGCCGAATGGACCATCCTCGCGGCCGTTCGGATTCCGCACTTTCTCGCTGATCAAGAACGACCCTTCCGGCGTACGGTCGCCGCCAAGCCCTACCTTATACGAGCGAATGATAATATCACCACTTACAACCGCGAGCCGATGCGTCGTTTTATCGACCCGGATTTGAAGAGGTGTATTCGACCATTGAACTGCGGAAGCCTGTGGCGAAGCATTACCCTTACCCGCTTTCCCCTGATCATCCTCACTCTGAGCGTCATTGGATTGTTCATTCGTGCTTGCAGCACCGGTTGCTTTACCAGTTTCTTGGCCTTTCATCTCCCGCTTCAGCTCCGTCACCAGCGGCTCGAATATGGTCTGCATCATGGGTGTATCCCCTGCCATATAATTGTTTGGATAGGGCTTGACCAAATCATCGACTGAAGCCGGCCACTGGCTTGTGCGATTGTAGTAATGACGAATGCCGCTTGCCAGCGTCCAGCGCTGCTCCTGCTCTAGCGTCCAATCTCCGTATGCCGCATAGGATTTCGTTGCATCTGCCGGCGAGCAGTTGCACAGTCGGGATTCGTACCAGCTTAGCTGCATGACGCCTCCTTGCGGCAGCTGTTCGACTGCGAATAACAGCTCAGTCGTTCCATTCCAGTTGCGCCAGTTCCCATCCTGCTGCAACCGAGCAGCTATTCCGAGCGCGGCACGATCGTCGCCTGCCATCAACTGCTGCATCGCATCGCCGAGTTCTCCCGCCGTTGTGGAATCAACAAGCGCAACGCCAACTGCCGACATCGAAACTGGTTTTTCGGCCGGAGCCGCTACATTGCTCGTCTTCGATCGGCTGATGGAGAAAACGACTGCAAGCACTAAGATGGCAGCGACTACATATGCAGCGCGCCAACGAATTCGACGCTGTCGTTCCTTCCGCAGCCACTCCATCGCATGCTCAGCTTGCGCGCGTACCTGTTCCTGCGCCTCCGATAGCGGGTCCGGCTTTTGCTCATACGCTTCATAAATATCGCCAGCTTGTATGTAACAGTAATTCGCCTTCGCTGCTCTGCCCTGCTGCTCATACTGCTTGCCGAGCAAATACCAAGCCATCCGATTCTCCGGGTGCAGCTTCACATACTCCTTCAAATGCTCCGAATTCCGAATTGGCTCCATCTCGATCTCGTCCCCCTTCTTTCGCGTCAACTTATCTTCCTTCTATATCGGACGGAAGAACGATTTCGTTGACGTTTGAATGAAGTTTACGCCTTCTCGTCTGATTGCAAGCACGGTCTTATAATTGGAACCTTCTTCTTCGTGGGGTGAAATGGATGCCGTTCCGAACGATTTGAAGTAGCTGGTTGTCGAGCTGGATCAAAACGCATGCCAGCCAATAAAGGGGCAGTCTGCCTTCTATGCCAGACTGCGGAACAACTTCGAGCGGAACCAATCCAATCTCCTGAGAGGATGATTAACATTGAATCAATCAGCTTATAAACCGTTCTATGATCAAGTAGGACGATTAAACGGATGGAATTTCTGCCAAGTGCAATGCTCTACTACAGGCGCGCAGTGGAATTTGTACGACGAGGTTGCCTTACGCTGCAGACCATCGGATCTATTACTCGATATGGGCACCGGCGGGGGAGAAGCCCTGCTGTCTATCGCGGATTCGGCCCTGCTGCTCATCGGAATCGATCAATCATACGGCATGCTTGAAACAGCGGCTTTGAATATAACGAAATCAGGGAAATCCAACGTGCGCATCCTGAAGATGGACGCTGAGCAGTCGCTGAATTCCCCTGATTCCTTCTTTGATATCGTGTCGAGCCGCCATTGCGGCTTTCTTGCATCGGAGGCTTATCGGGTGTTAGCCGAAAGCGGTAGTTTCCTTACCCAGCAGGTCGCCCATCATTCCGAATTTCGGCCAGGACGAGAACGACTTTGCGATCCTTGACCGATTCATAACGGACAATACGACGGAGCTAGGAATAAGAACGAACGCTAAGCGGTTTATGATTGGTGAAGTAACGTTTAGTTATCACCAGGCACGAATACGATCCGCTGGCCGGCAGCCACGGGTGCGTCCCACACTTCCTCCAGCTTCGACAGCGGACTAGGAACGGCGTTCACTTGCAGCTTGCCGGCCAATATCGTATCGATTAGAGCAGGGAATTCCGCCAAATAACCTGCAGGCGTTACCGAACCTTGACCGCTGCCGATCAGCTGGAAGTTCGCTGATCGGAGCGCAGCCGATGGGATCACGGCCTCAGCGCCTGCGATAGAACCAATCTGAATCCAAGTTAAAGCCCGGCTGCGGTCCGATCGCTTCATAAGCAGAGGAAGTATCGTGAGCTCAGTCGGTTTCCCCCACAGAAAATCGACTACAACATCGACCTCAGACGCTGCTTCACCTAATCGGCTAGCTGCATCCGCCAAATCGCCTGCAATCGAAACTGTGCTATCCGCTCCCAGCTCCTTCAACGACTCCAGACGCTCTTGATCCCGACCCGCAGCAATAACATGACTTGCGCCAAGCTGCTTGGCAATCTGGACCGCCATCTGACCAGAGCTCCCTGTCGCGCCTAATACAAGCACCTTCTGCCCCGGCTCCAACAGAATACGTCGACGCAGCGCCACCCAAGAAGACATTGCAGGATTCATTGCAGCGGCGATTCGAACCGAATCAGCGCCTTCGGGGAGAACAACACTGCGGCGCAGATCCACGATCGTCTTCTCCGCCATCGTCCCGATCGATGTATCCGGCGCAACAAAATAAATCAGTTTCCCGTCCGATAGCCTACCAACACCATCGATACCCGGAATAAGCGGCAGTCCATTCTTGCCTCTGCTCGAATAATGCGATCCGTTAGCCTGTGCCCGCACATAATGATGCAAACCTGCTGCAAGCACATCAACAATTGCTTCATGCGGCGAATTCGGCTGCGGGACTTCAAACGCCTCGTATTGCGGACCTCGATCAAATGAACGTACAACTGCTGCTTTCATCATGAAGTTCACCCTCCATTGGAGCAAATTACGCTCGATTAGTTTGTTATACAAACTATAATAGTTTGTGTCACGTACTAAGTCAATGGGTACTTTTCGTGTTACAATAAGTGGACAACAATCCGTATGGAGTGAATGACCGTGACCAATCCTTTCAAACCAACAGAAGATGCACTTTCTCTTGTCGACAGCATGGTGCAGTTCTCCTTCCTTATTCATAATGAACTGAACCGAATCGGCTCCGAGAACGATCTGTCCATTATCCAAATCCGACTGTTAGGCATCCTACGCGACCGCGAACCTACCATGCAGCAGCTTGCTCAGCATCTAGGCTTGGACAAATCGAGCATTACGGGCCTTATCGATCGCGCAGAACGGCGCGGTCTCGTCGAACGTGTCGTATCTCCGTACGATAAACGCGGCTTTCTTGTGAGAGTTACCAGCCATGGCAGGCAGTTAATCGAAGAGGGTGCAGCCCAAATCGAGCAGCAGCTCACGAAGATGGCGGAAGTGCTGACGGAAGCCGAACGTGAACAGTTCGCTTCGCTCGCGACCAGAATGATCTATTCCTCGCATCCGTAATTGCGCTGAGACAATGGTTTCGGTATTCCATTAGATCACGATTGTCACGCGAATCGTTTTAACGGTGGCGCGAGTGCTTATTCAGCTCATATCCCGCTTTTATCGGCTCGAACGGTTGCCACAGCGCCTATTCGCTCCTTTTATGGCATTCAACCCGCTTTTTGAGCCAATAGCATCATAAGCGTTGCAGCATCCTTTAGCCGCCGCCACTGCCACTATCTCTCGACTCTCCACACATCGAACGAACACAAAAAAGAAGCCCTGTCCATAGGATGGACAAGGCTTCTTGCACGTTCAATATTATTAAGCGTTGAATGGTACGTCTGCGATCTTGATGGAATCTGTCGGGCAGCCGTCAGCTGCATCCTGCAGGTCGTCGTACAGATCTTCCGGAATTTCTTGGTTACCGGTGTTTCCGTCGCCATTATAGATCGTTTCAGCAAGACCTTCATCGTCGTAATCATAAATGTCAGGAGCCGTTGCCCCGCAAGCGCCGCAAGCGATGCAAGTATCTTTCTCGACCCACGTAAATTTGCCCATTTTTGAACCCTCCTAAATTGATGCGTTGACAAGCAGATATCTTATACAGATTAGAACGAATTCGCCATAATCCATGACTCTTACTCCTCACTATATAACATATGCTCGTCTGTTTGCAAGGATGTCCCCCTAATTCGTTTGTTACGAATTAATGCCGAAGGATCGTCGCCCAGCATGCCCGCCGTAAGCACTGCCGCCTCACCGAATTTGTCGCGAAGCGCATCCATTACGCGTGTCAGCGCCTCCTTCTTCGGTTGTTCTTCGTAGCTGAACAGATCAAGCTGCACGGCCGTTTCTTCCCGCGGCGACAGCTGTGCAAGCGTGATGCCAAGCAGCCGTACCGGCTCGCCCTCCCGCCAATTCGCATCGAACAGCTTACACGCTTCCTTATAAAATAAATCCGCTGTTTCGCTCGGCACCTCGAGCGTTACGGATCGCTGAATCGTCGACATATCCGGACGCCGAATCGTTACCTGCACCGTCTTCGCCATCAGCTTCTGTCGACGAAGCCTGCGGCCGGTCTGATCCGCTAGATTCAGGAGCACGCGATGCGCATCCTCCCGCTTCATCACATCCGCCGCTAACGTCGTCATATGACCGATCGACTTATTCCGTTCGCGGCCTTCCTTCACCGGCGAATCGTCGTGTCCATGCGCAGCCGCCTTCATCCAGCTCCCATAAACGCCGAATTGTCGTACGAGCAGCGCTTCCTCGGCAGCCGCAAGCTCTCCAATCGTCATAATGTTCAGCTTGCGAAGTTTATCCGCTGACTTGCGGCCAACGCCGAACAGCGTATCGCACGGCTTATTCCACAGCACTTCCGGCACATCCCGCAGCCGAAGCACCGTAAGGCCGTTAGGCTTGTGCATATCGGAGGCCATCTTCGCCAGCAGCTTATTCGGCGCGACGCCGATCGAGCAGGGGAGCGACCATTCGTTCCAGATCCTCTGCTGTATAGTACGCGCAATTTCGAGCGGTGTGCCGAACTGTTTCGACCCCGTAATGTCAAGGTAACATTCATCGATCGAAGTCGCTTCGACTTGCGGGGTATACTGCATCGCAATGCTCATGAAGCCGCGCGAATACTTCCGATACAGATCAAAGTCCGGTCGTATAAGGATGAGCTCCGGACAGAGACGCGTTGCCTGACGAACGGTCATCCCCGTCCGAACGCCTCGACTTCTTGCAGCGTAAGAGCAAGTGACCACAATGCCCTTGCGCAGCTCGACGCTGCCGGCAACGGCAGTCGGTTTGCCCCTGTAGAGATGAGGCTCCTCCGCTTCATGCACGGAGCAGTAGAACGCATTCATATCAAGATGCAGAATGACTCTGCCCTTCGCCGGGTAATATCGATCCGTCTGCTCCATGCCTAACCCCCCATGCCCCTTATAGGTTGTCCTAAACTTACTCCAAAATGAATCACACTTCGCTGCTCAACCGTCCCTTGCTGAGCCATTTCGCCCTGATAACATCTATCTTCCAGCATACAATCTTATGGGCTATCCAGCAATGTGAGGATCCGGGCAAAAAAATAGCGCTTTCCTCTCTACTTTCGAGCGTACAAGTGTTATAATAGGAAATTATGACTTGACGATCAATTTCCAAAGCACGAGTGTTATAATGAGAAAACCTTTATCGAAGAAGCTCGAATATAAGCGAACTTTGAAAAATCTACGTTATCGGTAATGAAGGAGGAGCGTCCGACTATGACAAATGCCATCTCGATCTTTGACACGACGCTGCGTGACGGCACACAAGGTGAAGGGATCAGCTTGTCTGCGGAAGACAAAATCAAAATCGCCCTGAAGCTCGACGCATTGGGCGTTCACTATATTGAAGGCGGCAATCCAGGCAGCAACGGGAAAGACATTGAGTTCTTCCAACGCGCGAAGTCCCTTGGACTGCGCGCCAAGCTGACTGCATTCGGCAGTACGCGCCGTAAGAACAGCATTGCGGATCAAGATGCGAGCCTCGTTCGCATTATTGAATCCGGCGTTCCTGCAGCTACGCTGGTCGGCAAATCGTGGGACTTCCACGTACATACCGCTCTGCAGACGACGCTGGAAGAGAACCTGTCCATGATCTATGATTCGATCGCCTTCTTGAAACGCAGCGGACTTGAAGCCATGTTCGACGCGGAGCATTTCTTCGATGGCTTCAAGCACAACCCGGAATATGCGCTTTCCGTCCTGAAGCATGCTCACAATGCTGGTGCGGACTGGCTTGTGCTGTGCGATACGAACGGCGGCACGCTGCCAGGCGAGATCCATGACATCGTCACGCGTGTACGCCAAGAAATCAACGCACCGATCGGCATTCACACGCACAATGACTGCGAACTGGCTGTAGCGAACACGCTAGCTGCTGTACAAGCAGGCGCTCGTCAAGTGCAAGGCACGATTAACGGATACGGCGAACGGTGCGGCAACGCCAACCTGTGCTCGATCATCCCGACGCTGCAGCTCAAGATGAACTATAACTGCGTTTCGGATCAGCAGCTTCAATCCCTCACAGGTACGGCTCGTTATGTGAGCGAGATTGCCAACGTCAATATGCCGGTAGGCCAAGCTTATGTTGGTAATGCAGCATTCGCACACAAAGGCGGCATCCACGTCTCCGCGATCATGAAGGATTCGAAGACATACGAGCATATCGCGCCTGAGCTTGTCGGCAACAAACAGCGCATCCTCGTCTCCGAACTCGCTGGCCAGAGCAACATTTTGTCCAAGGCGCAAGAGCTTGGTCTGGATGTCAATGCGAACACGGAGAAAACGAAGGACATCATGAACCACATCAAGGAGCTTGAACATCAAGGCTACCAGTTCGAAGGCGCAGACGCCTCGCTGGAGCTGCTCCTCCGCGAAGCATATGGCGAAGCGACGGAGCTGTTCAAGGTTGAATCGTTCAAGATGCTCGTCGATAAGACGAATGGACATATGGTTTCCGAAGCAATCGTGAAGATCTCGGTCGATGGCCAGACGGTTTATACCGCCGCAGAAGGCAACGGTCCAGTGAACGCACTCGATAATGCGCTTCGCAAAGCGCTGGTTCAATTTTATCCAGAGATCGAGAACTTCCACCTGTCCGACTACAAGGTTCGCGTTATCGATGAGAAGGATGCAACAGCTGCCAAAGTCCGCGTACTCGTCGAGTCCTCTGACTTCGACAATACGTGGAGCACGGTCGGCGTATCCAGCAACGTTATCGAAGCGAGCTGGGAAGCGCTCGTGGACAGCATCCGCTACGCGCTGCTCGGCATGTCGAAGATCGAAGTCAACAACGAGTCCAAGGAACGCATCGGGCTTGTGAATCACTAATTGTAATGAATGTAAGCCGAAAGGACAGCAATGACTGTCCCTTCGGCTTTTTTATATATAAAAAAGCTGCAGCCTCTGTCCACCGACAGCTGCTGCAGCTTTCACCCTTCTAGCGATTAGCTAACATATTGCTTCACAATGCGCGCCACGTCTTCTTCGGTCATAACGCCATCTATCCGCTCCACGATCGTACCGTTATTGTCCACTACAAACGTGGTCGGGAACGATTTGACTTTATATTCATCCGTCGCATCGCCTTCACGGTCCATGAGGATCGGGAATGTCAGCTTCTGCTCATCGACAAAATTACGCGCATCCCGCTCCCGGTCGAACTTCGTGGCATTCACGCCGAGGAACGAGATCTTGTCGCCGTACTTCTCGAACGACTTCTGAAGATCCGGCGCTTCCAGCTCACAGGGACCGCACCAAGCTGCCCAGAAGTTGATAAGCTGAATTTTGTCGTTCTTCCCACCGAGCGTTACGATCTCATCCTGCAGGTTCGGCAGCTCGATCACTGGCGCTGGATACCCCGCCTTCGGCTTCGATGCCGTCGTTGTCTCCGCCTCTGCTTTGTCCTGCGTATATTGTACAATGGCAACCACAACAAGCGCCGCTATGCATAAGAACACGAGTATTAATTTTCGATTCCGATCCATCCACATGTACCTTCCTTCTCATACGATGCCAATCCGATGCATGAGCTAAGATGACTCAACTGCTAACATGTTACCATGCTCGCCATCATTCACTCAACCCAATGCAGCTTGAAGCCAGACGTCGTTGTCATGAAGTTCATGAATATGCCACATTCCTAGGCGTTTAACATTATTATTGTTGACCTGGTGTCCATTTGTTTATCCCGCTCGCCCCAAAGTTCGTTATACTGTGTTTATTACCAATGCAGGAGCAACCCTAATGATGAGGACAAACGATGGCTTACCAATCCAGCTTACAGCTAACGCTCACGAGCAACTGATCGCACACTGCCGCTCCACGCTGCCGAATGAAGGATGCGGACTGCTCATAAGCACCAATTTGGATACGCCTACTATGATTGATACGATTCATCCGATTGCGAACGCCCATCCACACCCGCTCAGTTCCTTCTCATTCGATCCAGCAGGCTGGATCTCGGCGCTCTACCGACTCCAACGCAATAATCAGCAGCTTGTCGGTTATTATCACAGTCACCCGAGAAGTCTGCCGATTCCGTCCTCCAGCGATTCTTTAGGGACGATGTCACAAGCGGGGGCGATTACGCTTATTGTGTCCTTCTCTACGAGTCAACCCAACATGCGCGCTTACTGGAAACCATCGGATGAATGGCTGCCGGTTGCATTGACGATCGAATCTTCTTCCGATAACCAAAAGGCAGACTGACATAGGCAATATCGCCTCAGCCAGTCTGCCTCTTCATTAGTAGCTTTATTGCTCATTTGCTCAAATAAGCATACAAATCGCCTAACGTAATAATGTTCCGATCCGACATCCGTCTCAAATATTGCACCCAGAGCTTGGCTGTCATGATCGAGTCATGCAGCGCGTGATGCCGATTCTCGATCGGTATATTCGCACTCATGAGCAGCTCATCCAGACCATAGCCATCGCTTCGGCGAGGCTCCAGCCACTTCGCTACCATCATCGTATCAATGACGCGATGAGTCAAATGCACCTTCGACGTGCGCCATAACGCCGCGTTCAGAAACTGCTTGTCATGCCCGGAGCCGTGCGCAATCAGCATTCGTCTTCCGATATATTCCATGAAGTCATGCAGCACTTGCATCAAATCCGGCGCTGCAGCTGCCATTTCATTCGTAATCCCCGTCAATTCCGTGATGTGCAGCGGGATTCGACGTTTGGGATTGACGAGACTGTAGAACGTATTGCCCTCGTCAATCTCTTCTCCTTGAACGACTACGCCGCCGAACGAAATAATTTCATCGTCATTGTTCGGATAGAAACCGGTCGTCTCCAGATCGAACACAACGATCGGCAGCTCGCGGAGCGGCATATCTAACGTGGAATGGTTGCGCTGGTCCTTCGCCATGGAACGAATAAATGCCATTTGCTGTGCATTCGGAGAGCCCAACATGGAAGCGATAGCAGGCGTAATGCCGCCCATTTTGTACAAATGCCACATCCGCCCGGCGCCCTTCTGATCCTTCATCGCACTTCCCCTCCGAATTACTTAAGCCTGACTGATGCCTGTTTGACGACGCGACGCTGCAGCCTTTTGCCGATTCGAAGACCTTTCTTCAATTGTTCAATCATCTCGCGCGTTAATGACCGAACAGCCAGCTTGCCGTTATTCGCATACATCCCATGCTCCAGCTTCTCTGTCGTCATAAGACGAAGCTGCAGAAACAATTGGAACGCCTGGCTGTACGATTGGACATCCGACTCCGACAATATCCCCGCAGCCTGCAGCGCTTTCATCCTCTTGAGGGTTGAAGTGCTGCGAAGACCCTGTTGAATACTTAGCAGTCGAATGGCGTTCACCATCGGAATGTAGGCGCCATATTTCATATCGATACTGCCCGTATCTTCGCCATACCGCTCTTTAAGCAGCTGACCGAAGATTCCGACCAGCACTTTATGCCGCATCGTGTTCTCGAGCATTCGTCCGACAATGACCGGATGCTTCACCATATTCGCAAAGAAGTGATCCCGCATCCGCTCCATCAGTGCGGAGTCCCCGTATACCGAACGACCATCTGCCACGATGAGCAAATAACGAACGGACTCCCATGCCGGATGCTCGAACCAGTCGTCCAGCTGCTTGTTCCAACCCGATAAGGACATGCCCCAGGACGGATTATCGCTAAGCACGTTGCCTTCACAGCGAGGGAAACCAAGTTTCTCCAAGATGAGAACCACCTGCTCCGACAGCTGTGCAAAATAGTTTCGATTCGCCTCTGCCTTCCCGGCATTCGGCTCATCCTCATAGACAAGCCCGCTATCCTGATCGCTGGACAGCGTCTGCTCGCCTCTTCCGCCGCTTCCGAACAACAAATACGCATAAGGCACGGGGGGAGGACCCATCCCGACCCGTGCCATATGTGCCTCCGCGAGGCTTATCGCGCGTATGATGATTGCATCGTAAGCCTCGTTCAGCTCCGTATAGAATTGATCAATCGGCAATTCGGACCGCTTGCTCGCCATGCGATCGTTCACATGATCCCGCAGGCTGCGCAGCGCGTCTGCATCAGCTGCTTCATTGATGGATCGCAGAAGCTGCAACCGCTGCGGATCGCTCATGCGCTGTCCTCTCCCCTCCGTCAACTTACGAGCAGGAAGCATTATGCTTGAAGATTGTTATTTTGCGCTTTTTTCATTTGTTCCGGGTAGCCATACGTACCATGCTCACTCAAGTCCAGACCAACGATTTCTTGTTCTTCCGTTACGCGAAGACCCATTACGAGCTTCATTACACCAAGAATGATGAATGAAATAATCAGAACATACAATCCGCAGACAACAACCGACTCGAGCTGTACGCCGAATTGGTGCCAGCTGCCTGTATCGAACAGACCGCCTTGACCCACGCCAACCTTTGTTGCCAGCTCATCCGTTGCGAACAAACCGTTCGCCAGCGTACCCCATACACCTGCTGCACCGTGCACCGACAGTGCATAGATCGGATCGTCGATACGCAGCTTCTCGAATAACTTCGCGCTGAAGAATACGAGAACGCCAGCTACGAGACCGATAACAACCGCTGCCCATGGATCAACGAATGCGCAGGATGCTGTAATAGCAACCAGACCTGCAAGTGCGCCGTTAAGCGTCGTCGAGATGTCAGCTTTACCCGAAATCGCCCACGAGATGAGCAGAGCCGCTACTGTACCTGCGCCTGCACCAAGCATCGTGTTGAAAGCCACGAAGCCGAAGAAGCCATCGCCTACGCTAAGTGCGCTGCCTGCGTTGAAGCCGAACCAGCCAACCCACAGCAAGAGAACGGACAATGCGCTGAACACTTGGTTGTGACCGAGAATTTCGTTAGCAGAACCATCTTTATTGTATTTGCCGATACGAGGTTTGAGCAAGATCGTAGCTGCCATTGCAGCGAGTGCACCCGTCAAGTGAACAACGGTCGAGCCTGCATAGTCTTGCGCGCCATCTTTAGCGAGCCAGCCGCCGCCCCAGATCCAGTGTGCGATAACCGGATATACAAGTGCTGTGAAGAAGATTGTGAATACCAGATATACCGACAGTTTCGCACGCTCTGCGAATCCGCCCCATGCGATCGACAGCGAGATCGTTGCGAACGCCAATTGGAATAGGAAGAATGCCGTACTTGGATAGCCGTCGCCTTCTCCTGCCGAAGTAGCAGGACTATAGAAGAAATCGCCCCAGCCGATGAACTTTCTTAAACCTTCGCTAATGTCTGCACCGCCGTTGAAAATGCCGTATCCGAATGCCCAATATACGAGGGTGCATAAACCAATCGTGAAGATCGTCTTGCCGGCCACGTGGCCTGCGTTTTTCATTCGAGTCGAACCCGTCTCGAGAAGAATAAATCCGCCTTGCATAAGAAGTACGAGTACGAATGCGACAATGATCCACACCGAGTTAAGTCCCATATTCAACAAACTTGTCGATGGACCTTCATCTGCGGCAAAGGCCATTGCCGGGAACAGCATTAGTAAAGCTACTACGGAAAGCATCAACTTCTTGACCACTACAACCACTCCCTTAATGTCATATAACATAACATAGTGCGAAAGACTTAATGTCATTATAGTTAGGATTAAGTGGTTTGACAATACGTTTTTTCCAAAATACCTGACATAAGTTAGCAGACGTTATTCTCGTTTATACGGATGTGAGGTTTTCGGACATTTGGACAACTGGTGACGAGAATGTTACGAATCTGTCAACATTAAAGCATGACGTTTGACTGTATGGTTCATTACGCATTATCATGAATATAGAAGAATTAGAATGAAAGCAGGTGCGAACTGTGGCAGAACAATCACTGTACCGTATCGGCGAATTAGCCAAGAAAACGAACATCAGCCCTAGAACGATCGACTACTACACTTCAATGGGATTGATCGAAGCCGCAAGCCGTTCAGACAAAAACTACAGACTATATAATGACGAAACAATTCGACGGCTCAAACGTATTGAACAGATGAAGCACGACAAATATTCGCTGGACGAGATCAAGCGCACCCTGTCCGACTGGGACCGAGTGACGTCCGAAGAAGTCGTATCCCAGAAGCTCAGCGAACTGCAGCATCAGCTTGCCAAGCTGGAGCGCGAAGTGAAGGAGCTCGAGCCTGTCATCGAGCAGCTGAAGCCGCGGCAAGCCAATCGACTCTACACGAGACTGCTTCCGCAGACAGCAGCTTGTATCGAAGCTTTGATGCTCATCATGAATAAGAGCAACCTGATGTAATGAACCAGCGAATTTGCGTGCAGACTACAACAAGCCAAATTCATGCATGGAGGGGTTGCAGCTATGTTATTTTTTCATCCGATGGATTTCCTCATTCTGATCGCCTTTGCCGTTTCAATCTGGGCTCAATTTCGAGTACGCGGCACATTTAATCGATGGGCCGGCGTTCCGGTCTCCAGCGGCATGACAGGCTACGACGCCGCTCGCCGTATGTTGGACGCGAATGGACTGCACAACATTCCAATCGAACCGGTTCGCGGTACGCTCTCCGACCACTACGACCCGATTCACCGCGTCGTACGGCTGTCGGAATCGGTTTACTACGAACGTTCGATCTCAGCCATCTCCGTGGCATGCCATGAGGTCGGACATGCGATTCAACATCAGAAGCATTACCCGATGCTCGTATTGCGTCACAAGATGTTCCCAGTCGTCAATTTCGCATCGGGCCTTGCACCATTCCTGCTGATTGCGGGTTTCCTGTTCCACTTCACTGGACTGATTGGCGTAGGTATTATCTTCTTCTCGGCAGCTGTCGCATTCCAACTCGTCACACTACCGGTTGAGTTCAACGCCAGCAATCGCGCCCGTGACATCATGGTCGCAGAGGGCTTCATT
This sequence comes from Paenibacillus sp. CCS19, assembly GCF_033239625.1. Lineage (NCBI taxonomy): Bacteria > Bacillati > Bacillota > Bacilli > Caryophanales > Paenibacillaceae > Paenibacillus > Paenibacillus sp. CCS19. Next base: position 39,367 of record NZ_BTCK01000016.1, read on the forward strand.
CGCAACGAGGAAGAACGCGGCGTAGCGAAAGTATTGAATGCAGCGGCGCTCACTTATGTTGCAGCAGCGCTCATCTCACTGCTCGAGCTCATCAAATATATAATGATCTTCACTTCGTCCAATAACGACGACTAAGGTTTTTCTACCCACCCAAACCCTCCCTACAAGGGAGGGTTTGGGTGTATGCTCCCGATGTGGTTTCCTGCGGAAACCTTTACCTCTGGACTCCTCACAAGGACGCTGCTTTGATCAATCAGGTTCGTGTCCCAGCTCTTGCCGCCTTGCAGCAAAGCTTCTGGTTACTGTATCTAGACATGTTCGCACGTCTGCATAATTTATTCTTTCGTATCCACTAGTCACCGCCCATTAATGAGACTCCGATATGCTGCAGCATTTGGTGAGTAAACTTGCCAAACACTAGGACCGTTAGAGCTTTTAGAGTGTTGTAGAGTAGAATCAAACAGGAAGAAGCGCTGCTGAGCAGCGCTTCTTCCTGTTTGTTTTGCGTTATATGTGAAGTAAATGACGTAACAATTCCTTACGTTGACGCTATCACCGCATCAGCAGATTCAAATGTCAGGAATTACGATACAAAAAAGCTGACAACGGACAAGCCGTGTCAGCTCAATGTTAATATAATGTGAGATTCATCGTTCAAGTTGCTTATCCTGCAGCTCTTTCTTAAAATAATCGATCAAGAACGCACGGAAAACGTTAGCAACAAGCGGCAGTTTCTCGTTAGAACGGCGAATCAGGCCGATCGTACGCGTTACTGCTGGCGACTTCAGCTTCACCTTCGCCGGCTGCAGCGGACCGGTCTGGCGAAGTGCCATGTCAGGAAGCAAGCTGACGCCCATTCCTGCTGCAACAAGTCCACGAATCGTATCCGTCTCTTCCCCTTCGAACCCAACCTTCGGCGTAAAGCCCGCCTCCAGGCACGCTTCCCACACGATTGGGCGAAGAGAATAGCCTTCGCTGAACATGACGAACGTCTCATCCTTGAGCAACGCCAGATCGATCTCCTCGCTGCCAGCAAGCGGATGGCTTGGCGGAAGAATCGCAAACAATTGCTCAGTCAGCAGCACCTCGCCACATACGGACTGATGATCATCAGGGAACGGCGAGATGAATGCCAGATCAATATCACCTTGCATCATATCCCGCAGCAAGCTCGGGAACATGCCCTGCTTGAAACGGAATTGCACCTTCGGATGCTGCTTGCGGAAAGCGGCAACGACCTGCGGTACGAGCGACATGCCAAGACTGTGCGGGAAGCCTAGACGGATCTCTCCGCGTTCTGGGTCCATGAACTCATGAATCTCGACAACGGCCTTCTCAAGGTCATCTAGAATGACCTCCGCACGTTTCAAGAACAACTGTCCTGCCGGCGTTAATTGCAAATTACGGCCTTTCTGCAAGAACAGCTTAACGCCCAATTCTTCTTCCAACTGATGAATTTGCCGGCTCACCGCCGACTGTGCGACATGCAGCTCTTCGGCTGCCTGTGTCACATGCTCTTTCTTTGCCACTTTAACAAAATAGTATAACTGACGAAGTTCCATAGTAAATCGTTATGCTCCTCTTCACTGATCGCTCGTATCCGCATGTGCCTATCTCGATCCCATTAGCGGCGGCGAAGCTTCTTCCAAGTAAATAACCCGAACAGAATAAAGCCTGCAATCGCACCGCCAATGTGAGCAGCTACATTCACATTTGTATTCATGAACGAATACACCAGCCCAATTGCAATAATGCTGTACACAGTCTGTTGAGTGCCCTTATCAAGCAGATGTTTGCCGAATATAGCAAAGAACAGAAAAGCTCCATCAATACCGTAAATCGCACCCGATGCACCAACAGACAACGTTACCCCAGAATACACCACAGCGGAGAGCAGATTACCCGCAACGCCTGCTGCCATGTAGAGCACCGTGTAGCGTACAGAGCCAAGCAGACGCTCCAGAGGCGGCGCAAAAATGATCAGCGAGGTCATATTGAAGAATAGATGCATAAAGTCCGCATGAAGGAACATCGACGTAACATAACGCCACCATTCCGTCGTTACATACGGATCTATCTCAGTCTGAAGAAACCCGTAGCGAAACAGAATATCGCTGCCGTTCGGGCCGCCCTTCAACTCTACATAGCCGTATATAACGAGGTTAATCGCAATGAGTGCAGCCGTGACAGGATACATACGCAAATAAGCGCGAAAAGATTCATATCTGAAAAAAATCATGCTCATTCCACCTTGGTATGAATTGGACAAGTCCAAATCAAAACGTATATAATAATGGATGTTAATCCACCAAAAATCAATTAGGGAGGACGAATCCATTATGTCTCAAGCACGCAATGGTGCAGCCACTTTCAAAAGTAACCCGATCACGCTGATCGGACCAGAACTCAAGGTTGGAGACCAAGCTCCAGACTTCCAAATCAATAAAAATCTGCTCGAAACAGCATCACTCAACGACTATGCCGGCAAAGTAAAACTGATCAGCGTTGTTCCTTCGATCGACACAGGCGTATGCGATGCACAAACTCGCCGTTTCAACGAAGAGGCTAGCAGCCTCGGCGATAATGTCGTTATCATTACGGTCAGTGTTGACCTTCCATTCGCACAATCCCGCTGGTGCGGTGCGGCAGGCGTAGATCGCGTTGTCCTTCTCTCCGATTACAAATCGCACAGCTTCGGCGAAGCATACGGCGTGTACATCCAAGAGCTCGGCCTCGATATGCGTTCGATCTTCGTTATCGATGCGAACAACACGATCCAGTACGCGGAGTACCTCGGCGAGATGACGGAACATCCGAACTACGAGGCAGCAATCAACGCTGTCAAAGCGCTCGTATAACCCATCTCATAGACAAAGCGAGTGAAGGAGCCTCCTTCCTCGCTTTTTTCATGTCCATTTTAATCTTATTTCACAGCAGTCGTCTTATAAGCAGATAACTTCTTGTCCAATACACGGTACAGTTCGATGATCACGCGATAATTGGAGCCAAGATCGCCGAGCGAGCCGCGAGAAGCCGAGTATACGTCGACAGCACTCGTCAGCGGGTTTACGCCAATGACTGATACTGTAATATCCATCGTACGTCCTGTAACAGTACGCTTCTCAAGAACGATCTCACCAACGGATGGCACTTCGTGAATAATCCGATAGCCCTGAATTTTCTTAAGCGTAGACAGAACTTCTTCCCATGTCTTATCCTTCGACAGCTTGTAATAATGGGATTTTAACAACGGATCCTTTGCCTTGTCCCCCGTTTGCTCATGACTGCGCAGTAGCCCCATCAAGGTCCGCTTCAACAACGAGATCTCCCCCTCCAACATCTATGAACGCTATTTCTTATCATAACACGTTTTAGCCGTTTCCGACAATTTTAACAGGTAAACAAACAAAAAATCCCGATCCGTTAGGATCGGGATTCATCTGCTGCTTGTACCCGCTAATGCCGTCCGACTCGCTTGTTTCTGAACCCGCTCTCGCAGGTGGGTGTCCGCAGAAGCATTTTTGAGGTCCTTCATAAAATGAAGGCATGTCAGCCGCGCTTCGATTTAGGTCTCCCGTAAAACAGCCATTGGTTCAAAACAATTATGAATCGTAACGTACACCGCAGGATGTATTTGTATTATAGACGGATCGAGGGCAATTGTAAACGATTCAGATGAATCTATTTTTTGCCTGATACGTGCACCAAATCATCCGGTCCTGCATCCCCGTCCGACGCATCATCGCCCTGTTCGGCAGCCGCACGCTGCTTCTCCATCTGGTCCTGCATTTTCTGATAAATGATATTGAAGTTCCAGAACGAGATGTAGCCGATGATGCTTGCTGTAAAGAACGGGAATAAGAACGTGAAGCGCAAGCTGATGTAGAACACGACGCACGCCATAATAAGCGTACTGATCGAGCGGAACGGTCGTCCGATCGAGATAAGCAGCGCATTCTTGATAAGCTGCATCGTCTTCATGTGGTAGTGCACCATCATCGAGAAGAAGTTAAACATCGATACGAGCAGGACGAACAAGAATCCAACGAACAAGTAAGAGATAAGCTGCATGCTTGGCTGATTCCAATACACCTTGAAATCGACGAAAATAATCGTGTACAGCGCTGCATACAGCAGGCCGCCCAGCAAGCTTTGCTTGTAGTTTTCTTTATAGCCGCGGAAGAACGTCTTGAGCAGCGGAACATCAACTTCGCCCATGACCCACTTGCGTGTCAGTGTAAACAGCGCAGCAGTGGCAGGGAACAGCGTGAACGGCGCCAGTACTGCCGCTACGATCAGCATCGACGTCTGCGTCGCCGCATCCGTCGCAAAGAAGACAGCTGACAAGACCATAAATAAGAACGGAATCGAACATACAGCCCACAGCACGTTCGTTACCGCAAGGCGCATAATCCATTCGGAGATTCGATAGAATCCACCCATGAGGCCTCTCATTTCCATTGACGTTTCCTCCAATTTCGCATCGGCTAATGTGTAGGTAAGCGGTGTCATTTCGATACAATGTAAATATTATACCAGGTCCCAATAAGAGAAAACCTCTATCGCAGCCCATACAGTATAAGTACGGCCGCGTTTAGAGGTAGGTTTCACCACTGTTAAGAAAGGTTGTCCACCATAACAGTCGGCAACATCCTTATCTTATGCGGTAAAGAAAATCCGGGAGGCGGCTGCGCGGAATGCGCAGCCTAATCACCCGGACGTTACTCTCCCTAATTGTTCACGAAGTCCTCGGACGAGGAATATTTGCGGCGTGGTTCGCCGGAACGCTCGCTGCGTCCTTTGCCGCCTTCGTTATTGCTGCTGCGGTTGCCGCCGTAGCTGCGTCCGCCGCCGCCGTAGCCGCCGCGTCCGCCTTCGCTGCGGTTGCCGCCACGGTATCCGCCGCCGCCTTCACCGCGATTAGAGCTGGAGCCGCCGCTGCGATTGCCGCCGTACGAGCTGCCCGTATAACGACGACCGCTAGCGCGAACGTCTGGACGACGTTTCTTCGCACGGATCGGATCTTCCGGCGTCAACTCGATGTTAACGTCTTTCTTCTCGCCCGTAAGCAGCTTGATCGCTGCCGCGAGCAGATTGACCGAATCATACTGCTCAAGGAGATGAATCGCGATGCCTTTGTATTCTTGTGAATCATCATTCTGAACATTCTCGATGAGGCGTTCAGCCGTTACGCGTTGCTTGCCTTCGATCGCTTCAGCGATGCTTGGGAGCGGTTTGCGCGTAATTTTGTGACGAGTCACCTTCTCGATAAAGTGCAGGTGATCAATCTCACGTGGCGTTACGAACGACCAAGCCGTACCCTCTTTACCGGCACGACCTGTACGGCCGATACGGTGAACGTAGCTCTCAGGGTCTTGCGGAAGGTCGAAGTTGATAACGTGCGTTACGCCCGAAACGTCCAGACCGCGCGCTGCAACGTCAGTTGCAACGAGTACGTCGATGCTGCCGTCGCGGAATTTGCGCATTACGTTGTCGCGTTGGTTCTGGGACAGATCGCCATGGAGGCCTTCTGCCGAGTAGCCGCGCTTCTGGAGTGCTTCGCTCAGCTCATCTACGCGACGCTTCGTACGACCGAAGATGATTGCGAGTTCCGGCGATTCCATATCGATCAGACGGCTAAGTGCTTCAAACTTCTGACGCTCGTGCACTTCAATGTATGCTTGATCGATCAGCGGAGCGCTGACTTGTTTCGGAATAACCGATACATGCTCAGGATTGTTCAGGAATTGCTGTGCAAGACGTTGGATGTTCGGAGGCATTGTAGCCGAGAACAGCATCGTCTGACGCTCTTCAGGAACCAGGCTCAGAATGGAAGTGATATCTTCCATGAAGCCCATGTCGAGCATTTCGTCCGCTTCATCCAGTACAACCGTCTTCACGTCCGCAAGCTTGATCGTCTTGCGGTTGATATGGTCGAGCAAACGACCCGGCGTACCGATAATGATTTGCGGGTGTTTCTTAAGTGCGCGGATTTGACGACCGATCTCTTGACCGCCGTAAATCGGCAGTGTGCGGAGACCTTTGAAACGCGTCAATTTACCGATCTCTTCCGAGACTTGGATCGCAAGCTCACGGGTTGGCGTCATGATAAGCGCCACAATCCGATCTTCGCTTGTCGGGATTTTGTTAATCAATGGAATACCAAATGCAGCTGTTTTACCTGTGCCCGTTTGCGCTTGGCCGATCAGGTCGCTGCCCGTCAACGCAATTGGAATCGATTTGGATTGGATCGGGGTTGCTTCCTCGAATCCAAGTTCCGTAATGGCCTGAAGCACTTTAGGCTCCAGTCCGAATTCAGCAAATGTAGTCAAACTTCTTCAAACTCCTTCTATCTTCAGCCTACTTAAAAATATCCAGTTCATTATAACACACCTTGAACATTGAATACCAGCGAGCGAAGCTTGGAAGGATTTGCGCCAACGCTGTCCAAACACACTTCAAACGGATGTCATTCGATGGAAAATGCAGTAACGGCGGGGCCTCCCGCCGACTTCTCGACCTTCATGCCAAGACATTCTGCGACAAAAATAAGTGGAATGTTCAACTTATTGTCAACGATTTGAGCAGGTGACGGCGCTTCCATTTTCATACCATTGACAACTGCAACCGCTTTCCCGGTAGACATTGTCATTCGAACATCGTTTCGTCTTAACGTTATTGACTTGGAACCGGCATCCCAAGCCATCGTCGCACCGAGCAGCGCGGCAGCTTCCTTGGCAGGAACGAGCAACTCGCCCTCCCCTGCTGCCACACGATTCGAGAAGTTCGCTTCGCGCCCAGCGATCCGAATGGGATATGCAGCGACCGTTCCCCTGCTCTCGTCGATAACGAGCGAATTCACTTGCTCCTCCAGCATCGCATTCCGGGCATCGACATTGTCTGCCGTTACTCGGTATGCATCATCGTCCTTCCCCATCGCCTCGGCAATCGCCGTATTAATTTCTTCCCGGTGATGCGACAAATCCTTATATTGATCCAGATCGAAGGTCCACCCGCTCTCCGCTTGAAAATCATAAAGACGTGCATTCGCAAGCGGCTGAAGCTGTTCGAACATCCATTTGCGCATGACCATCTGATTTTCGAATCGAACCGGATTCGTCTGCTGCCACACTGCCTGGCGCAGGATCGAGTATGGCGGATAGTAGAACGTGAACTTCACGTCCGGATGCGCCTTGACGAGCGATAGAACGTACGTATTGAACGTCTGCTGCACGCTCGACAACGGATCCTCATTTGCGCCAAAATAAAACTCCGACTGCTGAGCTTTGCGATAATCGTCCAGAACCAGTTTGCGGCCAAATTGAACAACATTGTTCCAATTGTCGAGCCTCTCCAAGCTCTGCTCGCCACCACGTACCGCCTTCTTCGTCAGCCCTTTCACAAGCTGTTCATACGGCGTAATGCTGAACCAATACGAATAGTCGTTCAGCCAGCTGTCATCGTACAGGTAGGACGGGAAGCTCTCATCCTCCTCATCGGTCGGCTGTCGCAGCGCGAAGTAATCGATCCCCCACAGCACCTGCTTCACTTTGCCCGTAGACAAAGCAAGCTTCGCCGTCTCGTATTGCTCCGGCATGAGAGATCCGCGAAGCGACAGCTTCATGACATGTCCGCCCATCGTTCGACCAACAACGGAGGGCAGGAAGTTCTCCGTCATTGATGTTCCGACGATAATCGTATCGTAATCATAGTTGCGGGCCAGCCCAGCATTCTGGTATCGCTCTTCAGAGGAATAAACGGGCTTGTACCACGACTTGTGGTAATGCTGCAGCGGATCGATCGTCCAAGACAGCAGCACGGCAGCGCCTGCGAATCCAATCGCGAACGCGCCTGTCAGCAGCACCATCCGTTTAGCCGTTTGAACAGCCGAACGTCTGCGCTTCGGCCGAGATTGTTTCGCGCTTAGAGAGACAGATTGCTGTTGATCTGCTGTCAATGCCGAAGGCTGCAAATGACCAGGCTCTAATTGTGACATGAACGGAGACACCTCCATATTCGCAAGCCATTAAAAGTTGAAATAGAGGAACGTACTGATCTGATTAAAGTACAGCAGCGAGTAGATGAACATAAATCCGAGCAGCGCCGCAGCCTGCCAGCTTGGTTGGAATCGCAGCTCTCGTTCTCCGCTGTTGCGAAGAATCAATACGCAAGGAAGCAGAACGATGATGAGCAAAATCGGGAATGCAACGAGCTCCAGGCTCGCAGACGACAGCGTAATGCCGGACAATCCCAACATGCCGCGAATCATTCGAATCGCATCCGGCCAAGTTTCCGCGCGGAAGAAAATCCACGCGAAGTTCACGAATTGGAACGTGATGAACCATGCAAGCCACTTCGGCATACCGGGCCCATAACGTGACCAGAGCCGTTGAACGATTTGCGCACCTCCATGAAGGAATCCCCAGAACAAAAACGTCCAGCCCGCTCCATGCCACAACCCGCCCAGCAAGAAGGTGATCATCAGGTTCATGAGCATCCGGATCTCGCCCTTGCGATTGCCGCCGAGCGGGATGTAGATATATTCTCTTAGAAACCGGCTGAGCGTCATATGCCAACGCCGCCAGAAGTCTTGAATATTCAATGCTTTATAAGGCGAGTTGAAGTTCTGAGGCAATCGAATATTGAAAATAAGCGCAAGACCGATTGCCATATCCGTGTAGCCGCTGAAGTCGAAGTACAGCTGGAATGTGTAGGCAAGCGAAGCGGTCCAGCTCTCGACGAACTGCGTCGCGGATGCGAACCCATCATTCGCGTAACCCGCCAACGTATCGGCAACGACAACCTTTTTGAATAAACCAAGCACGAACAAGTAAAGTCCAGATGCGGCATTGCGCCAGTTCCACAGCTTGCTTCGAAGCCGATCGAACTGAGGCATCATTTCGCTGTGATGAAGAATAGGTCCGGCGATAAGATGTGGGAAGAATGTAACGAACAAGATATATTGAATCAAATTCGCTTCGCGCGCTTTCTCCTTATAGACGTCTACAAGGTACGCGATTTGCGTGAAGGTGAAGAAGCTGATGCCAAGCGGCAGCGTGACGTGAAGAAGCGTCAGGCGCGCCCCTGTTGCATCTGCGAGGTTCTGAAGGAAGAAATCGGCGTACTTGTAGTAAGCCAATAATAGCAGGTTGATGGCAATGCCGGCCGTTAACACCGCACGTCTGCGCCCGCCTGCTATTCGAACGGTATCATCCGCGCTCCGTGCGCCGAGCAGCCGTCCTATCGTATAGTTGAAGCCGATCGATGCGATAATAAGCGGTACATAGCGGTAATCCCAATAGCCATAGAAGAGGATGGATGCTGCTGCAAGCCAGCATTTTGCAGCGACTGTGAGCCTGAGCCTGCCCAGAACGAAGTAAATGATCGCTGTAATCGGCAGGAATACAAAAATAAATGGATACGTATTGAACAACATCTTGATGCCCCTCCATCTTCGACCGTTGTTAACAGCATGTTAACCATTCGACAACAACTGACTAATTCCTGTCCATCCGCCAACGCTCGATAGCTTTTTTATTGCTCGTCTGAACAAAGGAAGGAGCTGACATTCGCTATGCCTTTCAATGTGAATTCTGCTGCAAGGCAGCTTGCCGTCGTACTGCTGACGCTGGTCAGTGCGGTTCTCGTTGCGATCGGCTTCAACTTGCTGCTAATTCCTCATCAGCTGCTTAGCGGCGGCATCTCAGGCATCTCGATGATGATCGGCTATATATTCGGCGGTAATATTAGTTGGCTGTACTTTGTTCTTAATCTGCCGGTTCTTGTGTGGGGCTGGAAAGTGCTCGGACGACGCTTTGTGCTGCTCAGCATGGTGTCCGTCGTCGGTACAACGATTGCGCTGCAGTTCATTCCTGTTAAAACGCTTGCCGATGATATCGTGCTCGCTTCGGTATTCGGCGGATTAACCGTCGGTTTCGGGAGTGGACTGGCGCTGCGCTATGGCGGGTCCTCCGGCGGCTTCGACATTATCGCTTCCATCCTTTCCCGCAAACGGGATCTGCCGATCGGCATGATCATCTTCGTCCTGAACGGCGCTGTCATCGCCGCATTAGCGATATTTACCCGAGATCCAGATATTGCGCTCTATTCGCTTATCTCGATTTTTACAGCGGGCAAGGTCGTCGATCTCATTCATGTTCGGCATATCAAAATAACGGCGTTCATCGTTACGAAGGAAAGCGATCGGATTCTGGCCAAGATGCTCGAGCATAAAAGAGGCATCACCATTATCCGGACCCGTGGCGCTTATACCACCAATGAACAGGACATGTTGATGACCGTTACGACACGGTACGAGCTTGCCGAGCTTCGCAAAACGGTGCTGACGCTTGACCCGAAGGCGTTCGTCAACATTGTCGAAACGGTCGGCGTGATCGGACAGTTTCATAAACCGCTTCCATAGCGGGCATGAATGGATTTTCATGGAATCGACTATTCATTTACATTCCACACTGCTATAATAAAGCTATCCCGTAGTTTTTTGCGTTTCTAGCCTGATGTTTTGCCCTGAACATGACTAATGAAAGGGTGATGCCAGATGGATATGGAAACAGTCAAATTGTCGAGGATAGTGGAAAAGCTGGCACCTGAACTCGGACCTTTCCTTACAGAACGAGAACGTCAACTGAACATCGTACTGCGGGATGGTCTCTCTGTACTGGAACCGGAAGATGCAATGGAGATTGTGCAGCTAAGTATTTGTGAACAGCAAAGAGACGCAAGTCTGCATTGATGATTGAAGCAGTTAGATTATGCAAGCAAGAAGCGGATCGCCGCTTCCTACAGCCTGTCGCCTACTCGGCGGCAGGCTTTTCTTCTTTATGCAACGTCTGTCACAACACGCACTGCGCCACACGACGCTTATCTCCAATTTTCAATTATTTTCATCAAAAATCGATCCTTAGACGTCTGTCGCTCGTCCTCATTCTGCTTTATAATCAGGTTGATTACAGACGAGGAGAGAACACAATGGACATCTTGCTTACCGTTATTCTATTACTTAACCATCTATTGACCGGCACAAGCGAACAAAGCACTGCCGCCAATACCGTCGTCAAAGCGGTCACTCATACGAAGACCGAAGGTCAGACGACAACTCCTAGCAGCACCGCTGGAGCCAGCGGAGACAAGACCGATCAGCCGTCCAACGTGTTCGTCAAGAAGGATCCTCAGCCCGATGCACCTAAAGTAAAGGGAATCTATGTAACCGCTCACAGTGCAGGCGGTTCGCGGATGAGCAAGCTGCTAGATTTGCTGGATCGCACCGAATTGAACAGTATGGTTATTGATGTTAAGGATGACAACGGGTATATTACCTATCCAACCGACAATCAAGAGCTGCTCAAGCTCGGAACTTCGCAGAAGTACATCAAAGACATTAAAGCAACCATGGCTTTACTTGAACAGCACAAGGTGTATCCGATCGCGCGAGTCGTCGTGTTCAAGGATACCGTTCTCGCCCGCAAACATCCGGAATTGTCGTATCGCAAGTCAGACGGCACCGTATGGGAGAACGGCAAAGGCGACAGCTTCGTCAACCCTTATCGCCGCGAGGTGTGGGACTATAACGTTGCGATTGCCAAGGAAGCCGCAAAGCTTGGCTTCAAGGAAATCCAATTCGACTATGTACGTTTCCCGGAAGGCTTCGAGAAGAAAGAAGCTTCGCTTAAGTTCGATAAGACGGACGAGAAACGAACAGACGTCATCGCTGACTTCGTCCAATATGCGCGCGAGCAGCTGGAGCCGCTTGGCGTCCGCGTCTCCGTTGATATTTTCGGCTATGCAGCATCCGTTCCAGCCGCAGAAGGGATCGGTCAAGATTTCGTGAAGATCTCGAAACAGGTCAACGTGATAAGCCCGATGGTTTATCCGAGCCACTATAGCACAGGCTGGTTCAAAGTCAAAGAACCGGACATGGATCCTTACGCGACAATTAAAGGCGCTATGGAAGATACGCATAAGAAGCTGCAGCCGCTTGGCTCTTATACCCCTGCTATCCGGCCTTGGATTCAAGACTTTACCGCTAGCTGGCTGGGCAAAGGGCATTACATCAAATACGGCAAGGTCCAAGTCGATGCGCAGCTGAAGGCGCTGAAGGATACGAATATCGAGGAATACCTGCTCTGGAATGCGAACAACAACTATACAGGAGATGCGAACTTCTAAGCCTACCGCTATTATTCGATTCCTTATAACCTAATGACGAGAGCCCGCGGACGATCCCATCCGCGGGCTCTTTGTTTGTCTCGCCTTGCGAGGCTTGATAAATCATTTGTGTACACGAATTAAATAGTATACAATGTAATTGGATAAAATGTAATTGAGGAGGAGTATAAACATGCTGTCTACCGGCACGAAAGCGCCCCTATTTGAAGCTGATAGTACGCAAGGAACGATCAATCTCGCGCAATATATCGGCAAACAGCCCATCGTGCTGATCTTCTACCCGATGGATGAGACACCTGGCTGCACGAAGCAGCTGTGCGCAGTACGCGACTCGCGCGGACTCTATGCACGCCATAACGCCATCGTACTTGGCGTTAATCCAGCTTCCCTCGAACATCATCGTCAATTCGCCGAGAAGCATAACTATGACTTCCCTCTCGTTGTAGATGCTGGCGGCGAGATCCGCAAATCATATGGCGTAGGCAAGTTTCTTGGCCTTATTGCGCAGCAGCGTGTCGTCTTCATCATTGATCAAGAGGGCAAGATCGTCTTCGCAGAGAAAGGCCTCCGCCCGACGGAAGAGATCCTGGGCGTTCTTCAATCGCTCTCATCAAGCGCTCAATAAATGACGGCCAACATGCAACAAAGAGCCTTATGCTTGCCCATCGTCCGCTAAGGACAATGTGCAGTGCATAAGGCTCTCTTGTTTGTTATTGGTTTATTGCGACAGGCGAAGTGCCAGATCGTACAGATCCATGTTGAACGATTTCTTCGTGCTGACGACCAGATCGATATCCGTAGCGACAAGCTCGCCTTTAATGATCCCGCACGATTTGGCCGAATCGCCTTCGATCAGCTTACGAACCGCGAAGTCGCCTAGACGGCTTGCAAGAATACGGTCGTTATGCGTTGGCGTACCGCCGCGTTGAATGTGGCCCAGTACCGTAACGCGAGGTTCGATGCCATTGCTCTTCGTAATGGCTTCAGCGATATCATCGCCCTTCGCAGCACCTTCCGCAACAACGATAATACTGTGGCGTTTGCCAGCGCGGAAGTTATCAGCCATCCGGTTCGAAACTTCCTCCAGATTGAATGGAACCTCTGGCACGAGAATCGTCTCAGCACCACTTGCGAGACCCGCGTACAGCGCAATATCGCCGCAGTGGCGGCCCATGACTTCAACGATCGACGAACGTTCATGCGAAGTCATCGTATCGCGCAGCTTGTTGATTGCATCGACAACGATGCTAACAGCCGTATCGAAGCCGATCGTGAAATCCGTGAACGGAATATCGTTGTCAATCGTTCCCGGCAGACCCATTGTCTTAATGCCGAGCTTGCTCAGTTTGTTCGCACCTTGGTACGAACCGTCGCCGCCGATAACGACGAGACCGTCGATACCGCGCTCACGGAGAATTTCAGCACCGCGCTGTTGACCTTCAGCTGTCATAAACTCTTTACAACGAGCCGTCTGGAGCACCGTACCTCCGCGTTGAATAATATCGCCTACGCTGCGCAGATCCATCGGACGCAGGTCATTGTTCAGCAGGCCTTGATACCCGCGCTGAACGCCATATACATCGATTCCATGGAAAATCGCGCTTCGCACAACGGCACGCACTGCGGCGTTCATCCCTTGCGAATCGCCTCCACTCGTAAGGACGGCAATCGATTTAACAGCTGACATATTCGTCTCCCCCTATCAACTATGCTTGTCTTGTTCGAATCCAAATACTATTCATATAAAAAAACAATCGGGTCCAAGGACTGTTCCGCATGAGCTTACGCGCAACGAGCCTCACATCCCGTTGATTTCTAACCTTAGGATCGGACAGGTAAAGCGCCAGCAGCCCTTCGATAATCAGGCGATGAAAGCCGGCATCCGGCAGTCGTCCCACGTCCTCACGCGCGCGTTCCACGATAAGGATAATACGGGACAGCAGCGTCTCCTGGTCCGGATAATACGTACAGAAATTCAAGTCGCCGCCATGTCGGTCTTCCTCTTGATCGATCAAATAATCGAGCATAATGTGAAGTCCGCATACATGGGGGAAATAACTATTGCGAATGAGCCGCGCATCCTCTGGCAGCAAGTCTTTCATTGAGGCAGCGAGAAACAGCATGAACATGCCGAGCGTCGATCCCGTTGCCGCAGCGAATTCGTTCCACTGCAGTTGCGGACTGAGATTGCCATTGCGATCCCGCCAAGCGATAAGTTCATCTTCACGAAGATCAATGCGAATATGCTTATAGACTTGCAGATCAACATACAAACCGACGAGCTCCGTTACATAAGGCTGCACGCATGCATAGGAAGGCAACTGTCTAATCGCCTGCTGGCATGTTCGTACAAGCGCTGTCAAATAACCGCCATCCTCACGCTCAGCGCGATTCGCATAATAGTCGCGAATGGGTCCGCTCGGATCAATCGCATCCAGCATCGACTGATGCAGCAGACGGAAGTCGTCCGGGTCCAGCGAAGTACTGCGGTCACACAAGTTATCCAAATAATCGCTGATCGTCTGAAGCGCAACGATTAAGGCAATCAGAGTCGGTCGATAGGCAGCACTTGCAGCTGCGTAGATGGCGCCGCCCTCGCAATGAAACTGCTTCGTTGCTATACTTGCAAGCGCCTGCTCCCGCAGCTCCTGATCGGGTATGGCCGCTGCATGCCGCTTCCAGCCTGCAAGCTCCTTCCGAACGTCGGGCAGCACATACTTGTACACTTGAAACATCATTCGAAGCGCGCCGCCTGGCTTGGCAGCACGTTTGCTAGTTGCCGGCATGTCCTTGCTTGGCGCCCCCTTTATTCCGATCCGTCAGGAATGACGCCGCGATTCAATCTCTTGATTGATGCGGTACCAAATATGTAAATCGTTAATCCGGCTGGCGAGCTCGGCAATATCGTAATTAAGCGTACAGCTGATTTCGAAATCGTCTTCATCGAACAGCTGGGCTTGCCGGATTTGAATTTGCTGCTCGAGTGCGATTATGCGGTCAGGAATCGTACCTCTTATCGTCTCCCATTGTTCGACGATACGCATCCGCTCCGACTCCGCATAATAGTCCCAGTCGTAGTCGAGAATCGGCAGCGAGATGCCGAGACGATTATTCCAAACAAATCGGTAATTCTCCATCTCCTGCAATCCTCCGCCCTCAATTTTATCATTTTGGATGACATAAATCTAGCCTTGCGCCTTTCATAGACAATCCCCCGTCTCTTCGCTTGCTGTGGTATACTGAGGGACGAATATAAGATCCAACTCGCAGACTCCAAGGAGTGAGCCCTTCAACATGACCTTAACATCATCTTCGCCGCAGCAAGCCGGCATACGGCCCAGCTCAGCCGCGAAGGAAACGACCGCACTGCGGTCATTCACATTCGCAGCTTATGCAACGCAGGCGCTAGTCGTCTCGTATTTTCCACTCTATTTTCTAGACCATGGCTTCTCCAGTCAGCAGATCGGCATTATTTATTCGACCGGCCCGTTCATCTCCATCTTCGCGAATCTGCTAATGGGGATGGCGAGCGATAAATATCGTACGATCAAGAAGCTGCTGCATATTCTGCTGTTCGGACAGCTAGTCATGGTATCGCTGCTGTTCCCGATCGATACTTTCGCATTAACGTGCGTCGTGATGATCTGCTTCTATTTCTTCCAGACGCCGATCAATCCGCTCAGCGACAGCCTGTTTCTATTATCCAGCACTTATACCGGTACTCCTTATGCATTAATTCGAATCTTCGGTTCACTGGGCTTCGCCGTTTCGGCCTATTTGTTCGGATTAATATTAAAGATGACCAGTTCAGAATATACGCTTCCGCTAGCCATAGCAACGATAAGCATCACACTTGTGCTAACGTTTCTATTGCGGGACTATCAAGGCTCGATGCGCAAAATGGAATTTTCCGGCTTCTTCAAGCTGCTGCGCAAGCCCAATGTTGTTGCCTTCTTCACGATTCTGCTCGTTATCTCGACCGCGCATCGGATGTACGAAGGCTTTCTAGCCGTTACGCTGCGCCAGATGGGCGCGTCGGATTCGCTCGTTGGCCTAGCATGGATGTTCTCCGCCTTCAGCGAGATTCCAATCTTCTTCCTGCTGGGTAAGTACGGTCATAAGTTCAAGGAGCTCCCGCTCCTGTTCCTTGCAAGCCTCCTGTACGGTATCCGTCTACTGCTAGTCGCAGAGATGTCGGAGCCTTGGATGGTCGTCATAACGCAGTTGATGCACAGCATTACATTCGGCATCTTCTTCTCCACCGCCCTGCGGTATATTACTCAGTTGATCCCCGATCAGTACCGATCCTCGGGTCAAGCGGTGTTCGCAATCGTGTGGAACGGCATATCGGGCGTACTGAGCGGCCTGTTCGGCGGCATCATCTATGGCATGTTCGGCCGCGAAACGTTCTTCCTGATCGCAGCAGGGTTAGCGGGACTTGCAGCGATCGGCTTCATTGCGAAGCATTACGTCGAATCTCGAAATTCCGTTTAAGGCAGCTATAGGATACCAAAAAGGGTAGTTTCCAGGTCGCTTAGGCGACTTGAAAACTACCTTTAAGTAATGATTGCTTAGAAGCCCTGCTTAATCAGCCATTCCGCACAAAGCGGCATCCACGTGCTCGCCGATGGCTCCCACTCTGCCAATCCTATGCCATGACCATGGCGCTCATATACATGAAGCTCGAACGGCACCTTATTCCGGCGTAGAGCTGTCGCGAACATCATCGCATTCTCTACAGGAACCAGATCATCCTCCATCGTATGCCAGATGAACGTTGGCGGCGTCTCCGGTGTCACCTGCAGTTCATTAGACATCAGCTCGATGTCAGCTTCTGATGGGTTCTCCCCTAGAAGGTTGCGGCGCGATCCATCGTGACGGAATTCCCCCATCGAGATGACCGGATAACAGACTACTGCAGCATCCGGACGACTCGATGCACGATCTACCGGATCGCTGGCATCCGCTTGACCATGGTCAAAATGCGTTGCAGCAGACGATGCAAGGTGGCCGCCCGCCGAGAAGCCAAGAATGCCGATATGTTCCGGATCGATATTCCATTCCTTCGCCCGCAAGCGAACGAGACGAATCGCACGTTGTGCATCGGACAGCGGAACCGGATGCTTGTATGGTGCAAATCGATAGCGGAGTACGAATGCCGAGAAGCCAAGCTCGTTCAGACGTTTCGCAACAGGCTCTCCTTCATGGTCAGCAAGAAATTCATATCCGCCGCCAGGACAAACAATGACAGCACCTCGCGGACGGTCGGAATCAATCAGGTATGGTGTCAATGTCGGCTGATCGATGTCTTGATTGCCTTGTGCATAAGGCGCGCCCTCAGGCCATAAGTAAATCGTATTGCTCATCGGATATGTACACTCCTTCATAACGCGAATAGTACTAGTTTACACCTGACTGTCCACGAATTCTACCCATCTAAAACCATAGCCTCTGCAGGTGACGTGACAGCTTCTCTCGAGCTATAAGGTGCAAGAGGTGTCACTGTTTCTAATGAACAAAACATCGCGCATATACATAAAAAGCCCCCTGCTTGGCAGGGAGCCTCTTGTTCGTGCTAGGGCATCTATTATAAGAAGCTTTGATCTTATAATTTAATGACGTTAGCTGCTTGTGGACCGCGGTTACCGTCGGTGATGTCGAATTCTACTGCTTGGCCTTCGTCGAGGGTTTTGAAACCGTCGCCCGTGATAGCGGAGAAGTGAACGAATACGTCTTCACCGTTCTCAACTTGGATGAAGCCATAGCCTTTTTCTGCGTTAAACCACTTAACTGTTCCTTTCAATTGAACAACCTCCTAAACTTAATCGCCGTATACGACGAATAAACCCATTATACATGTACCGATGTTAAAATGCAATTAAACATTGATGACCAACATTTTGGACGAGTTCGGGATGAATGGAAGCAGCGATTCTTCTATGCTTGGCGCGGCTCCCGTACTGCAAATGGCCGCCAGCAAGCTGTCCATATGCGGATACGGTTCCCACCGAAGCGACAGCAGCGGATAGATCCGCACCTGCCCGCCAGGGCGACATACCCGAATCATATCGAGCACAGCACGCTCATGGAATGAGGAATCGAATTGATCTGCATACAGGAATAAGAAATGACTGCACAATACGAGATCAAACGATTGGTTAGCGTAGGGCAGCTCCGGCAAAGCCCCAGCAGCATATCGCTCTGACGCATCCGACGCTGAGAAATCCGCGGCGAACCGATGGAACGATTCCAGTCGCCCGGCCCGATGTTGATCGATATTGCCGTAATAGCTCCAATCGAAACGATGTGCGAGCGAGCGCAGCTTCTCGGTTGACGTCTCGATCTCAGCTCTTGCATCAGCCAGCACAATCTCCGGCGCGTAAGCGTACCGAGGATCAACTGCCATTGCAGGGATACCTTTGCTATTGCATTCTGCTGTAAATGACGAAGCGCCTCCCGCAATATCGAGAATTCGCTTGCCTTCCAATTGATCAGGCAAATCGAACATGCGCTTGTACTCCTCAAAGCCTCTGCACGTTGCCGCTACACCGATCTGTTCATACACATCTTGTTGATTCATACTCATCTCTTCTCGTCTCCTCTAACTTCTACTGTCCAGCGCCGGACGATCAAGCCGCCGCACGTAATCTGGATAGCTAATTTTACCATTACATTAGATTGATTTCCACCCATAACTTTGGCTATGATGAATGCAAACCTGTGAGAGGGGTCAAGCACCCATGATTAAGAAACATCAGATTTATAAGACCGATAAATACAACATGCTGACGGTTGAAGTGCAAGGCAAAACGTTAGTCGTTCGCGAAATTTCCGATCAATGGGGCGAAGAATGCCATATCTTCGTCAGCCGTCCTGAGATGCTCCACTGGGCAGAAAATCGGTTCCGCGCCGAAGAATTCGCTGGACGCGAAGAAGAGCGCGAAGCGATTATGGCTGCATTCAAAGAAGTGTAACGATATAACCCGCCGTCAAGGAAGGAATTCCCTCATTTGGCGGCGAACATATCGGATACAGCCGATGCATACAAGTGAGTGTTCTAAAGTACGAGATCATGCGCAGACTTTTTGAACTACCTCTACATGTCACTACGAGAGGATCCGATTTGAACGATGAACACTGAAGCATCCCTTATTTTCATCATCGCGGCTTTCGTGCTTGGCGGCGTTATTCTCATGTACCGCAATTCATTATCTGCACCGCTCCGCCGGCCGCTCGCCATTACGGCAATCGTGTTTATTTTGTTTGCTTTCTTCCTCATTGTGTACAGTTTGACCACGATGGGCAGTTAACCGAAGCGAACGCATACAGTATGGATAGGAAGCTCGCTCTGACGGAATACTAGCGGCAAACTATGCCGTGAGGTGAAACCTATTGAGATGGCTTCCCGCTCTACTGTCTGTGCTGCTGCCAGCAACACTAATTGGCGGCTCAGCTCCGCAAGCCAAGGCTGGAGCATCCTATGAAATGCCGCAACAAGCTGCATCCGGGCTGTTATGGAGGCCTTATTCTCAAATTAGGAGGAATACGATGACAAGCGTACCGAAGCGTGCCGAAACTGCTGTTGAATCCCGTTGGAAACTGGAGGATCTGTTCTCCGATCAGCCAGCTTGGGACCGTGAATATGCACTTGCGAAGGAGCAAATCGGCAAGCTAGCTGGATTTGAGGGCAAGCTCGCTGATCCTGCCCAGCTGAAAGCCTGCTTCGAGCTCGAAGATGAGCTGTCGCTGCATGTAGAACGCCTCTATGTTTATGCGAACATGAAGCATCACGAAGATACGGCAGAGCCCGCTTTCCAGTCCCTGTCCGAGAAATCGAAGAAGCTGAGCGTTGAATCCGGCGAAGCAATGTCCTACATTACGCCAGAGGTGCTGAGCCTGACTGACGAAGAGCTGGATGCACTCATCAACAATCCGGACCTTGCGATCTATCGCAAAACGCTCGAAGAGATGCGCCGGCAGAAGGCACATATTTTGTCCAAAACAGAAGAAGCGCTGCTCGCTCAAGTCGGCAACATCAGCCAATCGGCGAATACGATCTACAGCATGCTGAACAACGCTGATCTGAAGTTCCCGAAAGTCAAGAACGAGGAAGGCGAAGAAATCGAGCTGACGCAAGGCCGCTACATTCAATTCCTCGAGAGCAAAGACCGCGAGGTGCGCAAGAACGCATTCAAAGCGATGTACGATACATACGGCAAGCTTCGCAACACGATTGGGGCAACGCTGAACGCGAACGTTTCGAAGAACGTGTTCTACTCCCGTGCACGCAAATATCCTTCCGTACTGGAAATGTCGCTGTTCGGCGATAACATTCCGAAGGAAGTGTACACGAACCTGATCGACACGATCCATAAACATCTGCCGCTCATGTATCGCTACATGGAGCTTCGCAAGAAGCTGCTCGGCGTTGACGAGCTGCATATGTACGATCTGTTCGCTCCGCTCGTTGACGAGTTCAAGCTCGACATTACGTATGAGCAAGCAAAGGCTACCGTTAAGGAAAGCTTGCAGCCGCTTGGCAGCGACTACCTGAACGTCCTGCAGGATGGCTTCGACAACGGCTGGATCGATGTCTACGAGAACGAAGGCAAGCGTAATGGTGCATACAGCTGGGGTGCATACGGCACTCACCCATACGTTCTGCTCAACCATAAAGACAACTTGAACAGCATGTTCACGCTCACGCATGAGATGGGCCATGCTCTTCACTCCTACTACTCGGACAACACGCAGAATTACCGCGACGCGCAGTACACGATCTTCCTCGCAGAGGTTGCATCTACGCTGAACGAAGCGCTGCTGATGGACTATCTGCTCAAGAAGTCGACGGATCCGAAGGAGAAAATGTACCTGCTCACGTACTATGCGGACCAATTCCGTACGACCGTATTCCGCCAGACGATGTTCGCCGAGTTCGAGAAAATCGTTCACGAGCGTACGGAAGCAGGCGAATCCCTGACGCCAGCCGATCTGTCCAAAATCTACTATGACCTGAACGTGCTCTACTATGGCGGCGGCATGGTCGTAGACAAGGACATCGAGATCGAATGGGCGCGTATTCCGCACTTCTATACGAGCTTCTACGTGTACAAATACGCAACCGGCTTCTCGGCTGCAACGAGCTTCGCGAAGCAAATTCTCGACGAAGGCCAGCCGGCCGTCGAGCGTTACCTCGGCTTCCTGAAGAGCGGCGGCAGCGACTACTCGATCAACATCCTGAAGCGTGCTGGCGTTGACATGTCGACGCCTGAGCCAATCGAACAAGCGATGGCGGTGTTTGAGGACTTGATCGGTCAAATGGAGCAGTTGACCAAATAATCCCGTCGTCGGGATCAATAACGAAAGCCCGAGCCAGTTAATGGCTCGGGCTTTTTGTTGATCATGCTCAGGCTGAGCAAATTCTATACGCTCGGTTTGAGAGGAATCGTTATGGTCTGGTTATAGGTTTTGATGTAATCGAATCCATCCAGAAGCAAGCTCTCTGGCTTCGCATCCGTCTTAAAGGTAAACGTCTGCTCCCACATGATGTTGCCGTTCTTCAAATCCCATGGACGCGCCTGCGATATCGCTGCTGCAGGAACCTTAGCACCGCCAGCTTGTACGGCTATCGTGTCGTAATCAAGCATCGTAAATTGTTTTCTTGCTATGACGATGTCGTAACCATTTGTCGTTTTCGTAACACTACGAATCCACAGCTTCTCAGTGCCGATTCGAATGGAACGATCGGAAGGCGAAGCAAGCGAGATAGGCTGATCTACCTTCTGGTACCCGCTGAAATCGTCGAGTACGATTTGCATGGAGTCTACTTTCTCTGTCGGCAGCACTTCGAATTCCAATTCAAATCCGGGCTTATCTCCTTTTTTGGTCGACCTCCCACCTCGAAAACCTAACTCTACTCCATTGACGTAAAGCTTCGTTTTACCCATAAATCTAGGTAACTCGCCAGTGTCCAACTCGTAATGTCCCTTGATAATCGTTGATGTTGGCGATGCCGTAATAGAATCATAGCAGACGTTGCCTTGATCGACTGGAACGGATGCCGTCAGCTTCTCTTTAATGATGCTGTTCATTGCTTTATTCGCGTCATATTTAAAGCTAATCGGATACGTTAGCCGTTCCTTATCCTTCCACTCGCTAAAGGTAACTGTTAATGTCCTGGAGAATGGGCTTACCGGCTCGAATTTCGACATGCCTTCGAATCGGGTCTTGTCTTCACTATAGTCTCCCGATCCTTCTTTCACAAATGAGTCACTTCGAAAACTGTGCAGATAGTCTAAGCCAAAACGATTATTTTCATCCACATTGAACACGGAGCCCTCAGGAAGATCAATGGTATAGTACACCAACAATGCATTCTCGTCCGCAATGACCCCTTCAACGGTAATGACCGTGCCGTCATCCAACGTTTTGCTTTTGCCCACCTTCTGACCATATCCTTGCTCCATCACATCCGAGAAGCTAAGCGAAGATAGCTCGATACTGCTCAGCAGCTTACCTCCGTAATAGGCAAACGCAGGATATTGATACGATCCGGCGAGCAGTACAACTGCCGCAGCTATTGCTGCAGCCAACGCCACCGCTCTAGGTTTACGTCTCTTCTTGACAGGAGCTTGCTGAAGCGCTTGACGAAGCCTGCTCTCAAGTTCTGGCGGGGCCTGAATGGTATTCATGTTCTGCTTGTGCTCCTGCAGCTTCTCCTCGATCGTTCTCATAACGATCACCTCCGATCACGGCTTTAAGTTTCTGAATGCCTTGGGAAATTCTCGATTTGATGGTGCCAAGCGGCGAGTCGGTCATCTCGGCAATCGTCTGATAAGGTAGATCATGTACGTAACGCAGCTCGATGGCTTCCCGCTGCCGCGCGTTAAGATGGGAGAGAAGCTCTTCCATGTCCATCTCGGACTCTGTATTCCTGTAAGGGTTTGCGTCTGTTAATGCAGCAAGAGTTGGTTCGTGCTCGTCGTCCCCAAATGGTAGAAATCGTTCCCTGCTGCGCAGCATTGCCTTGCAGCGATTAACCAGAATCGTTTTGCTCCAGCTATAGAAAGACTCTCTATTGTTTAATTGATCCAGCTTCTCATACAGCTTAACGATCATGTCCTCCATTGCATCCATCGCGTCATGTTCATTTCCCATGTAGCTGTATGCCAGACGATAATAAGCGTCCTGTTGAGCCATGATCAGCTGTAATAATGCATCCTTGTTGCCTCGTTGAGCTTGTTTGACAAGACGACTTATGTTCATGTTCTCCCCCTCTTCATAGATAAGAGATCTCAGAGGTCAATAAAGTTCATTATGTACAAAAAAAACTCCGCAGCCAATATCAAAGGGAATGGATTCATCCCTGATAGGCTGCGGAGCATATGACGATGATATTCTTAGAAGCCTTCTTAACTAGTTAACCGATCGCTCGCTTAACGTTCTATCTTTGCCGTTTCCGGCGGTGATAGAACGATTCGGCCATCTTCCCATTCAACCTTGACGCGGGTATGGTCCTTGAACGCTTCATTGTCGAGATAGGCAGCTGGAATCTGCAAACGGCCCGCTTTATCAATGACAGCGTACTCTACATGCGTTTCTGCTTGTTCGATCTGACCATGCGTATCCAGGCTGCTTTCTTCTTCCTCGATATCGGACGCTGTCCGAATCATCTCCGAGGAGGTGCGGCCGTCCCGAATCGCAACGACACGGTCTACTTTCCGGGCAAGCTGCGGATCATGGGTAACGATGACGATCGTTAGCCCCATCTCTCGATTGAGTCGGCGGAACAGATCGAGCACTTGGCTTGCCGTCTTCGTATCGAGCGAACCTGTAGGTTCGTCGGCTAGCAATAGACGAGGTTGATTCGCCAGCGCGATCGCAATTGCGACACGCTGCTGCTCACCGCCGGACAGCTCGCTGAGCCGGTTGTGACGACGATGCTGAAGGCCGACCGCATCAAGCAGCTCGAGCGCCCTTGACTTCTTGCGTCGTCCCTTCAACAGAACCGGAAGCTCTACGTTCTCTTGCGCGGTCAAGTATGGAATGAGGTTGCGCGCATTGTTCTGCCAGACGAAGCCTACCGACTCCCGTTTGTAACGGATAAGCTGCCGATCAGACATGGTCAGCATGTCCTTGCCATCGACGAACAGCTTGCCTGCCGACGGACGATCAAGTCCGCCGAGCATATTAAGCAGTGTCGATTTGCCGCTGCCGCTCGAGCCGATGATCGCCATCAGCTCGCCGTCTTCCACTCGCAAGTCCAGACCTTGAAGCGCTACGACTTCAAGATCGGATGATTTATAAATTTTGACAAGCCCATCGCAATGGATCATGCGGTTACTCCTCTCCCAGCTTCAACGCCTGATGGACACGGATGCGGAACAGCCGGATGCCGAGTACGACTAATCCGATCGCGAGCATGAACAAGACGACCGTCAACAGCTGGATGTAATCCGAAGCGCTGTGCGCAATGCGGAACGGCAGCATCTGCACCTTCGTATCGAAGGACATTCTGAACAGCGGAACGAACCACTCGCTTGTCACACGGCCGGAGATCAGACCTATCACCACGGCTACGCCGGATGTGAGCAGCTGTTCGCTGATCAGCATGCCGATCAACTGGCCGAACGGAATACCCATTGCACGAAGAATACCGTACTGCAGCGTTCTTCCCGACAAGGTCAGAATCCAGAACAACAGGAAGCCGCTTAGGCTGATAAGCATCGATATGACGAAACCCAAAGTCATAACACCGTTGATCGCCAGACGGAACGGATCGTTACGCGATTCGATCAGCGCGGATTTGCGGTCCGCAACTTTGACGACTTGGATATTGTTGTCTTGGAGCTCTTGGTACGTATCGCCAGCATTCATGCCATCTTTCAGCTTCAGCCATACTTCATAAGGCTCAGTTGCTAATCGATTCTGAATCGTATCCAGGTGACCGATGACAAGATTCGGAAGCTCGCCTGACTTGCCGTCTGTCGTTAAACCGGCAGTCGGATTCCATGATGGCCAGTAATCGACAATGCCGTATACGACGAATGGCGAAGGGCTCAGCTTCGTCCAACCTACATTAATCGTGTCTCCAACCTTAATGCCGTTGGCCTCAGCCAGCGACCTGGAGATCAGCACGGCCGTCGGCTCTGGTGCGATTAGATTCAGATACAGGTTCATATGATGATCCAGCAGGTCGCTGCGCAAGCTTGCTACCGTACCGAAATCATCTGTCTTGACACCCATCAACTCCGTATCGACGGAGCCTTTGCCTGCCGAGACGGTGGCATTTTCCTTTATAAATACTTGTGCCGCAGCCTCAACGCTGTCAAGCTTCTGATATCTCGCGAAGTCAGGCTCTGTATATTGAATGCGTTTATTCGGGTCTGCCGCTGGCACATTAGGGTTAGGAGCTCCCGTCGAAGGCGGCGGCGCATCGTTCTGCCAATATTCCGTCAGCACGACGTCGGCACCCATCGAATAGTTGATTTTGTCCTCCAGGTTGTTATTGATCGTCCGTGCCGAGTGAGCGCTGAACAATCCCGTCGCAACCGTAAGAACCAAGAATAACTGAATCGTAAGAAACTGCTTCGATGAACGGCTTGTCTGCGTCAGGACGGAATAAAGCGCTGGCGGCCACCATCTTCTGCCGAGCCGATAAATAAGCCGGAGCATCCAAGGGTAAATGCGCAGCAGCAGCAATCCGCCGCCGAAAGCGAACATCGCTGGCGTCAGGAACAACATCGGATCAATCTGCAGCGCGCCGCTGTCGATCCCCAGCTTATCGAAGTTATCCATCTGCTTACGGAAGCCTCTCAGCAGGTACACCGAGACGCCGAGCAGAATTAGGTCCAGTACAAGCTTATGCCAGATGGAAGTGCCTTCCCCGCGCGACATGTTCCGTTTGCGGTCTACAATCGACACGTTCGCAGCGTGGATGACCGGAATTAACACGAGCAGAATCGCGCCGCCCATTGCGTACGCGGCAAGTCGAACGGCTTCCTCGGTCAAATTCACTTCTAATGCCGAGCGGTCGACGAATTGCAAGAAGCCATTCGCAGAGCCCAACACTTTCGTAAACATAAGTCCGCCGAAGACGCCAATGACGAGCGCAGGAATGGCTAGTAATATAGCCTCTATGGCGTATATCCCGACAATTTGAATTTTGCTGGCTCCACGGCTTCGAAGCACGGAAATTTCCGTCTTCTGACCTTCTATCATTTTGTTCGAGATGAGCAATAGGTAGAAGATGAGCATCAGCATAAGAGGAGCATACAGTGCCCAGAGCAGCCTAGTCAGACGTTCCTTCGTGTCGCCATATCCCTTAAGCGTGCGGAGTGCAGGGAATTCTAATTGGTGCGTGCCGATCCGGTTGTCGAAGTATTTGTCAATACGGCCTGCTTCGCCCATGAAGATATTCAGATTAACCGCTTTCAAATCCGGATAGTTCAATGCAGCCTGATACTGAAGCGACGACAGATCAAGTCTCGACAAGCCGACAATTTCACGGTCGAACCATTCGAATGGCACGAACATCAGATTGCCGATACCTTCCAGCTTGAATCGCAAGTAGCTGCCGGTCTCCGGCTCTTGCTGTTCGATCAGGCCGACAGGCTTGAATCGAAGCGTCTCTCCTGTTTTGCTGTTGTTGATCTCGATGATGCTGTCCAGATCACGTTTGAACTCAATGAGAAACTTCTGAGTCACGAGCGTCTCGATAACACCGTCGACTGGTTCAGCAGCCGGCATTCTCCCGTCCAGCAGCTTAATATGTTTGTCCAAATCCGATACTGCAACGACTGCAGATAGTCGATTCATCTTCTTCTCTGCATCGGTCGCATCGGCAGCATAAGTCGTATATGTACGTGTCGCACGATATTTCTGATAGGCAAGAACGCCCATATCGAAGCGCTCAAACTCCCTGTTCATGAATTGATCGGCGGCTACAACCCGCTGCGGCAGCTGTGTGACATCCTGTGATACCGACGTCGATATTCGGAACCAGCCCGGATATTGATCGGACGTTTTCTGCAGACCTTGAAGCTGTTTCTGCATCGTCTGCTGCAGAATCGCATCCGTATACATAGGCATTGAACTGAACAATGCTGCGCAAATGAGCAAGCCGATCAGCAGGTTGAATTGAAGCCAGCTGTTCTTCCGCATTTTGCGAATAATCATTGTCAAGATCGCCACACATTGCACCCCCTTCCGCCTGTATGGCAACCTGTTAGTTGTTTAGAACGATTTGATCGCCTTCCGATAAACCTCGACGAATCTCCACCTCGGTGCTGGTCGACATTCCGACCTCGACGTCCACTTCCTTGCGGCGGTCTCCGTCCAATACTTGCACGTATTTGCGATCCAGATAAGTGCGAAGGCCTGATTTTGGAATGATAAGTACGTTTTGTTGACGCTGTTTGAAAATTTTGAGTTCGGCCATTTCGCCGATATCACCTTTTAAGTCCTCGCTATCAACAATAAGTAACTTAGCGTTTTTCTCGTTCACTTGCTGGTTGCTGGAGAAGGGTACCGAGCTCGGCGTCTGTACGACTTTGCCCGTAATGTCTTTATTGTCGATCTTGATTTCAACTGGCATGTTAGGCTGTAAGGAAGCAATATCTGCGGGGTCATCTGCTGTATATACCAACTGAGTGCGCGACGGATCGGCGATCGTTAAGACCGTCTCATACGCGTTCATGGTTTGTCCGAGGGAAACATCTGCAAGGTACGTTACGACACCATCGATAGGGGCGACAAGACGCAAGCTGTCCCATTGCTGCTGGAGGTTGTCCAACTGCAGCTGGACCGACTTCAGATCCAGTTTCTTGGACTTGATCTGATCTTCATTACCTCCCTTGATCGCACTTTGCAAATCGATCTGCGTGCGCTCATACGAGATTTTCTGAAGCTCAAGCCTCAGCTTTAAATCATCGCTGCCCAATTCGATAAGAAGCTGACCTTTCTTAACCGTATCGCCCTGTGACACATGGACAGCCGCAAGTCTTCCTCCGCCTTGCTTGAAGAATACATCCTGCTGCGATTTCGACACTACGGTTGCGATACCTTTGAAATAAATGGCAAGTTCGCCTTTCTTAACATCGACGACGTCGAATTTCTGTTCTGCCGGCTTCACGAGAGGTGGTGGAATCGCCTCTTCTTCCTTCGGCAACAGGGAACAACCTGACAACGCTGCGACAATCAAGCTTGCGACACCGACACTAGAAGCGATTGTTCTCAACTTACTCCTCATTGGCCTTACCAATATGCCCATCCTCCAATGCGATCGTCTGATCCATCATACTGAGCACGCTAAGATCATGCGTTGTCATAATAATCGTCATGCCAAGCCGATCTACGAGCTCGCGAAATAGTCGGATTACGGAACGTCCAGTCTTCGAATCCAACTCGGCGGTCGGTTCGTCTGCCAGCAATAAGACAGGATGATGGGCGATCGCCCTTGCGATGGCTACCCGCTGCTGTTCACCGCCGGAAAGCTCGCCGGGGCGATGCTTCATACGTTCTTTCATCCCCACTTGTTCAAGCGCCTCTTCCGCCATTCGGCGTGTTTGTGACGAGGCAACACCTGCAATGCGCAAACCGAACTCTACGTTCTCATAAGCAGACATTAACGGCATCAAAGCATAAGATTGAAAAATAAGACCGATTCGCTGCCGCCGCAGCTGATTCCGCTGCTTCTCCGACAGAACGGTCAAATCCTCGCCTTGCAGCAAAAGCCTTCCTTCAGAAGGTCGATCCAGCGCACCGATTATGTTCAATAGCGTTGTCTTCCCCGATCCTGAACGGCCTCGGAGCGCTGTTATCGTCCCTTGCTCTGCTGTAAAGCTAATCTCGTTCAATGCTTTGACTGCACCGTCGCCTCTGCCGAAAACGCGCGTTACGTGATCTGCGATTACCATCGGTGTACGCGCCTGTTCGACTGTCATCAGCTTGCCCTCCCTTCCTATTCCTACCGGCATGAACTTCAATGCACTTATCGAGGAGCTGATGTCGACTGACGAATAATTAACTCGACGGGCTCTACGAGAACGGGCGGCGAATAATCCGGGTTCTCTACCAGCTCTATCAACTGATGAATCACTCGTTCGCCGATTGAAAAGATGTTCTGACTAACCGTCGTAAGGCCAGGCTTTACGATCGATGCGAAAGCCGTATTATCGAACCCGACCACAGAGATATCGTCCGGCACGCTTAATCCTGCATCTGCAACCGCATTCATAACACCAATCGCCATCACATCGGACGTACATACCACTGCTGTAGGTCTATCGGGAAGCTTCAACAAATTCTGCATCGCATTATAACCGCCGGCACTATCGAAATTACTAATCTCGACATAATTAGAATAATACGGAAGCTGGAATTGGCGCAAGCCCTGTTGATATCCCTCGAACCTTGTCCTGCCTGCCACATAGCCCAAATACCCCGAGACGAACGCTATCTTCCTGTGTCCCAGCTCATAGAGATGCTCCATCACAGCCAGGATACCATTACGGTTATCCGCTGTTATGTATCCCGCGCGGCGTCCGATCAGATCGGTATCGACGAACATCGTAGGGAGCTCAGCTTTGACCAGATCCATCGGGATCTTATTGTCTCTGCCGATGCCGAATACGACCATCCCGTCTACGTTGCGGCTCGAGCAATGACGAATAACCGAATAATCCGGATCGTTGAAATCAGCCGACAAGTGAAGTAAATCGTAGCCACTTGAAGCCAATGCCTTCTGCATCCCCGACATCATCTCAGATACGAAAGGGTTGGTCATTATGTTGTGCAGCAAAATACCGATGGTCCACGAACGCTTCTTAACAAGCCCTCTTGCCACGACGTTTGGTTCATATCGAAGCAGCCGTATTGATTCATTTACTTTCTTCCTCGTCTTCTCACTGACATCCGTATAGTTATTGATCACTTTGGATACGGTCGTAACGGAAACTCCCGCATGCTTGGCCACATCCGTAATCGAAGCCACCGCTATCACCTCATCTAGTTCGGAATGAATCCTATTTAGTATCTATTATACATCATATACTACACTCTAGCAGAAAAGGGTCGTCAGTGGGACGACCCTTAACGAGGTTGTTCAAAAAGTCCGCTTGTGATCACGAAGTAAATCAGGAAGTTTATTCGACGTCGAAGCTTGCGTTCACCTTCGGAGTCCGGGGATTATGCTTCCGATGCAGGTTTCCGCTATTCAGGTTCTCGCAATCTTCTCGGAGCTGACTACCGAACTTTTTGAACTCGCACTTATCCACCAAGCTCAATAAAATTATTGGATGCCGAGTTTCGCTTTCAGCGCGTCTTTTTCTACTTTGAACTTAGCTTCGATATCGTCTTGGATCTTCTGGAGCGCTGCTTTCGAGTCTGTGTTCTTGTCGATCGCATCTGCGATGCCCGCGCTGAAGATCGTGCCTGCATCCGTATCAAACGGCGTCGATACCCACAGCGTGTTGATCTTCTGTGCCAGCGGATTCCAGATCTCGTTGTACTTTTGATCGCCCAACATTTCTTGCGTTTTGTCGGCTACTTGCGGGAACGACCAAGCTGGGATGTAGCCTGGGGAACCGCCTTGTTCTACGAATGCGAGTTGGCCTTCATCCGAAGCCAATGTGAATTTCAGGTATTCCCAAGCAAGTTCTTTGTTTTGGCTTTGCGAGAGGATCGACATCGTAGAGCCGCCATTTGCCGCGGTCGTGCCGAATGGAAGCGTCGTCGTTCTCCATTTGCCAACCGTGTCTGGCGCTGCGTCTTTGATCGTGCCCGTTGCCCAGCCGCCGTAATACAGCATTGCGACTTTACCGGTAGCGAGTGCTTGTTTACCGCCATCGCACCACAGTGCGCAGTCTTTCAATGCCAGATCGAGTTGTTTTACTTTCTTCGCCAGATCGAGGCCATGAGCGAATTTCTCGTTGTTACGGATATAATTCAGGCCGCGATCGAAGTAGCCTTCGCCGCTTGTGTACAGGTTGAAGATCGTGTCGTTCTGCTCAAGAATATAAATGCCTTTCGCTTTCAGAGCTTGCGCCATGTTCAGGAAGTTGTCTTCGTTAGCGATATATTCGCCAAGTTCAACCGGATCCGATGGGAAGCCATTTTCTTCGAGAATGTCAGGACGGTAGAGGGTAACCATCGGCGGGATATCCCAAGGCATACCAAGCAGCTTCTTACCGTCAAGGGAGTGCCAACGCTGCCAGTTCGCGTCCGTGAATTTATCTTTCAGCTCAGCAGCGTTGTAAGGAGCGGCCAACAGATCTTCCAAGCCTTCTCCTGTGTTCATCGTCGAGAACCAGCCGCCTTCGATCATCGCAACGTCCGGACCGCCCGTGCCCGTTGCGAGGGCGTTCTTCAGGTTCTTCTGCATATCGTCCCAGCTCAGGATCTGGAAGTCAAGCTGTACGTTCGGATATTTCGCTTGGAACGCCTCGTTCATTTTCTCATGCGTGTTCGTAGCGAACGTCCAGACCGTCAGCTTGCCCGACAGGTCCTTCGGCGCTTCTGCCGCCGGCTCTGGATCAGCCGTCGTTTCTTCCGTTTTTGCAGGTTCAGTCGTTGTCGTGTCTTTCGGTGTATCTTCTGTTTTTTTGTCGTCGCTGCCGCATGCGCTGAGCAGCATGGTCAAGGAAAGAATAAACACGAGTACCAAAGCAAAGCTTTTTTTCATGTTTTCCACCTCATCAATTTTTTGTTTGTTTGATTTTCATTTTGAACTGCCTCTTTAAACGATACCCCTCTTGAATCTAGCCCAATTCAATTCTTATCCAGCCCTTTGTCTATAGCCTTAGGACGTCTTCTAGCGACGTCTCAAGGGCATCACCCCTTTCGAGTCTGAAGCGTTATATGGTACGAGCCGACTCCTTACTCACCTGCGATACCAGCGCGTTCGACGCTTTCAACGAAGTAACGCTGCGTGAATAAGTAGAGGATGAGCATGGGGAGAATCGTCAGAAGCGATCCTGCCATTACCCGGTTCGCAAACGTAGGCACAAGTCCCGTCAAATCGGCAGTCATCGCCGCCGTACCGTTCTGAAGCTCCAGCTGACTTTGGCCATCCATGACCTTGAGATTCTGCATCAGGTTGAACTTATCCGCTATCGTTGTGAACAAGCTAGGCTCGAACGTGTCATTCCAGTGCCATACGAGCGAGAACAAGAAGACGACCAGCATCGCCGGACGGGCCAGCGGGAACATAATCGACCAGAAGGTCCGCAGCGCCCCTGCGCCGTCGATGCGCGCTGCCTCTTCCAGCTGTCCCGGCAAGCCGCGGAAGAACTGAAGGAAGATCATGACGAATAGTGCACCGCGTAATCCGTGCCCGAACAACGCCGGAATGACGAACGGGAAGTACGTATTCATCCAGTGCAGGTCGCTGTAGAAAATGTACATCGGCAAAATAATCGTTTGCGGCGGTACCAGGAACGTGAAGAGCAGGAACCCAAGCAGCAGCGTGTAGCCCGGGAATCGGTAACGGGCGAAGCCGTAACCGATGAAGGCGCAGCTTGCAATCTGTACAAGTGCCGGTACCAGCGATGTCATGATGCTGTTCTTGAATTTCGGCAAGTAATCAAGCGCTTCCCACGCATATTTGAAGTTGCTGAAGTTCAGCGCCTTCGGAATCCACTGTACCGATGCATCCGACAAGTCGGTCGGCTGCATCAGCGATTTGCTGATCAAGTACAGCATCGGATAAATGAAAACGAATGCAAGACCAAACAACATTAAGTAATGGAATACCCAAGACGCTGTAGAGCGTCCGTAGCGTTTGACAACCGGTACGTAAGGACTCGTCTTCTCGCGTCCCGAAGCGAGCGTCTGGCGGATCGTGGCGGCAACGTTGTTCGATTGCATCTGATCAGCCCCTTTCCCTTAAGCTGTTCCGGAACAAGTACAAAACAATTCCGATAATAACGAATGAAACCAAGAAGTAGATCCATCCAAGCGCTGCACCGTAACCGAAGTCGTTCTTTTTGAATAAGACATCCATGATGTAGTCCATGATCGGATTGCCAGCCTTCGTGAACGAGTTCACGATGCTGAACAGCGTGTTAACGAGAATCATGGGCGTAATGATTGGGAACGTGACCTTCCAGAAAATTTCCCAAGGCGTCGCGCCGTCTACTTTCGCCGCTTCGTACAAGTGCGAAGAGATCGACTGCAGGCCGGCTAAGAAGATCAGAATCTGAACGCCGGAGTCCCACATCGAGAGCGACAATGATTCGAGAATGCCCAGCAGCGGTCTGACCAGATCGATCGGCATAATGTTGCTCAATGTCGATGCCAGATCGTATTGCTTGAAGATTGGCAGGTTCGCTGCCCCGTCTTCACGAAGCTTCGTCAGCACGGTGCCTGACGCGATAATGACCGGCAGGAAGAAGATGCCGCGGAATATCATTCTCCCTTTAAAATTGCGGTTGAGCAGCAGCGCCGTGAACATCGCAAAGATCAGAATGAGCGGTACATTGAAAATCAAACCGCTTACCGTTCCGATCAGCTTCGGCGTGAATTCAACGTCGACCGTGAACGCCTTCCTGAAATTCTCAAACCCGATGTAGTGGGCCTGCAGGCCCGCTGTCTTAATCTCCAGCTTACTTAGCGAGAAGCGGAACGAGCGTACGAGAGGAACGGCCATGAATGCTAGAAAGCCGATAACCCACGGCAGCGTAAACATGTATCCCTCTAAGTAGTGCCGCGTCCGCATGGACAACCCTTTCTTCATTGGCCGTTACCTCCTTTCTCGACCGAATAGCCATAGGCATCAATCGATTGACCATCGACCGTCACCGCTTTGCGGTTATAGTTGACGGTGATCTTCGTTCCATCTGCATAAGTGGTGCGATACACGTTGCGCTGCACCGTCGCATGATCAACGATTTCTTGATCAGCCAAGCTGCCAAGAACGCCTTCGATTTCCTTGTAGGTGGCCACGGTCTGGCTCGACCAATCGCTCCACTCGCCGGACAGCAGCCAGTCGAACGGCGTGCGCTTCAGATCGGCCGGGTCATTATAGGCCAGCTCGAACGACGGCATTGCGCCATATTCCAGAAGCCGCAGCTTGTGAACCCGCGGGTCGTCCTGCAGATTATAGGGATCGGCCGAATATGGAATAAGGCCATGAAGTGCGATTTGATAGAATGGAATCGTCTCATCCATGTACACGAAGTGACTGGAATCAATCGGTGCGTTCTGGATATTGTCTGTATGACCAAGCGTATAGGCGAAGCCGTATTCAACGGCTGAGCCGCCAGTCGTCTGCTTCATCAGGTCAAGCGACTGCTGCCATACACCAATCGTCTGACTCCGCATAAACGGCGGATTCGGCTGTTGGTCGGAATAAAGCGTGCTGCCCATATACTCCAACAGGACGCCGCTGACGCCTAGATCTGCAAAATCATCTGCTTCTTTCGATACATGCTTATCGAATACACGCTGCGGTTTCATCATGTAGTACGCCTGGTCCGACATCTGATTGTTGTCATACCAAGGCTTATACACCTTCGTCGCTTCGTTGTTCAGACCGCGAATCGCATCCTTGGACTTCGACACGCCATCACTTGTGGTGGACTCTTTGACGTAATTCGCGCGAAGGTAGAGCTTGATTCCTTTTTCTTTCAAATAGGCAGCGAGCTTCTCCAGTTCCTTATTGCCGCCGAGTGCACTTTCCGCTGGGAAATGGTCTGGCTGATCGCCATACTTGCCGCCATCATTCCAGCCGTCATACGTCACTTCTAGCTTCGTGATCCCTTCAGCTAACAAATCGTCGACGATGGACTTCGCTTGTTCGAACGTCGTCATCTTGATAAACTTGCTGCCGACGATTTTGTCCTCGATTCCACCGCCGAACAAGGTCAACTGCAGAACGCTGCCGTCCGATTCCGAAGGCTGCAAGCCCTTCTCCTCGGTTAGGTAGCTGCGATATGACTTCGCCAGCCCGACATAATTGGCATCTTCATTCTCGAGCAGCTTGAATTCGATCGTTCGATCACCTGGGATAAGTCCCCGCTGAATGAGCGGAATGTCTCCTGAATTGCCGACGAAAATGATGTCGCTGTTACGATAAAGGAACTCAACGCCTGCGCGATATAGATTAATGTTGCGGATACCTGCTGGCGTAGCATTAATCTTCGCATCGGCATCGCCGGAAGTGATGATGCCAAGCACGCCCTTCTTGTCCTTGCTGTATGTGCCGAATACCGGCAGCGCGATCTGCTCGCTTGGGGGCTTCGCGATCAATTCGTCTTTAATCTTGACGACCTTCTCTACGATGTTCGACTGGAAGGCGTAGTCGCCGCCGTATACATACTCGCTATAGCCGTCAAACGTATTCGGACGCACCGGCTTGAAATCCATTAACGCGCCAGAGCCGTCCGGCACGAAAATCGCGCCGTCCGTGCCAGGCTCGCCCGCCTCGATGAACGGCAGCACTTCGAGAGTCGACAGCCTTACCGTTCCGTTCTCCTTCACGGAATCGAACGGAACGTTTACTCGGAAGCCGTCTGCTGTGAGCGTGTACTCCAGCGCCAGCGAGATGCCGATCTCCGCCATGTCATAATCGAATCGGACGCCATTATCGATTTGCGCCATTGTAATAGCCGCTTTCGCTTTCGACGGATAGGTCGACTCCACGCTTTTGCCAGACGTATATTTGATCGTGAATGGACTTTCAATGAATTTCAGGTTGTTGGGCGGCATGGTGCTGTCAACCGGCGGTGCGCTGAACCACTCCTGCCCCGTCTTCTTGCTTACGACCCGAACTTGACCTTCCTTGCCATCGGTATACAATTGATAGCTATCGTTCTCTGCCACTAGCTGCGTTGCCTTCACAGGTGTCTTCGTAACGGGCGGCTTCGCTTCAGCCGTC
This sequence comes from Paenibacillus sp. CCS19, assembly GCF_033239625.1. Taxonomy (NCBI): domain Bacteria; kingdom Bacillati; phylum Bacillota; class Bacilli; order Caryophanales; family Paenibacillaceae; genus Paenibacillus; species Paenibacillus sp. CCS19. Next base: position 75,428 of record NZ_BTCK01000016.1, read on the forward strand.
GTTACGGTTGAATCATTCGCTGCAGCAGCATCCGAGCCGTTCTCCGTTCCATTCGAATCTGATGCGCCGAATACCGGAATCGAGACAGCTGCCAGAAGAGCGGCGGTCGCAAGGAGCAGACTTTTTTTACGATTCATCTTCATGCCATCTCCTCCTAAGACCTGTAACGAATCTCTTTCATAATATTAATGACGAACACGATCGCTTGATTGACGAGTCCATAGATCATCACGACGATAAGCCACATGATAATCATGCCGAGTATAGACAACAGAATGATGCCGACCGTCTTGCCAAACTCAAAGTCGTGAATGATCATGACCTGGAGGAACAGCATGACCGCCATCCAGCCATACATGAAGTAGTAGATGCCGCCATAAATCGAGATTTCCTTCAGCGTGAGCAAGTTGCTCAACAGAGAGACCGGAATGATGAGCACGATGTACGGCAGATATACGTAGGAGCTGCTGATCAATATATCTTTGAACTTGCCCTCTCCATCAATGATGGTTGAGACGGCCCAGTTCGAAATAGACCACGTTATCCATGGAATGACGATCCACAGAATTTCCAGCGGAATCGATACGTCCACCGCTTCCCTCGTTCGGAACGCGAAGCCGGACAACATCAGACTGACGATACGAGCTACACATGCAAGCGCCATGATCGTAACCGCGTTGATCAGCTTCGCCCGTTTCTCGAACTGGATGTCGTAGAAGAAGTCGAACGGATGAAAAAGGGATTGTCGCACGAGTTTAATGGCTTCCACTGACTCCCCCTCCTTTCATGGTGCCGAGGAATTCTTGTTTTTTGCGAGCGATTTTCCGTTTGCGCAAGAAGCGCAGCAGCACTTGCAATAAGATGAAGCAAATAATCACAATCGTCATAATCGTTCCGAAGTGTGCTTTGATATACACTTTGCGATATTCGAACATCGCATCGGAATAACCGCCTCGGTTCAAGCCGAGCTTGAAGTATTTCATCGCTTCCTTGTATTTGTGCTGACGGTAGTACGCTTTGCCGATTGCCGTATAGGCCATATCGTACGTACTGTCCATCTGGAGCACTTCCTGCCAAGGCTTCATCGCTTCGTTGTATTTGCCGTCTACGTACAGGATAGAAGCTTGATGCACCTTGTCTGCGAAAGGCGTTGGATAGAATCGATCGATGCGGCTGCGTTCGCGGTCTGCGACGTAGATTGCGCCATCCGATGTTTCCGCAACGCTTGTCGCCGTCTTGAACAGGCCGTTCTGATTGCCTCGGCCGCCGAAGATGAACAACAGCTTGCCTAGCTTATCGTATTGGAACAATTCGCCGTTCGTCTGGTCGAGTGCCGTAATGAAACCGTCCTTGCTGACGGATACGTCAACAATCGTGTCGTGCTCGATCTCGCCATTGATTGACTTCATATAGTAGTCACCGTAACGATGCGCGCCCGAATTCAGCGTATCGACGCCAACGGCGCTGAGTCGCTTTACCTGGTCGAATCGGATGCCAAGACTCGTCGTATAGATGAAGCCTTCGTTATCTTGGAACAAGTTCGAGAATTCCGGCGGCCTAGTAGATGCCAACTGATCCCGCTGCTCCTTCGAAGCGATCAGCTTCACGATGACTCTCGTCATCGAGAACGGCACGTGGTTCGCTCCGTAGAATCCAGCGAAAGTGCCATCCGGCCGAATTTGCATCAGACCGAGCGAAGAGCCTTCACTCGAGACGAACATGTAGCCCCGTTTATCCACGACCAGCTTCGCTGGCGAATAGTTGAAGTCAGAACCAATCAGTTCGCTTTGCGGCAAGCCGTATTCGCGGTCGAATGACCCATCGGACTTATATACAACGATCCGCTTGTTGCCAGTGTCTGCAACGTAAACGCTGTTGTCCTTCGCGATGAATACACCCTTGGGTCCATTCAGCGCACCTTTGCCTTCTTTGTCACCATAAATAGTAATTACAGCACCCGTATCCGGGTCCATATGTACGACTCGATTGTTGCCGCTGTCGACGACATAAAGCGTATCGTCCGGGGTGACGAACAAATCCTCTGGCGATTTGAACGAACCGGACGTCAAGTCATAGCCGTCGAACGAATCCGCGTACAAATACCCGTTAAGCGCTGGTTTGTCGGCATCTTGCGAGTTGTAGATGTAGCCGGTATACGGCGACTTCGCGTATGCGGCAGCGGGTAAAACGAGTGCCAAGGCGCATACGAGCAAGAGGATGCGTGTAAAGCTGCGATTTGGTTTCATATGCGACATCACTCCTTGATTCCCGAGTGGGCCATCGTCTCAAGCACCATCCGTTGTGTAATGACGAACACGAGGATCGTCGGTACGACCATCAAGAAGCTCGCAGCAGCGACTGTACCTGTACGGGCAACTACGCCATATCCGCCGCTTAACGTCTGCAGCGCGAGTGGCAGCGTTTTCATATCCTCGGTTGTTGTATAAATGTTAGCGGCCCATGGATCGTTCCATGCGCTGATGAAGCTGAACAGCGCGAGCGTCGCCCAAGCTGGCTTCAGCATCGGCATGACGACTTTCCAGAACGTCGTCCACTCATTGCCCCCATCGATACGCGTTGCCTCTAGCAAGGCATTCGGAATTTGGTCCAGGAACTGCTTCATAAGAAACAAGGATACCGGCGCTGCCAATGCTGGAATGATGAGCGCTACATACGTATTGATAAGTCCGAGCTCTTTGATAACGATAAACTGTGGAATCTGCGTAACTTGCGGCGCAAACATGAGCGCGAGCAGAATCATATTAAAGATCAGTTTCTTGAATGGCATGTCATGTTTACTAAGCGGATAAGCCGCCATTGCCGCAATGACGATGCTGCCTACTACGATGCAAGACGAAACGACGATACTGTTAAAAATGTATCGGGAGAACGGTACGATCGACGTTCCGGTCGCAAGAATCAAATCCTTGAAGTTCTTCAGCGTCGGGTTGACGACGAAAAACCGCGGCGGGAACAAGAACAATTCAGATGTTGGCTTCAGCGCTGACGAGAACATGTAGACAAGGGGCGCCAGCATAAGCAGACCCAGTGCCGTCAGGAATGCGTATAGGAAAAATCCGCTGAAGTCAAACCGTTTTCCTTTAACGATGGTTGATGTGCCAATCACGTTATTTTCACTCCCCGCTGCCCAGCAGTCTGAATATGACGCGGTTCAAACCGACCATCATCAAGAACAATACGACTGCAATTGCCGTTGCGTAACCCATCTCGAAGCGGATGAACGCATAGTCGAACAAGTGCGTCATGACGGTATGACCGGCATACAATACACTCGGCATTCCGAGCAGTTGAATGCTAATATCGAATACTTGCAGAGATGATACAACCTGCATAACTGCGCCGAAGAGCAGCTGCGGCTTAACCGAAGGAATGGTGATGTACCACAGTTCCTGGAATCGGTTCTTCACGCCATCGATTGCGCCAGCTTCATAATAATCACGCGGCACGTTCTGCAAACCTGCCAAGAAAGCCAGGAAGCCGATCCCCATACTCATCCACAGCGAAACGATAATAAGCACGGGCATAATCGTCTTAATGTTCTGCAGCCACAGCCATGGCTCGTTCAGAATGCCAAGCTTCATAGCCCAATAGTTAATGAGGCCATACCGGTCACCCGAGAACATATACAGCCACACGACCGAGATGGCGATCGAGCTCGTAATCGCCGGTGTATAGAAGCACAAGGTGTAGATGAACCGGTATTTCACCGGAATCTGACTGATCAGCCAAGCCAGCAGGAAGGCCATAATATAGCCGACCGGACCGGTAATAACGGCGAATTTCAGCGTGTTCGCAATCGCTTTCAAGAAAATGTCGTCATCCACAAAGAGCAGCTTATAGTTCGACCAACCGATAAATTTCGGGGACTCGATCATGTTGTAGTACGTGAAGCTCAGCGCGAATGATGTGATGACCGGTATGATCGTAAACAGTGTGAATAATAGAAGGAAAGGCGCTAAGAACAAATAAGATGTTCGGTGCCGCTTTACTTCTTTCCACAGGATCGCCAGTTTGCCTGGCGATCGCTTCGCTTGGACGGATGGTCGCGTCAGTTCGACGGTCGTGTTGCTCATTGCCCCCCGCTCCCTTCATTACTGAGGGAGGAATCGACCTTCAAGCCGAATTCCTCACGTTTTTTATTGATTTCCTTGTCAATGCCGAGCACGCCGTCCTCGATTGCTTCGCGCTGGTTCTTACCATTGAGAACAACCTCGTTCCAAATGTTCGCAACCATCCGTGTTGTGTAGTAACCACCGAGAACGATTTCCCTTTCCTTGAACCAGTTCCACTGCTCAAGGATCGAGTCGATATCATCTGTTGGCCAAGGCAGACGTTTGATTGCTTCAACGTTCGCCGTATTCCAGCGGGCTTCAACGCCCAGCAGCGCTTCAAGCTCCGTACCGAACTGCTCCTGCACGTCGGCACTGCTCCACCACTTCATAAACTCCCATGCTTCTGCCTTCTTCTCGGACTTCTGGAACATGACACTCGTCTGCGCCAGACCGCCTGTTGTCCGATTGATTTGGCCATCAGCCTGCTGAATACCCGGCATCGGTTTCATGCCCCACCAGCCTGTGAGCTCCGGCGCTGCCGTCGACAGCAGAACGTACGTCGAGTAGTCTGCGATACCGATCGGCATCTCGCCCGTTCTGAAACGGTTGTAGAAGTTTGCGTCCTTGTTGATTTTGTAGTTCGTGAACAATCCCGTCCACATCTTGAATGCATTCATCGCTTCCGGCGAATCCAGGTTGGAGGACATGCCGTTGTCTTTGTAATAGTCGCCGTTATTCTGATAGAGGAACGGCGAGAATTCATTGATTGCCAGATCCGGGTTGAGCGGCGCATGCGGATAGTAGAAGTCCATGCCCTTCTGCTGCAGCAGCGGAATGAGATCCATGACCTCTTCCCATGTATCCGGAATTTTGGTTATGCCAAGCTGATCCATAATGTCTTTGCGGTAGAACAGCATGTTGAAGTTCTGCGTATCCGGCAGTGCAAAGTCTCCGCCGTCGAATCGATACGGAATGAGAGCGCCTGGACGGAACCGATCTGCAACGTCCTTGTAATCCGAAAACGTATTCAAGTTCACGAGCGCATTACGCACGGCATAATCGATAGGCACTTGACCGTCTACGCCGAGCGCAACGTCTGGCTGCAAGCCTGCCGTTGTCGACAGCAGCAACTTGTTCTTGTCGCCTGTCGGAATGACGTTAATGTTGACCTTGATGCCTGTATTCGCTGTAAAATCTTCATCGGCCAGCTGTTTAATGATCGCTGCCCAATCGCGTCCATAAGATACCCATACATCCAGCGTTTTCTCGTCTGTCGACGTGTCGCCTACCCCGCGATAGTCCTTCTGGAAGCTGAGGAAGAAGTCATGCATGGACGTCCATGTACGCTCGAACCAGCTCGCATTCACTTTCGGCCACTTCACATCAGCTGACTTCAGTTCAATGTAATCCAGCTGCAGCGACTGCTGGCTAAGACCATTAATCCATGTGCCAAGCGAAGTCTGCGTATCTGTCATCTGCACCAGACGAGCAGGAATGGTGTCTGGATCTTTGGCCATGCTGAGCAGTTGATCTCTTGCGATGCCGAGCGGACTCACCTGCGAGCTGCCCTTCGTTACGCCAAGCGCGTACATATTATTGATCGCATCGTCGAGATCGCGGGCCATCAGATGGAGGCGCGGGACCAAATTCGGGATGCGCGTACCCAACTTCCAGTCTCTGTTCTTGTCCGGGTTAGTGCCCGTGTACAAAATAACTTCGCGGCTCAGCAGCGACATCCGCTGCGACACGCTCTGCACCTTCTCGAACGTCTCACCTAATGCGCCGACTTGCACGACCATGCGCATCGTGTGTTTGCCTTTCTCCAAGTAGAACTTGTAAGGCTTATCCTCTTCGTCCGCGAGCTTCTTCAGCTGCCAGAAGCCTCCGTACTCGAAGTTAACCGCATTCATTTCTTGGAATGGAATTTGACCGTCGATGTAAATTTGACGCTGCACCGGAATGCCGTCCAAGAACCAGCTGCCGTTACGCATGCCGATCTCATACAGACCGGATTCAGGAGCCTCGAAGCTCCATTCGCCCCATTGGCCACCTGTGCGCCATGAGCCGCCGCCGAATGTATTCAAGCCAACGCCCTGCTTATTGAAAGGTTCTGTCGCTGGGTCGCGGTTCTCTACGCGGCGAAGGGTCGGGCTCGACTTCAAGTTGGCTTCTTCCGCTTGAATCTTAATGACTTGACCGGACGTGTCTTTATAGCCATTCGCCTCATACTGCGCTGCGACTTCTTCGTACGTCGGCAGATGCACCGGCGAGAAGATCCGAAGTTCGCCGATTGCGCCAGGCTCACGAATCGCAGCAATGCGTATCGTGTGCGTGCCTTTGGTCAGATGATAGCGAAGCGCTTCGTAAGCTTTGCCCTCCGAGTCACGGAAGTCTGTGTACTGCCAACCGAAAACTTCTTCTTGACGCGGGTTGTATTCGTTATGCTGGCTGTCGGTCCATACTTCGCCAGCTTCTTGCCACATTCGCATAAATTCCAGCTTCTTCGATTGCATGAACGGGAACTTCCCGTCAATCTGCACGGTGCGGAGCAGCGAAGCGCGCTTGCCTTCCATTGCGTAATATCGCATGCCCATCTGGTAAAATCCGTCGGCCGGAATGTCGACCTTGTATTCCACCCAGCTGTTCTCTTCCTTCAGGACAACGGATTGACCGCTCGCATCACCAATGCTGCTCTCCACCGATGCGCCTGTTGGCGATATCGCCGAGTACTTGTCGCCCGGGATCGTAATCGCTACCCCTTCCGTATCCTGCACGCCTTCCGCTTTCTCATTGCTGTAGTACTTGAGGAAAGTGGGTTCAAGCTTGCTCGTCACTGATTCATCTTCCAGGATGGAACGCTGGTCCACATCGCTGTAATCCGGAATGCCCGCCATCGCGTTATTATCAAAGTTCCTCCCACTATTCCACCATAAAAAAGCTGCCGCCAGTACAATAACCACGACGATCGAAACCGTATATTTGCGCAGTATCCGCAGCAAAACAACTTCCCCCTCCGAACATCCATTAATGTGTGTTTGACGTATGTAAGCGCAATTAATTCCATCCATGGATATTGAAGAGCCCTATCCTTATGGATGACTGCGCCAGTCAGCAGATCTCTCCACTTTCATCTTTCAATTGCGTAACTTGTTCACTTCGTAAAGTTCAATCGGTAATGTAAGAGGTATTGATGCGAGTATTTCGAGCTACGTGAGTCAAGTGAGTGGTATTGCGAATTGCATAGGTCATGCGATTCAACGATTCAGGCGGGTGAAGCAGATTTTGTCGAGTGATTGCACTGCTTCGAAATCGTTTTCGTGCGGTGAGAATAAAAATAGCGAATTGAACTTCATTACACCAGACTCATCATTGTAACTCGGATGTTACAGATAACTCTATTGGCAATGTAACTGCTTACAATCGCTTATACTCGTGATTATAGGTTCGCTTTGCGTACTTGTCAATAATTTTATAAACCGTTTTCGGATACATTTTGTCGCATAATTTAGAGGGTTTCGAAAGCAAAAAATCAGCCAATCAATTGGCTGATTCCCCATGCAATGGCTCCTCCGACAAAGGAAGAAGCAATATTAACCGCATCATTATTCATTCTGTTCCATCCGCGAAGCGGCTGAACAGGTGCACCGCAGTGGCTGCTACGTTCCGTTTCAGTTCCGCAAACCGAACAACGAAACATCACTTGCACATAAGCTCCCAGCAAAGAATCGAAAAAAGTTCCTGCAACTCCACCAATAAACGCTGCCGCGATCATGCTGCCGATCGGGATATTGGACCATGCATGACCTTCCTGCCAAGCAGTGCCGACAATCAGCAAACCTGCTGCAGCCACGCCAATCGCCAGTGAACCTGCTGCAGCAGCAAAGCTTCCCGCAGCTGTTATTCCACCGCTCGTCCCAGGCGGGACGCGGCGTCCCGTCCGAATCGACACCGGCGGCTTGCGGCTGAGAGAGCCCAGCTCTGTAGCCCACGTATCTCCGTTAACAGCCGCCATAACGCCTATGAATGCATATAACCAGCCCTCATGAGGGAACAAAGCATTGCCTATGCACAGCGCTAAACCGATACCGCCGTTCGCCCACACTTGACTCGCATCTCTGGCGCCCGTTTTTTCGTATAACGATTCTGCAGCTGCTTTTCGGTGTTGTTTTCGTTTCCATCTGGAGAGCAGCGAGGAAGTCGTAAAAAAAGCGAGCAGCGTGCCCATCCACACCAGCCCGCCGAACGCGGTATAACCCAGCCCCATCAGCGCAGCGGCTATTGCGCCTCGTTTGGTCAATGCGCGATGGCGAACCGCCATTCTCGCAATGCCAATTCCACCTATAGCACCAATAACGGCTCGAATAGGGATGTCTGAAGAATCATCCAGCAGCCAGGCAGACGACTGCATAGAATCTATTATTCCGTTCATCATACTTTCGCCTTACCTTTCAGCCAATGAGTTTCGACATTCAGCTCTTCTTCTTCGGCAGGATGGCTTCCCGCCACTTCTCAGGGTAGTTGGTGCAGATCATGATCTCCGGATCCATCGCCGCATATTTCTTTATCGTCCGAACGTCGTTCAACGTCCAGAGCATCGTCCGAATCGACGCTGCCCGAAGCGCCTGCAGACGCTGCGCATTCAAGTGCCGGTAACCAAGCGACAGGAAGTCCGCTTTCAGCTCTTTCAGCTCATCGATGAGCGTATCTCTCCAGCCGTCAATGATGAGGCCAACTGCAATTTCCGGCGACAACTCCCGAACCTCTTGAAGAATCGGCATATAGAACGACGTGATAACGACATCATGCTGCAGTCCGTACTGATAGATCAGCTTCAGCACCTCGTTAGCAAGCTCCGGGTAACGACCGTCGGTCTTCAGTTCGACATTCAGCCGGCAGCGGCCGCAGGTCAACGCAAGCACTTGATCCAAGGTCGGTACCGGTTCGCCCTTGTACGAATCGCTGTACCATTCTCCCGCATCTAGACGCTGAAGTTGAGCTGCCGTATAGGCCCTCACCTCACCCATCGCATTCGTCGTGCGGGTTACACTATAGTCATGAATAACGACCGGGACATTATCCTTCGACAGCTGCACGTCAATCTCGATCCAGTACAAATGCTTCTCTTCCATAGCCAGCGAAATGGCTGCCAGCGTATTCTCCGGCGCCCTGCCAGACCAGCCTCGATGCGCCACGCATGGATTCCGCACGGCATTCTCTCCTTACATCAGGATCTTTGAGCGGAGCTCAAAGTCACTCCGCTGCTACATCAGGATCTTTGAGCGGAGTTCAAAGTCACTCCGCTGCTACATCAGGATCTTTGAACGGAGTTCAAAGTCACTCCGCTTTACATCATTGTGCAGTTATAACGCCATCCTTATCGACCTTCACGCCAAACGCTTGCGATATGCTCGTCAAATAATTCGTAAGTTCCTTCGCCTTCTCAGGCTCAACCGGTGCAGGTCTCGATTGATCCGCCACCATCGGATGGAACGTGAGATCGCAGTCTCCACCTTTCGTACAAACCGCATCCAGCACACCTGTCTCCTTCGTTCGAGGCGTTGCCGTCACATTAAAGATAAAGTTTCCGAGGCTGTAAGCGATCCATTTGCCTTTGTACTGCTCAAAGCCCTGCATGACGTGAGGATGACTGCCGATTACAAGATCCGCGCCGGCATCAATGAACTGACGCGCCAGCGTCGTCTGATGCTCTACAGGCTTATCCGCGCGTTCTACGCCCCAGTGCACCATGATGACGACCAGATCGGCCTCTTGCTTCGCCTTAGCGATTGCTGCAACTGCCCGCGTGGAGTCGTAAGCCTCCGCTACGCCTGGATGATTCTTATCGGCTTTCCAGCTGCCTTCAGGTACGACGCGGCTAACGCTTAGATAGGCTACCTTGATGCCATTCTTCTCAAGCACAACAGGCGCGAACGCCTCTGTATCATCATTGCCGCCGCCTACGTTCGCGACGCCTGCTTCTTTCAGATGCTTAATCGTATCAAGCAGCCCTTCGGTGCCTTGATCCAATGTATGGTTATTCGCGAGACTTACAATATCGAAGCCCGCTTCCTTCAGCGGAGGCAGCAAATCAGGAGCCCCTTTGAACACATATTGCTTATTCTCTGCCGGTATGCCTCGGGTTGTGATAGGATTTTCCAAATTGCCGGCAGTCAGGTCCGGACTCTTCAAATATTCAAGCGCGCCAGAGAACGGATAATCGAGTCCTTGCTTGCGCATAGTCGTTTCAACACTGGCACCTAACAATAGATCGCCTACAAATGCTAGATGAATCGTACTTGCAGCAGGTGCTGTTCCGCTCGTACCCGCTTCAGCATCTGATCCAGTATCAGTACCTGCTCCGCCTGTACCTGGATCAACGGCTTCGCCGCCGTTATCTGCTACTGCCTCACCCTTCTCCACCGTCGTGCCGGTGTCGAAATCGGACGAATCGGATGGTGATGGCGCAGCTTCATCGTTAGAAGCAGCCTGATCATCGATAGGAGTAGTCGTGGAACCAGATCCAGCTGCATCATCTGTATGAGCAGTCTCTTCATTCTGTTCTTGATTCGTGGAAGATTCATTGTGCGAATCCTCATTCGGAAAGATCGTCGACCAGAATACGGCGCCGAGAATGAGAATAACCGCTAGCATTACTAGATTAATAGCCGCTAGACGTCGAAAACGACGGCTTCGCCTTTTCTTGTTCTGCTGGTGAGTTTCCGAACGCGATACGTACATGAACGAATGACCTCCGAATAATAACTTTGGCTCTAATAGAGGTTGTTCAAAAAGTCCGCTTGTGATCACGAAGTGAGTCAGGAAGCTTATTCGACGTCGAAGTTTGCGTTCACCTTCAGAGTCCGGGGATTATGCTTCCGATGCAGGTTTCCGCTGGAAACCTTGTATCATGTAGGGTTTGCCTACACTCCGTTCCTCCTGAAGTTATTTGCGGTACTCCGGGCGTTGCATCCTGCGAGCAAATAACTGCTGTTCTCGCAATCTTATCTGTGCTGACAACCGAACTTTTTGAACTCGAACTAATAGATTAGGTATTTTATGAGACTTACCCATTATACCAGCATTCCAATCGTCCATGTTGTAGATATGTGCGTGATGAGCGATCTGTTTTTGTAGGAAAATGGTATGCAAAAAGCGGAGATTGAAGTCGATCGTATCATCGACTTCAATCTCCGCTTGCTAGCGCTATTATTCGTTAGACAGATTCGCCGCAGCTGCGACGATGGAGTCCGACAGCGTCTCCATGTAGTATGGATCGCTGTTGAGCATCGCAATACGTTCCATCGACATGCCGAGCTCAGCTGTGAATGCTTTCGCCTCGATGTCCAGGTCATACAACACTTCAAGATGGTCGGATACGAAGCCGATCGGCGCGACAAGCGCCGCTTCATAGCCTTCTTCCTTCAACGCACGGAACGTCTCCAGAATGTCCGGTCCAAGCCATGGTTCGCGCGTTCTGCCTGCGCTCTGCCACGTAAACTGCCAATCCGTTACGCCTGCTGCCTTCGCAACCGCTTCGGATGTTTCGAGAAGCTGACGCTCGTACGGATCGTTCATCTCGCGAATTTTCTCAGGGAGACTGTGTGCGCTGAACAGCACTTTCGTTCTCACGCTCTCCGCATCGCTGCGCTCCTTGCGAACCGTATCCGCAAGTTTCTGCAGTCCGTCCGTTACCCGCTCCGTCAACGCTGCGATCAGCTGCGGATGCAGATGGTACGACTCAATGCCCGTAAACGCGATACCATGCTCCTCCGCCTGTTCCTTCGCACGCTTCAAGTAAGAGCCCACGCTCATGACGGAATAATGCGGCGCCAATACGATGCCAATCGCCTGCTTGATGCCGTCAGCGGCCATTGTCTGCACGCCTTCTTCGATAAGCGGATGCGCATGCTTCAGCCCTTGGTAGCAGACGTAGCGTCCTGGCGCCACCTGCTCCAGCCTATCCTGCAGCGATGCAACTTGACGGTCCGTATTCTCGCGCAGCGGGAACACGCCGCCTACGATCGCTTCATAGCGCCCGCGAAGTTCTTCGAGCAGCTCTGGTGTCGGCGCATGACCCCGGCGAATATGCGTGTAGTAGGCTTCAATATCATCCATGCTTTGTGGCGTCCCGTAGGACATGACAAGCACGCCAATTCGATTAGACATGACTATTCGCTCCTTCTAGGCGTCTTGCTGCAATTGCATCAGCCGAATATTGATGCACGAACGCGGTCAAATCCTTCAGCTTATCCAGCGAAGCCTCCGGGAACAAGCCATGACCAAGATTGAAGACGAAGCCCGGCTGCTCCATCCCTTGATCGATAATGGACTTGGCATGCGCTTCGATAACCGATTGAGGCGCAGTCAGCACAACCGGATCGAGATTGCCCTGCACGGCGAATTTGTCCCCTAGACGACGTCTGCCCTCTGGGATGGATACGCGCCAATCAAGTCCGATTGCGTTAGCCTGAACATTGTGAAGCTCGGTCAACAGCTCGCCGGATGCAACGCCCGGGAAGTAAATCTTGGGCTGCGGCAAATCAGACAACTCTGCAAAGATCCGTTCGATGGTCGGCAATACGAACGTACGGAAGTCATGCGGCGCGAGTGCGCCGACCCAGCTGTCGAACAGCTGGAACGCCTTGCCGCCTGCCGCCATGTGCGCACGCAAGTATGTAATAACCATATCGCCGAGCTTGTCCATGAGCTTATGCCATACTTCCGGCTCGCTGTACATAAGCGCTTTCGTACGCAAGTAGTTCTTAGAAGGACGTCCTTCTATCAAGTAGCTTGCAATTGTAAAAGGTGCGCCTGCAAACGTAATAAGCGGTACGTCCAGCTCACGGTCAAGAATGCGGATCGTCTCGATGACATGGTTCAGATCGCCTTCAACATCAATCGGTTTCAACCGCTCCACGTCCACTGCGCTGCGAATCGGGTTCGCAATAACCGGCCCGACATTCGCTACAATATCAAAATCGATTCCGATCGAAGCTACTGGATTCATAATATCCGAATATAGAATAGCCGCGTCCACGCCAAGCTTCCGTATCGGCATCATCGTTACCTCTGCGGCAAGCTCCGGCTGCCGGCAAATCTCAAGCAGCGAGTATTTCTCTTTAATTTTCCGATAATCGGGGTCGTAACGTCCCGCCTGACGCATGTACCACACAGGCACGCGATCGACAGGCTCCTGCCGTACGGCACGAATAAATCGGTCGTTGAAGCTCATTTCCGTTCCCCATTTCCGCTATAATACCTTCGTTTCCATTATGCCCGTTTTGGGAAGAGCTAACAACCGGCAGACTTCGACTATCGTTGACAATAGTTTGACAATCGCATGAGCATCCGATGAAATTCCAGCGAGGCCCATACGTAAAATCGCTGTAAAGCGTTATGCTATACAAGCAGTACTTCTTACATCATCAACGAGAACGGAGGCAATGATTGTGGAGCAGTGGAAAAAAAATCTGGCCGTACTCTGGGTCGGCCAGTTTCTCGTAATGGCAGGAATGACGATGATCGTCCCTTTCTTATCGCTGTATCTGCAGAGCGATCTGGGCGTTAAAGGCGAGCATGAAATCTCCATGTGGGCAGGCTTCATCTTCGCGGCCAACTTCGTCACCTCGTTCTTGTTCCAGCCGTTCTGGGGCAAGCTGTCGGATCGATATGGCCGCAAGCCGATGCTGCTTCGATCGGGCTTCGGCATGGCCGTTGTTATGGTATTAATGGGCTTCGCCACTCAACCGTGGCAGCTGCTTGTGCTTCGCATGGTGAACGGTACCATATCCGGCTTCAACCCTGCATCCGTTTCCTTAGTTTCCTCGACGACGCCGAAGGATAAAATCGGCTTCGCCATGGGGACGCTGCAGTCAGGCGGCATCGCCGGCACGATACTTGGACCTTTCATCGGCGGCTTGATGGCCGATGCGGTTGGGTTCCGTCCCATTTTTTACATAACCGGCATTATGACGTTTCTCGCTTCGCTGCTCTCCATGTTCATCGTCAAAGAGCGCATTGATAAGCAGGCAGCTGCAGCAGCGGGTCAAATGACCGTTCGCGAAGGACTGTTGAAGCTCAGTCATGTGCCGCAAATTCCGGCTTTGCTCGCAGCGACGTTCCTGATTCAATTCGCTATGATGAGCCCGATGACGCTCATCCCGCTGCTCGTTCAGAAGCTGCATGGCACGACGGAGAATCTGGCGTTCTATTCCGGCTTCGTCGGCTCCGTAACCGGCTTGTCCAACATGATCGCCTCTCCGATACTCGGCAAGTTCAGCGACCGAATCGGAAGCGAGAAAATACTCGGTATCTCGCTTGTCGGAGCCGCCATCATGTTTATTCCGCAAGCTTTCGCACATACCGTATGGCAGCTGCTGCTGTCGCGGTTCGCGCTTGGCATTTTTCTCGGCGGGCTTGTCCCCTCAGTTAACGCACTGCTGCGCAAATATGCGCCGGAAGGCATGGCATCGCGTGCTTTCGGCTTCAACAGCAGTACGCTCGCTCTTGGCAACATGGTTGGACCGATTACCGGCGGCATTCTGTCCGGCTGGATCGGCATCCAAGGGCTGTTCCTGCTGTCTGCAGCGCTTATGTTCGCGAATTCCTTCTGGGTGTATCAGACGCTGCTCAAGCGGCTGAAAGTACCGTCCAAGGCGTGATCGAACAAGTCTCGTCCACTCTTACTTCACAACTGCCAGCGCTAATCCATCATAGGCTGGCAGCATCGCGCCGATCAGCCGCTCATCGTTGGCGATTCGTTCATTGAATGCACGGATCGCCAGCACAGACGGGCCATTGCGCGTTGAATCAATCGTTTTGCCGCGAAGCAATGTGTTATCGGCTGCAATGACCGCTCCCGGCCGCGCCAGCTTAATCGCCCACTCCAGATATTCAGGGTAGCCGCCTTTGTCCGCATCGATGAAGAAGAAGTCGAACTTCCGACCTTCCTCTGCCAGCTGCGCAAGCGACTGCTTCGCATCCCCAATCCGGTAATCGACGGTCTCGCCATAACCTGCCGCCTCCATATTGCGCCGCGCAACATCTGCGAATTCCTGCTTCAGCTCCAACGATACAAGCTTGCCGCCAGGCTTCAAGCCGCGCGCGAGACAGATTCCGCTGTAACCGCCCAGCGCACCGATCTCAAGCGCATCCTGCACGCCTGATGCATGCACGAGCAGCGTCAGCAGCCGACCATAGCCTGGCTCGACCGAAATGTCCGGCATCTCATGTGCCGCTAATCGCTTCCTGACATAAGCCCACTGCTCGTCCACTGGGAACAGCTCATCCACATAACGCTCAGCCGTTGGATTGGACGCGGATGCCTCTCCTGTTATATCAGCCTCCGCTTGGGCATTGGGTTTGTTATGATCATTCGTCATCGATCTTCCTCCTAAAAGCAATTTGCTCTCTCTTCTTCGATAATACGGCCTGTAAGCAAATTGCTAACTTCGTAAGCATACGCATGTGCACATTTGTACAATTATACGCTTTTATCCTATACTTGATTGTATGATTTATAGGTGCGGTGCACAAATATGAAATTACCGCTTATGACAGGAAACGGGGATGACGATGACAGAACGTACGATTCAACTGATTGCTACGGCGCCAATGGGGCTGGAAGCAATCGTCGCGCGCGAGCTCAAGGAGCTTGGCTATACAGACCAGAAGGTCGAGAACGGCAGAGTAACATTCACTGGCGTGCCTGCGGACATTTGCCGAACGAACTTGTGGCTTCGGACTGCCGATCGGGTACTGGTGAAGATGGGAGAATTCGAGGCTACCACTTTCGACGACCTGTTCGAAGGAACGAAGGCGCTTGATTGGCCGGATTGGATTCCAGGAGACGGCGAATTCCCCGTTGAGGGCCGCTCCCTTAAGTCGCAGCTATCCAGCGTACCTGCGTGCCAGAAGATCGTGAAGAAGGCCGTCGTTGAGAAAATGAAAGAGCGCTACGGCACCGAATGGTTCCCGGAGGACGGCGCCCGATTCGTCATTGAAGTAAACTTGCTCAACGACCGAGCGTTGCTGACACTGGATACGACTGGCCCAGGTCTCCACAAGCGCGGCTACCGCAAGCTCGTAACGGAGGCGCCTTTGAAAGAAACGATGGCCGCTGCCATTCTGCAGCTCAGCCGCTGGGCGCCGAACCGTCCGCTGTATGATCCGTTCTGCGGCTCCGGCACCTTCCTTGTCGAAGCTGCCATGATGGGCTGGAACGTGGCGCCGGGACTGCGCCGTTCGTTCAACAGCGAGCATTGGCCGCTCGTACCAGAGGAGCTGTGGGCGCAAGCACGCGAGGAAGCGTACGATCTCGTGAACGATGACGTGCCGCTCGATATTGCGGGCTCCGACATCGACCCTGCTGCGATCGAGGTTGCTGAAGCTGCAGTGAAGAAGGCTGGCTTCGCCAAAGAGATCAAGCTGCGCACGCTCCCTGTAGCGAAGGCGCAGCCGCAAGGCTCCTACGGCGTCATCGTGACGAACCCTCCGTACGGCGAGCGTCTGCTCGATGACAAGGAAGCGGAGAAAACGATCAAGCAGCTCGGCTTCGTCTACCTGATGCTGCAGAACTGGTCCCTGTTTGCGATGAGCCCTTCGAAGCAGTTCGAGCATCATTTTACAAGAAACGCGGATAAGAAACGGAAGCTGTACAACGGTCGGATCGAGTGTCAGCTGTATCAGTACATGGGCCCGCTTCCTCCACGAAATAAGGAGTAGGCATTGACTAATAGGGTTAAGCAGATCAAATGATCTGCTTGACCTTTTTATTGTGTTTCTAGCGTCCTCTAACTTGCCACCCACTGCTTATCACGACCGCAATTCGGCAACAATGACAATATCCAACCATTCCCAAAACCTTGCAATGTCGGTTCGCTAGACTATAATGGGATAATGACTTATTAATTAATTGTTAAGAAAGAAGGCTTAATTGAAGTATGGAAAGACCGCTGCAACAAGCTGCAAGGCGCGGACTTCACGTATCCGCCGGACTGCTTGTCCGTTTCCTTGCGGCGGACCTGTTGTCCTTTTTCGTATTGATGCTGCTGAAGCTGTTTATGTTCGATCGCTTTATCAACGTCCCGAACATGGCGATGAACGTCGACGACGTCTTCGTTGCACTGGG
Organism: Paenibacillus sp. CCS19; assembly: GCF_033239625.1. Lineage (NCBI taxonomy): Bacteria > Bacillati > Bacillota > Bacilli > Caryophanales > Paenibacillaceae > Paenibacillus > Paenibacillus sp. CCS19. The sequence continues at coordinate 92,630 of NZ_BTCK01000016.1, forward strand.
CTCGCTCGCGCTTGCCTCGTTCTGGACCATTCTACTGCCGAAGCGCGGCAGAATGATTGCACTTGTCGTGTTAAACCTGATTCTAACGTTCGTCGTATACGCTGACCTTATTTACTTCCGCTACTTCCAAGACCTGATCTCGGTGCCCGTGCTGACGCAGGCCGGACAAGTCGAATCGCTCGGCGACAGCATCGATTCGCTGCTCGGCTGGAAAGATCTCTGGTTCTTCGCCGATTGGCCATTCGTCATCGTGCTGTCGATCATCGGCTTCCGTGCGATCGGCAGGAAGAACAAGGCTGCGGCCTTAAGCTTCAACAGCCGCAAATCGCCAGTGCTCCGCCGATTGTTATTCCGTCTATCGTTCATGCTGATCGTGTTCGCAACAGGCGTTACGCTTGTCTTCGTGCCCGTCAATATTGCGAAACGGACATGGGCGCAGGGACTGTTCGTCGGCAACTGGTGGAACCTTTCCATCTATAACGTTACCGGCGTGCTTGGCTTCCATGGCTATGACGTCTATCGTTATGCGGACCAGCACTGGATTCATAAAGCTGTTGCATCCGATGCGCAAATCAACGAAGCGGAGGAATGGTTCAAAGAACGCGGCGACGTACGCCGCTCGCTTGAAGCTGACCCTACCTTCGGTGAATACAAAGGCAGCAACGTCATTATGGTACAAGCCGAAGCATTCATGAACTTCGTCATCGGTCAATCGATCGGAGGAGAAGAGATTACGCCTAACTTGAATAAGCTTGTTCAAGAAAGCGCCTATTTCGATAACTTCTCGCATCAGACTTCGCAAGGCCGCACGTCGGACGCCGACTTCGCGGTGCAGTGCTCGGTACAGCCGCAGCCAAGCGGTTCGGTCTTTATCCAATATGCGCAGAACGACTTCGACTGTACGCCAGCTGCGCTGAAGGCGGCAGGTTATGCGACTTCGGTGTTCCACGCCTACGACGGCGGCTTCTGGAACCGCAATACGATGTATGAGCGGATGCAATACGATACGTTCTACAGCCGCAAACATTTTACAATCGATGAACCGCTCGGCTGGTCGCTAGGCGACAACTCGTTCTTCCGTCAATCGACAGACGTCATGAGCGAGCAGAAGCAGCCGTTCTATTCGTTCCTTATTACGCTGTCGAGCCACCATCCGTACGCGCTTCCAGCCAGTTATCAGAAGCTGGACGTCGGCACCTTCAAAGGGACGATGTTCGGCGATTATCTGCAGGCCGTTCATTATGTGGACGAATCTCTCGGCAACTTTATTGAGCAGTTGAAGCAAGAAGGTCTGTGGGAGCATTCCATCTTCCTGTTCTATGGTGACCATGACAACTCGATTCGCGACTGGGAGCCGTTCGAACAGCTGCTTGGCCATCCCATGAACGAGATTCAGCGCCAGCAGGTGCTGAGGGAAGTACCGTTCCTCGTTCATCTGCCAGACGGCAAACACGCAGGCACGTATCACAATGTCGGCGGTCAGCTCGATGTATCGCCAACGATTATGCATCTGCTTGGCATTTCCAGTGCTGATCAGCATAAAGTCGGGACGCCGCTCGTTTTGTCTAAACCGCTTGAGGGCAAGAAAGTCGTCTATCGCAACGGCGGCTTCACCGATGGGACCGTATTCTTCATGCCGCCTAACGACGGCATTCTCGAGCATGGCACTTGCTATGATGCCAACACAGGCAATGCGGTTGACATAGCAGGCTGCATCGATGGCGCGAAGGAAGCACGCGAAGAGCTGCGCGTCTCCGATATGACGGTGCAATACAACATTATCGGCAGGCTGAACGATCTTGCAGCCGATGCGCAGGCGAGCGCGAACACGAATGCGACTGCTGTATCTAATGCTTCTTAATGACTGGTAAACGCAAATAAGGCCCTTCATCTCCGAGCATTCGGTTGATGAAGGGCCTTGCGCATTTATTTGATATACTGCTTCGCTTTCTCGATGGCCTCGTCCTCTGAGGTTGCCTTCAAGTAACGGCCGTTAATGAAGATGAACGGGTACTTCGCGCACGGTCCGCAGTAATTTTTGCAGCCGACCTTGATCTCGGATTCCGGAACCAACTTCGCCAGCTTCGGCAGCATCGTCTTGACGCGAATGTGATTACACTTATCGCAAATTCTTATGTCGTTAGGCATGATCGTTTCCGATTAGTGATCGCCGTGGTTACCACGGGAAGGATTCGTTACAGCAAAGCCTTCTTCTGGAACGTAGAAATAATCGATCCGGACGCCATCGAGGAAATCGATGCCCTTCTCCAGAATAACATCGATACCAACATCCGTCGTTACGACTTCATCCTTCTCTGTAGGGGTGTCGATACCCAGGCCATAGTGTGCATGATCGCCATGCGCATGCGTTACATGTACACGAAGCAGTTTCCCTTCATTTTCCGGCTTGTCCAGCTCCGTACGAAGCACTTTCGCCGCTGCGCGGGAAATTTTGCATTTCATAATCTGGTCGCTCCTTCTATCTATCATTGTGATGATCTGAAAAGTCCACTTATCTTATCCATTGTATAGAATACGACCTGTAAGTTCAACCCGAAGCTGCACATTCCAGAACAAAATCCTAACGTCCATCAACGGATGCCGTACTTGCGCTCTACCCATTTGGTGAACATGTTTGCCGCGAATAATGTAACTACAACATCATCGACCGGCATAAAAGGAATCGGCAGCAGCATGTCGGGCAGCACCCAATATAAGCCGACAGGAATAAGGAATACCAGCTTATGTCGAACAGCAACTTGAGGATGCTTCAGCAGCATCCATACACGGCCTAGCGTATGTTTCCAACGGTCAAACGACATCCATTTGTTCATTACATCCACTCCATCCCAGCTCACCGATCGAATCGGATACACGAATTAGTATTCCACGCACAATAAAGCTGCTAAACATTACGTTCAGCAGCTTCATTGGTTTCATTAACTATTGGGATACACGAAACGTCATCGCTTCAAGCAGCAGCTTCGCAATATCCTCGTACATATCCTCGAATTGGCTGAGCGGAAGCGGATTAACGCCAATACCAGCCTCAATCGTGAAGCCTGGCCTTCGGAACGTTTGAATGAACCAATCCTTATAACCGGCGTCGCTGCCCGTCAGCTTGACCGGCCGGTAGCTGCTGACCGCGCCAAGCCTGCAAGCCAGCCCTTCCGCTTCTGACGGCTCATAATCGCGATAATTCCAATAGATCTCCTGACCTTGTGTATGCAGCGCCAGCACGAGCTCAAACTGCCGTTCTTCTGTAAAAGCCGCCATTGCGGCAGCCTCCGGCTCGCTTAGCGGCCGCGGCCCGGGATAATCGCGCGGGCCTGGCCCCGGCGTACCGCGTCTATTGCATTCTTCTTCCCAGAAAGCTGGAAACTGGTCGTTCAGGTCAACGCCTCGAATATTGGCCTTCCAGCGGCTGAAACGATGCGAACCTCGATTCATCTCGAGCAATTCATTATAAAGCGGATGTCCGGGATACAATCCATCCTGAACGAGCGCTACGCCATCTGGATTGACCATCGGGACGAGCCACAGCGTCACTTCGCTCAGCAGCTGCCGAACATTCGCGTTACGCCATACTTCTCCGGATTCATTCGCCTGCGCAGCATCTTCAGCGAACGTCATGAGCAACGCGCTCGTAATCCATTCATTCGCATGGAAAGCGGCATTCACATGGATGGCGTAAGGGCCGCTGCCCAGCTTCAGCGCAGTGATCGGCCTGCCCATAACGCTGTGGCCGATGATCGTTGTCTCGACGTCTTCATAACGGCGCGCCAATAAGCCGCAGTCTCGCTGCAGCTCCTGCGGACCATATTCTGCTCTGGCGTCGACAATTCGATTAGGCGGACCCGCTGGAATGCGCAGCAGCGTACCTGCCGCCCATTGGCTGGAAGCACCTAAACTGCGGTTGGCAGACTCAATTGCGGATGCAGCAATGCCGAATAAGCCGGACAGCCGCTCCAGCGTATCGCCTTCTTGAATGGCGTACCACACATCAGACGTTGGCGGCACGCGCAGCACGACCCCAGTCGGAATCGGTTCATTCTCACAAATGCGCGGATTGCAAGCAAGCAGCGAAGCAGCGGACACTCCAAAATGTCGAGCGACACGCAGCAGCGTATCGCCCGGGCGAACGGTATAGGATAGCACGGGATCTTCCTCCCTTTAACTAGATCGATCACGATTCGACGGTCATGATCCTAATCTTGCGATGCTTATCCATACATGATATTCGCTTACATGTCCACTCATGCCCGCTGCTGCGTGCTTGGTTACCCGATCTGCGATACTTGCCACACAACCGGCGTCAGTTCGATCTGTTTGCCAAGCCACTGCTTAGCAATGATCCGAAACATTGCAGGATGCCCGCTGCAAAAAAATTGGTGGATCGGCGTTATTTCAACGTTCGAAAGTTTATCTTGTTCATATAGAATGGTACTTATTTCTCGAGCTGTTTCTTCTGCTGAACTGATGAGCACAACCTCAGGCCCCATCACCTCGCCGATTGTTTCAGCCAGAAACGGATAGTGGGTACAACCCAGAATCATGCAATCCATCGGAAAATCCCGCAGGCTGCCAAGCGCTGCACTCACAGTATCGAACGTTTCCTCTGAACGGAAATTACCCCGTTCCACGAGCGGGACGAACGTTGGGCATGCCCTGCTGACGACATGAATTTGTGGATTCAACTGCTTCAGCGCCAACTCATAAGCACCGCTCTTTATCGTTCCATCTGTACCAATCACGCCGATTATGCCTGTATTCGTTCTGCCGATCGCTGCTCTGGCGCCTGGATGAATCACACCGACCACCGGGACGTTTACTTGCTTCTTAATATCTTCAATGGCGAACGCTGTAGCCGTGTTGCATGCAATTACAATCATCTTCGGATCATACTGGATCAAGTATTCTACGATTTCTCGCGTAAATTGTACAACCTCTTCGGCGGTTCGTGTTCCGTATGGCGTGCGGGCAGTATCGCCGAAATAAACAATTTTCTCTTGCGGTAGCTGTCGCATAATTTCTTTGGCTACGGTCAGTCCGCCAACGCCAGAATCTAGTATCGCAATCGGCTGCTGCACATCCACACCGCTTTCTTTGTAAGCAATTGTACAGATTGCATTAGCATATGAGCGCCCGCTTCGAAATGTACCTGTCTCAACGTGCGTACCTTATAGCTTATGCAGCACGAAGGCGACCGTATCCATCAACGGTCGCCTTCAGCCGAACGAATCAATCGCTATTAACTAATCGTCTGCAGCGGTTTCTCTTCCACAACCTGGATTTCCACCTGCTCCGTGTTAGTCTCCAGCTCATCAAGCGCGGTTGTCGCCGCAACCTCTTCCGAGTTTGCGATGCCTGCCGTCAGCGAGCTGACGATAGCAGCTTCCAGCTCAGCCTCTGCCTTCGAACCAACACCACGCCACGACTTGACGCTCGAGACGACAGCCGATGCTGCATTTTTCGCACGATCAGCCACTTCGGACGCACCGCCGCCTACTTGCTTCGCCAATCGGCCTGTCGTCTCGCCTACCTGATTCGCCAGACGTACCGTTGTATCCCCGACCTTTTGCGCGCCTTCTGCGATATCTTGACGCAGCTCCTTGCCTGGTTTCGGTGCAAACAGCAGCGCTGTAATGGAACCTACGACAGCCCCCGTCAGCGCACCTAGCAGAAATCCTTTGCCACTCGTTGATTTTGCCATTATTAATCGCTCCCTCCGTTGTTAGCGTGCCCATCGTCCTCACCGGAGCATGCAGGCTTCTTTACAACTTTGTCACGTACAGACTGCCACAGCTGCCAAGCCGTCATCCCGACCTCAGCCCAGTCAAGCGCTTCGTCGAGCCCTTTAATCCTTTTGTTCTCGATCCGCTCCGCTTGCTGCCGTGCCTTGTTCGCCATCGCAGCCGTCATTGCATTAACGGCGGCAGAAGCGTTCTCCACAGACTCGCCAAGCACAGATGCAGCCTGGAATAAGCCGTTGACCGCCTTCAGCTGCGAGCTGACCAGATCCAGCGCGATTTCCGCACGCTCTGTCGTCCCCTGCACCTTGCGCATGAGCACTTGCATCTCCTGCTCAAGCCGATCGGCAGCCTGCTGCATTTGCCGCAGCCGTAACACGATGATGCGCAGCCCGAACAACAGACCAATCGTCAGAATGACGAATACAACCGTCGCTGTAACCTCGCACAATATCGTAATCATGACCTAAGTTGCTCCTTTCCTGCTTCGTCTCTCCGGTGGTGATAGACGAATGCCTAATTTGTAATGACAGTATAATCAGTCTGGGCTTGACCCGACACAACAGACGAGCATAAAAAAAAGAACATCGCACAACCTCACGGTTACGTGCGATGTTCTTTATGAATGATTATAGGTGCGTGCCAGCAGCTGAAGCTTGAATGGCATAGGTGCACTTCGCCCCGCCCTTCGCGAGACACTCGGTCCGCTCTACCTTCGCTTGCAGCAGCTCTGCGAACAGCTGAAGCTCGCATGCGCATGCCTGCTGATACGGCTTCGCGACTTGTGCGATCGGGCAGTTGTACTCATGCAGCCGATAGCTGTCTGACTGAATCCGCTCGACTTCCACCATATAGCCGCCCGCATGCTGAATGGCAGCCAGTTCATGAACGCGGCCGTCCAGCGTCTTGCCTGCCATCCGCGGTGAATAGCGTGCAATGAGCTTATGCTTGCGGCTCTGGAACAGCTTATCGACAAGCGGCGCCGTCTGTTCATCAGCCGACAGCTCGTCCAATATTTCAAGCGTCAGTCCGTGATAATTTTTCGGGAACAACACTTCCGATTCTTCTGTTAGAGCATACATATGCTTCGGCCGGCCGGCGCCTCGTTTGACCGATGTCTGATGGATAAAGCCATCGCTTTCAAGCGCGTAGAGATGTCTGCGAATGGCCATCTCCGTTAAGCCCAAACTGACAGCCAGCTCGCCTGCGCTTTGTACGCCCCTCGTCTTCAACAGCTCCAGTACCGTACGTCTGGTCGACTGAGCGCTGCGCAGCGATGGATGTTCCCTATCGTCTCTTGACTTGCTCTGGTCCATCCGATCCGCCGCCCTCCGTCTTAAGTCACACCATTATACCATTAAAGCTGCAGCTCTTGTGCCAAATAACGCTCGACTGCTGCCTTGAACTGTGCAAGAACGGCTGGCAGCACCGGTGACAGCTCGTGCAATTCGGTACGCGGCCACTCATAGTAATACTGAACGAGTGGCTTACGAAGCTTCACAAGCGCCGTAAGCGGCGCAACGAGCTCTTGCGGCAGCACGTTCTCCTCGACGATAATATCGACCAAGTCCTCGTAGCTGCTTGCATCGCGCATAATAAAACCGTCAATCAGAAAGCTCCCTACATCCGTAACGGTCTCAATCGCCAGATGCAGCGCTCTCTCCTGCGCCATTCCTTCCAGCTGCGAACCGTTCCAGCTTGCCGCTAAACCCGTCAGTGTATCGGCAATGGCAGGAATCGCCTGCAGCCGTTGTTGAATCTGCTCGACATTCACATAGTACATTGTGAGCTGGCGCTCCTTTCTAAGCCTATATGGCTGATGATGCTTATTCTGCGTTGTGATCGGAACCCGACTTGCGTCCCCGACGTTTCAGCCATGCGACCATTATAATGCTGCTGACAATAACAATGATCAGATACGTCAGCAGCTCGAATACGTCTCCCATGTGTCGCTGCTCCTTAGCTTACGTAATCGACGCTGGCAGATGCATCGCGCACCTGCGACATATGCTCGATTACTTTCTTGTGAACGGGATGCACCTGATAAGCTTCCAGCGCCTCCATCGATTCGAATTTCGTGACGAGTGCGATGTCGTACGAGCGTTCCGAGTGCAGAACGTCGACGCCGACTTCCAGATGCTTCAGCTCGTCGATTTTGCCTTCCATGTCGCGAAGCACTTGAGCCGTACGCTCAATGCTCTCTGCGCTCCGGTCTTTCAGCTTGAACATAACGATGTGTGTAATCATTCGGATCCACCTCATTAGTATATAGTCTAGAACGCACGAATGGCGTCTGATGAACAATGGTTTTAAAACCACGCCGCCTTCACATACTAACGTTACCTACAAATTGACGCACAAAGGGGATCACCGATCATGCGCTATTCCGTTACGTTATCAGCTGCCCTTATCGGGCTGGCGGTGTGTTTATTTAATGCAACAGGATACGATCCGCACAACTTCATCTTCTTCATGTTGAGCATTCCCGCATGGATCGCCGAGTTGTTATTCGACATCCATAATGTAGCCGTACTGCCCATGTACATATTAACGGTGCTCACTTGGGCGGCACTTGGCTTTATGGCCGATTCGATCATCAACCGTCAGCGCGTACGATACCACGCACACGAATAAAGCGGCTCTAACGAAAAAAGCAGCTAACAAGGAAAAGGAGCCGACCTCGGCTCCTTTTGCACTTATTCTACAATCAATACCGATTTCATGTCAGCGTGGCCGACACCGCACATTACGGAGCAATGAATTTCATACGTGCCCGGCTTGTCAAACGTAACGTCCTGCGTCAATGTTGCGCCCTGCAGGTCGATGTTGAAGTCTTTAATTGCGAGGCCGTGAATACCGCTCTTGTTCTTCAAGAGCAGTCGAACCGGTTGGCCGGCTTTGACATGGTATTCCTGCTGATCGAATACGAAGTCGTTGGACGCCTCGATTTTCAGCAAAGTCATGCCTTCTGGCAGTCCTGCTGCCTCATCCTTTGGCTTCTCAGGAAGACCGAACGTGAGCAGGTAGACACTCAGTAAGGCTGCCGCTGAAAACACGACGAACATAATCCACTTGTGCATAAATCTGTGCTCCCCCTTGCAGGCATTAGTCTACTCCTTATAATACCCAACTTCGTCCAATCTTCTCAACCTCTAACGCCTTGGAGGACAAACTTTTTTCTACCGAATGTGACAAATGTATGAACGATTCAGGTGCGTAAATACGTTTTCATCAGCCGTTCCGATTCCGCCTTCACGAATCCCCACACCATTGCAAATTGATGATGATAGCCGCGGCACACGTACTTGGCAACGAGTCCGTCCTTCTGCTGGCTTTCCTCATACACCTTAATGCCAGCGTCGCGGAACTGTCTGCGCAGCGCCGCTAGATCGAGCAGTACACGATCCTGGACGGCTCGCAGCATCGATTCGTACAGCCTGGGCAGCTTCATGCCTGAGCTTGCGACAACACGAATGTCATGATCCAATATGCGCATGACGATGCCAAGCAGCATGTACTGCTTCACCATCCCCTGCTCCGCTTCGCTCTGTATCGGCGGAGGCGCTGACCGCCTTGCTGCAGAAGCAGCTATAGCTATCTCGTTCGTTACCGCCATTGATCGGCAACCCCTTTCGAACATTCCGGAGAATCCATGACACAGCCCCTATTGAGGAGGCTTATGCTGCAATACCAAAACAGAACACCTGTTCTTATTATAACGACAAACAGCCCGCTTATGCAAGCGGACCTAAGTATCCCATTTATTCATTTGGCATGATCATTCATTCCAATGATCATCGTCTTCATAAGGAGCGAGGATCGGATGGATCATCATTATCTTTATCATTGTCTTTGTTCTTCCCTTTGTCTTTCAACACCGTAATTAATTGTTTCAGGCTATCAGGAAGCGGCAGGCCAATTCTGCCGTAGTTCTCCGTAATTGAGATCAGCTCGTTGGCAAGATAAAAGTAAATCGCGCCGGACATCGTAACGCCGTCAAGATGAAGCAGCAAATCTATTTGATGCGCGAGCAGCACAATTAGCAGCGTCAACCCTTTGCGAGTAAGGCCCCATGAACCAATATGACTGTTCAGACCTTTCTTTTCTTTCATCGCAGCGGCGACACCTGTCAAATAATCGATCCCCATCGCAATAAGCAGCACGTTGAGTGATTGCGGCCACGCGCCGAACGCGTAAGTGAATGCAGTACCAACTACTGCTGCCATCGAGCAAAGCCAGGCAAGCGGCATATTCCCCCCCCTCCTTCATGATTACTTGCATCAGACGCTTCTACAAGAGCCAGCAGTCGACACAGCATCGGGAATATATACTATATATATGCATGGAGCTATAAGGTTGTCCCAGCCGTTCACCCAAAATATAGCTGCTTCCTTGATATTCCTGCTGCTTGTACTTTTTTGTGGTAGGATAGAGTAGAGAGCGAATTGCTCGTTCACTACGACATCTATTGGAGGCGGTTTCATTGACGGCAGAGCAACAAACGGCAGTAGGCTACTTCGGCCAATTCGGCGGAAGCTTCGTGCCGCCAGAGCTGCAAGAAGTGCTGGATTATCTAGCAGAGCAGTTCAATACATTCAAGGAAGATCCAGCATTCAACGAGGAACTTCGCTACTACTTGAAAGAGTATGTCGGACGGGAAAACCCGCTGACGTACGCTGAGCATTTGACCGAGCAATGGGGAGGCGCGAAGGTTTACCTGAAGCGCGAAGATTTGAACCACACCGGCTCTCACAAAATCAACAACGTAGTCGGGCAAATTCTGCTGGCGAAGCGAATGGGCGCCAAACGCGTCATCGCTGAAACCGGCGCTGGCCAACACGGCGTTGCAACAGCGACCGCCTGCGCCATGTTCGGCATGGAGTGCATCATCTATATGGGCGCTGAAGATACTCGCCGCCAAGCGCTTAACGTGTTCCGCATGGAGCTGCTCGGCGCGAAGGTCGTCGCAGTCGATAAAGGCCAAGGCCGACTGAAAGACGCTGTCGACGAAGCGCTCAACGATCTCGTTATGAACTACAAAACAACGTTCTATCTGCTAGGTTCGGCAGTAGGCCCGCATCCGTACCCTTCGATGGTTAAGCATTTCCAATCGATCATCAGCGAAGAGTCGAAGCGTCAAATCGTAGAGAAAGAAGGACGTCTGCCAGATGCGGTCATCGCATGCGCCGGCGGCGGCAGCAACGCGATCGGTTCCTTCGCTCACTATATCGACGAACCATCGGTTAAACTGATCGGCGTCGAGCCGGATCAGGCTCCAACGATGACGCAAGGCGTGCCTGCCGTCATTCACGGATTCAAATGTCTCGTACTGCTCGATGAAGAAGGCAATCCGAAGCCGACCTATTCGATCGCTGCAGGTCTTGACTACCCAGGTATCGGACCTGAACACAGCTATCTGCAAGAAATCGGCCGTGCACAATATGTAACGGTTACGAACGAAGAAGTGCTCGCCGCATTCCAAGAGCTGTCCCGCACAGAGGGCATTATCCCGGCGCTCGAGAGCGCGCATGCCGTTGCCCATGCGAAGAAGCTTGCACCGACGATGAGCAAGGACAGCATCATAATCGTGAACCTGTCCGGCCGCGGCGATAAGGACGTAGAGCAAGTATTCCGTATGCTGAACGGTTAATCGGGCCGGCAGCAGCTTAAAAGGTCATGAATAAGGCTGCCTACTGATGTCAGTACGATACTGACGGAAGTGGCAGCCTTTTTTATATTGTAACGGTCTTGAACCCTTGAGCCTCTAATCCATTGCTATACGATCCTATGAATGAAAAAAAGCGGTTGAACAGGACTGCTCCCGTTCAACCGCTTCTGTATATCTATTAACCTACTGCGGCTGTCGGCGCAGTCGCAGGCGCTTCATTATAAGCGCGCAGCAGCGTGCTGCGATTCGCACGGATCAGATGCGCCTCTCGCAGGCTGCGCTGCAGCAGCTCTTCATCGATACCGAGCTCCTGCGGCGTTGTCGGACCGCCGACAGTCGCAAGCAGCCGCTTCAGCTCCTCGGCCGTTGGAACAGCTGCGAGCGCTTGCTCCAGCTGCGGATCCGCGGCGAGCAGCTCTGGCTGCTCGGCTGTTACTTGGCGATAATACGCCGAGATCGCAGCGCAAGCTACGCCAACCTTGGCACCATGCAGCAGCGCACGGCGGCCTTGCCGCAGAAACTCCATTTCCCAATAATGGGACAAATGGTGCTCCGCCCCCGATGCGGGATGCGATTGCCCGAACAACAGCATCGCGAGACCGGATTCGATCAGCGCCTCGGTCAATGCACGAATGCCTGCCGGCTCGCGGCGGCCAATCGACTCTGCATGATCGACGCATTTGCGCAGCGCTTGCGCCGTAATGGCAGCAACAGCCTTGTCATATGGCTCTTCGGCTGCAGCTGCGCCATATGTCCAATCGAACAGCGATGTATATTTGCCCAGCATATCACCGAAACCCGCTGCCGCCATCGCAGTCGGCGCTTCGCACAGCACATCCAAGTCAGCGAATATCGCGTCAGGCGCAATCGCTGCGAACGTCTTCTTCTCGCCGCGAATAATGAGCGGCGCGCCCTTGGAGTTAAAGCCGTCCACCGATGGCGCTGTCGGCACCGAAACGAACGGAATGCCGGACAAGTAAGCCGAATAACGCGAAATATCGTGGATCGTACCCGAGCCGACCGCTACGACAACTTCAGCGCGGGTCTGGCGAATATCCATCATCAGTTGAATAAGCGATGCCTCGTCAGCGATAACGTCGCCTTGTGCATCCGGCTTAATAAGCGTCGTCTGGACCGATATGCCCGCGTCGGCAATTCGAGGCCACAGCTGCGTACCCGCTGCCGCGTGTGTGTTATAGTCTGCTGCGATCAGCACACGCTTAAAACCGCGGTCGTACAAATAAGGCGCCACCCGTCTTAGCGCACCCGACTCGATTACGATCGGATCAATCGCAATTGCACGCAGTGCAGCATCATCCAGCCACGGCGCTGCTTCCTTCAAATTGTTCAACACTTGACTCATACCGTTCCCTCTCCTTTATCCCTTGCCATACTGACCAACTCTGCAATAGAAGGCCAAATCCAATCCGGCCGCGCCGGCCACAATCCAGCAGCTGCGGCCTCCGTCGACCCCGTCAGTACAAGCGCTGTCTTCATGCCGGCACGCTTGCCAAGCCCAATATCCGATTCCATGCTGTCGCCGATTACGAGACATTGATTCGCGGACAACCCAAGCGTCGACAGCGCCGCCTCCGCCATTAATGACGACGGCTTCCCGACGACGAGTTCAACCTCCGCCCCTGTCGATGCCGTAATCGCGCCAATCATACCGGCCACATCAATCTGTTCACCTGTTAGGCCCGGGAACGATCGATCCGCATTCGTTGCAATGATTCTTGCACCATGGCGTACAGCACGGAAAGCATCATTCAAATCCCGATAAGTCAACGTCTCGTGCAGCGTAATGACGAGCCAATTCGCATCCTCCGGCTGCTCGGCATGCACGATGTCGAACGATTCCAGTTCTTCCCGCAAACCGGGATCCCCGAGCGTCCATACCTGGCAATCAGGCGCATGCTTCCGCAAATAACGAGCAGTAACGGTTGATGACAGCACGATCTCTTCCAATTCAGCCGCTATGCCGTATCGGCTGAGCCGCTCCTGACACATCGCACGTGAAATATTGCCGCGATTGCTTAAGAAGACGAGCCGCTTGCCCGCTGCGCGAAGTGCAGCGATCGCCTCCGGCGCGCCTTCAATGATTTGATCTCCACGAAACACCGTTCCGTCCAAATCGATTACGAATCCGTCCAAAGTCGTCGCAATCATGGATGCACATCCTTTAAGAATTCTACCACCTGAATCCTCCCTGCTATGGGAGGACCCCAGGGTTTCCAACCCCTGGACCCCGAAAGGGAAAACGTGGAATGGAAAGAGGCGCAAATTAGTAACAGTACGGTAGGAATCGCGCGACCCTATCGGGTCACAGCTTACTTGTTGTGCGTGAAGGGTAGTCATAAATTTAGACAGAATAATAAGTACACCTAAAGATCGCCGTTAGATGGCGATACTTGCCTCTCTATTGTCCGTCCCGTACTATTCGAATGTCAACGATTGTTTACTTTTATTGTTGTTTTCATCCGTTCTTCGTTCGACAGATAGTTATCAACGTTTAATTGATTAAATTTCGTTAATCGACGATCACTATTCCATCAAATGACGATAATCAGCAGTATTTGCAATATGCACTTCAATTCCGGTTATGCTCCGCAAGTAATTCGCATCGGCTCCTTCATCCGTAATAAGCGAATGAACGGCTCGCGTCTGTACGCTCGTCGCGATCGAACGGCGGCCCAGCTTCGTATGATCGAGCAGTGCGACGATGCGCGAAGCGTTGGCGGCCATCAGCTTCTTCAGCTCTGCCTCATACAGGCTGAAATCTGTCATTCCCTCTTCCACCGTAAAGCCAAGCGACGAGGTGAAGAATAGGTCGGCGTGAATCTCCTCAAGGATCGTACGGCCGAGCACCCCTTCAACAGAGCCGGAGCCTGGACGCAGCACGCCGCCGATTAGTATAACGTTGATGCGCGGGTTGCGATTGAGTGTCAGCGCGGCTTCAACGCCATTGGTCACAACCGTCAAATAATCGCAATCGACAAGCGACTTGGCAAGCTCCAGTACAGTCGAGCTTGCATCGAGCAGAATGCATTGCCCTTGATGAACGAGCTCGGCCGCCTTCCTGCCGATCGCCTGCTTAAGCTCGGCGTTCAGCTCGCTGCGGGATGTGACCCGCATATCCTGTACGGACGAAGACGGCTTCTTCGTCCGTACCGGCACTGCTCCGCCGTGCGTTCGCTCCAGCAATCCCTCCTCTTCCAGTTGGCGCAAATCGGTACGAAGCGTGCCTTCCGACACATGAAGCTGGCGAGCCAACTCCTTCACAATGACCTGTTTATGCTGCTGCAGCAGCTGTAATATTTGTTCCCGACGATGGGCTGCGAACATGGCTCATTCCTCCTGTCATTTCGTTGCTTCTCATTAACTACCGATCATTATAACGAAAATCAATAACAAACAACAGTAAATGACAAAGACGATTTAGCACACCAATAAGGTAGACTCCGTAGCCGTAATTGGCATAACTCAAAAAAGCCCTTGCCGTATGAATACGGCAAGGGCTCGTGAGAGACTGGATTATTTGTTGAACGTGTCCGTGAGGATAGGCACGATTTGTTTCTTGCGAGATACAACGCCTTTGAGTACTGCCGTGTTGTTCGACAGCGTTACGTTGTAAGCTTGTTCAACGATGTTCGCGGAACGGCCGAGCGCGATGGCTACGGAGTCGTTCGTCAGAATGTCCGTTACTACGAACAGGAAGAGATCAAGACCTTTCTCTTCGATGATCGCGTTCAGGCCAGCTTCTACTTCGGCTTGACGGGACAGAACATCGTTCGTGTCTACTGCATTAACTTGTGCGATTTCAACTTTCGCGCTGCCCATCGTGAACTCTTTGGAGTCGATGGAGATCAGCTGAGCTACCGTTTTGTCGCTCAGGTCAGCGCCGGCTTTGAGCATTGCAAGGCCGTATACGTCAGCGTCTACGCCAGCGATAGCTGCCAGCTCGCGAGCTGCGTCTACGTCTTCTTGCGTGCAAGTCGGCGATTTGAACAGCAGGGAATCGGAGATGATAGCGGACAGCATCAGGCCTGCGATTTCTTTGCTGATTTGGATGCCTTTTTCTTTGTAGATTTTGTTCAGGATCGTCGCCGTGCAGCCTACTGGCTCAGCGCGATAGTAGAGCGGATCGCTCGTTTCGAAGTTTGCGATACGGTGGTGGTCGATAACTTCGAGAACGCGAACGTCCGCGATGTCGTTAGCGCTTTGTTGGCGCTCGTTATGGTCAACGAGAATAACTTCTTTCGCTTCTGCCGCTACCGCTTCAACCAGACGCGGCGCTTCGATGCCGAAATAGTTAAGCGCGTATTGCGTTTCACCGTTTACTTCGCCAAGGCGGATCGCCTCTGCGTCTACGCCGATTTGCTTCTTCAGCTCCGCGTATGCGATTGCCGAGCAGATCGTATCCGTATCTGGATTTTTATGGCCGAACACAAGAACTTTTGCCATGATTTCATTTCGCTCCTTCATCTATCCCTATTCGATAGGAAATAAAAAGACTCGTCCTTTATAATAGCATACTTACCGGATTATTTTCATTTATGGAATCGATGAATTTTCGAGCGTTATTTTCGGCCTTTTACATTCGCTTAACGCGAATCGGCATCGGATTTAATACGATCGATATAGGCTAATGGTAAACGAGTACCGTTCGGTACATCGTACTTCATGTGCAAAGGATGACATCGATGATAAAGTCATTTGAACCGAAGCTTCCGCAGCGTCGATCTAACCGTCCGTCGTCGAATGCGTCTCATGGCGCCCATATGTATGCAGGTGATTTGGCTCGTCCCGTCCCTCGTCTGAATGAGCGCTGGAACTGTAAGCAAACGACCCAATTGCTGAACAGCTACGCGGCTTCCCCTTGTGCAGTTGTGTGCGATGCCAAGGATCGCCCAATAGGTCTTATTATGCGCGATCGGTTCTTCCTGCAAATTACGAGCGGAGACTGGCATACGATGAATGAACTGCCGATCACTCGTTTAATGAACGAACCTTTCATCGTCGATGCCCAATGTACGCTGGCACAGCTTAAGGAGCAGTTGATCCGTCTTCCGATGCGGCCCAAGCACCGATATGTCGTCGTGACGAGTGCAGGTCAATCAAACGGCGTTATTGTGTTCGATGAACGGCTCTGCCCCATTGTAGAGTGAGTTAGCTGTTATGCGAAAAGGCGAACCTGTCTCTTGCTCTCGCAGGTCCGCCGTATTGAGATACGTACAAATCAGACCAATCGCAGCCACTCAGCCTTTAACTTGACCATCCACAAGAGCGTCAATTGCCGCCTTCGTCTCGGCGCTGAAGCTCCGGAAGAAAGCGACCAGATCCTCGTTGCACAGCCCTGCATTGTACAGCATTTGAATCATGACCAATTCCGCATGCCCTTTGTCATTGGACGTCGTAATATAACCCGCCTTCTTAGCTGCGACGATCGCATCATTCGCCCAAGCCGGCGGCGTCTGATTGCCCGACATGTTCACACGTTTCTCCAGCGCGGCCACCCGATTCGCCAAATCCTCCATTTGCTGCTTCTCAGCGTCTGTCATTCCTTCTCCCCCTTCATCTCCATTGCCGCTGTCACCGTTGTCGTCCCCACCATCGCCGTCATGGCGATAAGCATCTTCAAGCTCCTCTAAGGTGCCATCGTACTCATTCAAATCAACCGGTCCGTCAATGCCAGCGACCTTTCTGCCGCCACCCGGCCGTTCATCGCCGACCGTACCATCGCTGTATTGAAGAAACGTCCACCTTTTCCAAGCAAGCGTATCAGCTGGCGGTGAAGTCGAGTATCTTGCCATCCAGACATCATACGCACTAAACGAGGCGTCAAAATTAGAAGCAAATCCGATATACGTATAAATAATTGGACGAACGCCTGTCAGCCGTTCGATCTCTGTTAGGAATGCCATCGCCACAGCATGCACGTCCGACGTACTCATGCCGTCTTGTATCTCCTCGTAGTCCATAGCCGGCGGAAGCCGGAATGCTTGTATCCCACCGGCATCTGCGATAGCTGCGGCGAAGTTAGCGGCTTCCTTCTTGGCTGCATCCGTCGATGCCGCATCCATATAATGATAGGCGCCAACGAGCACGCCTGCTTTGCGCGCTCCCGCTGCGTTCGTTGCGAACATGGAGTCGCGAAACGTCTGCCCTTGACTCGCTTTCAGAAAAGCAAAAGAAATGTCGTCCGCTTTCACCTTCGCCCAGTCGATCTTCCCTTGATAATGAGAGACATCGATCCCCTGTGCATTGCCATCTCGTCTTGGCTGCATGTCGACTCATCCCTCCTTTGCTGTCTTCGCACGCCCTACTCCTTGCAAGCAAATTGCTTACTTCGTAAACATATGCTTCTTCAGACAATCCGTTCATTATATGTAGGACCTCCCTCCGATGTTGCGGCCTCCGTGCAAGGACATGCAAGGATTTGAACATTTTTGGGCTGTACACTTTCGCTTAGAGGCTGTTTTCATATAAAATAGGAAGGAGATGCTATGAAAGCAAATTTTAGATTCCAAATTAGGCTGCATACAGAAAGGAACGAATATATGATTATTCAACCAAAATCCCGTGGATTTATTTGCACGACCGCGCACCCGCAAGGCTGCGCTGGACAAGTTCAACGCCAGATCGACTACGTAACGTCGAAGCCTGCCATCAGCGGTCCTCGCAACGTACTCGTAGTCGGCGCTTCGACGGGCTATGGCCTCGCGTCGCGCATCGTCGCATCGTTCGGCGCAGGCGCGAATACGGTCGGCGTGTATTTTGACAAAGGGGCAGAGGGCGCTCGTACGGCTACGGCTGGCTGGTACAACTCGGCGGCATTCGAAGAAGCAGCCGCTGCAGCTGGACGCAAATCGTTCAGCATCGTCGGCGACGCATTCTCCGACGAGATCAAAGCGAAGACGATCGATCTGATCCGCACGGAGCTTGGCCAAATCGATCTCGTTGTGTACAGCGTTGCATCGCCGCGCCGCACGCATCCGAAGACGGGCGAGTCGTTCGCATCGGTCATTAAGCCGCTGGGCGAGACGTACTCGAACAAAACGGTCAACTTCCACAACGGTGAAGTTTCGATCGCAACGATCGAGCCGGCTACGGAAGATGAGCGTCGTCAGACGATCGCCGTAATGGGCGGCGAAGACTGGGAAATGTGGATCGATGAGCTCCAGAAGGCTGGCGTACTGGCTGACGGCGCTACGACGATCGCTTACTCCTACATCGGACCAGAAATTACGCACGCCGTGTACAAAGAAGGCACGATCGGCGCAGCGAAGGACGATCTCGACGCAACGTCGAAACGTCTGGATGCGAAGCTCAAGGAAAAGGGCGGCCGTTCGTTCATCTCCGTGAACAAAGCGCTCGTTACGCAATCGAGCTCGGCTATTCCAGTCGTTCCGCTGTACATCTCCGCACTGTACAAAGTCATGAAGGAAAAAGGCATTCACGAGGGCTGCATCGAGCAAATGTACCGTCTGTTCAGCGACCGCCTGTACAACGGCGCGGAAGCGCCGGTTGACGCACAAGGCCGCATTCGCCTGGACGATTGGGAAATGCGCGAAGACGTACAAGCTGAGGTTGCTCAGCTGTGGGCGGATCTGACGACGGAGAACGTATACGACCTGTCCGATCTGAAAGGCTACCACCGCGAGTTCTTCCAACTGTTCGGCTTCGAGACAGACGGCGTCGACTACGAAGCAGATACGAACCCAGAAGTAGACATTCAGAACCTTCGTTAATCATATAGAGGTTGGTTGCAATATGAAGAAGGCACCGCGAGCGCGCGGTGCCTTCTTTGTGGTTAGCTGCTTCGGATCGTACGGGCTGGTTCCAGTTCGATCCAGCTTATCGCGCTACGGTTGTGAGCGCGTCTATTGGGCCGGAGGACAGATGTTTGGACTGCTTACGGTTGCTGTTGCGCTTATGTACTTATTTTATGATGAGAAAGCACCGATTCTATCTGAATAGCTACTAATGCAACCGTTACAATCTATTTGGCGTACAATTCGACGCAATAAGCGCTGCAGCATCTGTCCATAGGCTAATTGATCTGCGATGCCGCCGATCACCATAACGATTAGCCTGCTTGCACCGGCGTACGTACTGGCGTAAGCAGATACAACACTGGAGAAGTTCCCTCTTTACCAGCTGGCTGCAGGACGATTGGACTGCGGTCACCCGTGTACCAGAGTCTTAGGCGGCGACAGTCGAAGCATCGCACGATGTCGACCAGCATTTTACCATTAAGGGACAGCTCGAATTCGTCACCTTTCATTGCTGCGATAGGTACGGACGCTTTCATATCTCCGATTGCCGCCGAACGCGAGACGATGCACAACCGTTCTCTATTCGCGGTTAATCTGACGATACGATCTCCTGCCAACACCGTTGCTCGCTCCAAGGCAAGCAGGAGCTGTGCCGTCTCAATCGTAATCTCGGAACGATAAGTTCGAGGAATAATCGCGTTAGCAGAAGGAAAAGCCCCTTCGATCGATGCCATCTGAATATGTAAAGCTGTCGTACGGAATACGATTTGTTGGGCGCTTGCTTCCAGCTCTATGTAAGTCTCGTGATCAGCTAGCATGCTCGCCATATCAAGCATACATCGACCGGGAACGATGAAATCCGAAGGCTCAAGGTTGTCTTCGTGATTGTCGATCGGTATGGAGCAGGTCGCCAGCCGAATGCCATCCGTCGTTGTGAACTGCAGCTCGCTTCCACCTCGATAGGACATACACACGCCGGTTAGAACGGGACGGCTTTCGGAAGTCGATACGGCTACTGCCACCTGCTTGATCGCTGATTTCAGCAAACCGCTAGTCATACGAAACCGATTGATCGTGGAGTCATCATCGATTCGATTCACCTTCGGATAGAGTGCCGCATCCATGCCGCACAAACGAATCGAGGTGTTCTCGGTCGAAATCGCAGCGATTACCGCCGATTCTATCCCATCCACAATGACAAGACCGTCATCGAGCTTTCTCACGATTTCGTAGAAATACCGCGCCGATACGACGATGCTGCCTGTCGCAAGCACCGTTAGCGCTGCCCCATCCTGCTCGATTCTAGCGTCTATCGACATGCTCGAATGGCTGCCTGTCAGGATTAGCCCGGTCGCTGTCGCTTCCATATGAATGCCTGTCAGAATCGGTATCGGGTTGTTCGCAGACACCGCCTTAAGCACATGCTGAAGAGCGTGCATAAGACGCTCCTTCGTAATATGAATTAACAACCGTCTCTCCCGCCTCTCTTCAAAAGGTAATTCAACGTTTCTACGAGGAATAAAAAGTCTCAAGGATGTGCCGAATCGCCTCTGAGCGGGATTGACCGTGGTCTGTACAATGCCGCTCCAGCTTGTCCCACAATTCGTCTGGCAGCGTAAGCGAAACTTTCTTCGTCACGCCGATACCCTTACGGCCCGCTCCCTCCCGCAAACCGCCTCTTGTAAATAAGAACCCAAGCTGTCCTTCCTTGTTCGAAACACCGATTTTGATTGGATCATCGCTCACTGCATACACCTCAGATATATGAATTAAGTAACTTAAATCAAATATTCGTTACTTTCATCATATCATCTCTAGCAACGACTTACAATCTTATGGAAAATGTCATCGATCTTATCGGTTACCAATGATTGAGGATCTCCCAATGATCTTCGAACGCGAATAGGAGTCCAGCTACACAAATAAGCCCAGACGGAAATCACCTTATCGAAGCCATTCATGGATGAGCGACCGCGTTTAGAGGTAGGCTTTATCGCCAATAACAAATTGACTTTTCCTAATAGTTTAGGAAAAGATAATTTGTTATGTGGTAGAATAGTAGTGACTAAAGCACCTTTACATACGAAGGGAATGAATCCATCATGTGGCGCATCGTTGGATGGCTGCTAGTCCCGTTCCTGCTGCTTCTCTTCAGGTGGCGGCGGCTCGGCAGATCGGCCCGCTTTCTTGGCATTATGTGGACGATTGGCATAGCCATTATTGCAATTAGTTTCATTCCATCCATGTCGCAAGACTCAGGCGGCAAAGTTGATTCTGCAGCAGCACCATCAAGTGATCAATACGACGTAAAGCTTATTTTCCCGGCTGACCGGTATCCCGAGACAGCCGATCATATTCAAGACGCCATTGCAAAGGGCGAATCCGCTATCTGTACCATCGATCGAACAGCATCGGATAAACATCGGGAAGCTTCATTAGCCGGTATACCGACGAAGAGAGGTTATGACCGGGATGAGTGGCCGATGGCGATGTGCGCCGAAGGCGGCGCAGGCGCTGACATTCGTTATGTAACACCTAGCGATAATCGCGGAGCCGGTTCATGGATCGGCGGACAGCTCGATGATTATGCGAATGGCACACGTGTATGGATCGTTATCGACGATGCAGAGGCTTCGAATGAGATCGGATCGGACCTGGATGCGGCCGCTCGCACAGGATCTAACTCGGCGGTGACCAACGCTGCCGCAGGTGCGGGAACAACTCAATCCAATACGAGTTCTGTAGAAGAAACGACCAAGGCGGACAGTAAAGCAACTTACGAAGCAAGCCCGAAGACCACGAAACCAGTAGAATCGAATGTTTCTTCCACTTCAGACTCTACCGAATCGAAAACGGTCGTCTACAACAATTGCACAGACGTCCGTGCAGCAGGTGCAGCTCCGCTGCATCAAGATGACCCCGGATACAGCAAGAAGCTCGACCGGGATGGCGATGGCGTTGCTTGCGAATAACAGGCGTTAAGCGTGCGAAGCAGTTGATTACTATCCAATTACAACAAAAGTGAGGCGCAGCGATGCTATGATTGCTCAAGCTATCATCATACAAAATCAACATGTGCTCATGGTTAAGCAATTCGTTCAACGCGGCGACATCGTCTGGAACTTCCCCGGAGGCGGAATTGAAGAAGGCGAAACGCCGGAACAAGCCTGCATCCGTGAGCTGCGCGAAGAAACTGGATATGAGGTACAGATTGTGCAGCTGCTTCATGAGCAGTTCGACAAGTACACCTTCGCTGCCCGCATTATGGGCGGCGAGCTGCTGCATGATTTTGCAGGCGCCTACAATGAAGACATTATTGAAGTAGCATGGATCAGCTTGGCCGATGAGAGCAAATTCGATCCCGTAACGAAGCCGATGCTGAATTTGTACCGAAAGACTATGGGACTAGACTAATAGACATAACAAAAGGAGAAGGACGTCTTCGGGATGTCCTTCTCCTTTATTACCTCGAATTCGGCCTCTTTCACTACGTAACGAACTCCAAGATTCGTTCGTGATGCATCAGCGGATCGCCAGTTACTGCCTAGACCTTAATGCTCCCCAACTCAGCCAGCTCAACAGCCGTCAGCTTGAAGCGCATCGACCCCGCCAGCTCTTCTGCGTGATGCGGCTTCGAAGCGCCTGGAATAGCGAAGACGGTATCGCCATTCGCATGAATGAGCCAATTGAGCGCAATTTGAGTTGGCGATACCCCGTACTGCGCTGCCAACTGATCCATACGCGTCATCAAAGGCCGCGAACGTTCAACAGCCTCCGGCTTTAATCCACCGTTGATTCGGCGCATAGCCGATATCCCATTCAGCAATTCAGGGCTGCGATGGAACTTGCCGCTCAGCAGCCCCTGCTTCAGCGGGCTGTAAGCGATGATCGCAACACCGAGCTCCTTCGCCGTTTCCAGAATGCCATTGTGCTCAATCTGCCGGTCCAGCAGGCTGTACTTGACCTGATTCGAAGCAAGCCGCAGGCCATGCTCGCGCAGTGTACGATCGGCCTCTCTCATCTTCTTCGCCGAGAAATTGCTTACGCCAATATGGCGGATTAGCCCCTGCTCCGCCAGCTTCGCCATCTGCTTCATCTCGCTTGAAGCCGAAGAAAACGAGAACGGTTGATGCACTTGATACAGATCAATCGTTCGTCCGGCCAATGCCTTCTGCCGCTCTCCGATCGAACGCGGAATGTTGGCGGCGGTTCGCATGATCGGCCACCATTTGGTCGCAATGCGTGCTTCGTCACTCAACGGAGCAAGCGCTTGAAGCGAAGAGGCTAGAACCCGCTCCGACTCGCCATTGCCATAAATCTCTGCCGTATCGAACCAATTGATGCCGCCCTCCAAACAAATTCGAATGATATCACGGACCTGCTCATCAGGGAGCGTAGACCAATACTTGCCGATTAGGCCTTGTCCACCGCTGAACTGCCATGTACCAAGACCGATCGGCGTCAACTTCAAATCTGTTGCACCCAACTGCCGATATTCCATTCTTCGTAACCTCCCATTCGTCGCTCTCATCCGGTCTCCTATCGTATCCACAGGCCTGTCCGTCTCATCTACCATCGAACTTATGCAAGATTTGCTAATATGCACAAGCATAGCACATTTGCCCTGACATTGAGGTTCAATAGGCAGATAAAAATAAGGCTGTACACCCGTCATCGCATGATGACCGACATACAGCCTTACTTGGTTTAACCCATCATCGACTCGTTAACCGCTAGGTTCTGCTGATCGCCCGATACCGTCACCTTCGGCTTGCGAAGCGTAAGTCCAAGCACGAACCCAACAAGCGCAAGCACCGACAGAAGCAAATACGCATCATGGAACGCAGAAGACATCGCATCCGGTATCGGCTTCAATCCGTCTTCGATATGCTTCGTTGTCCGATTCGCAATGATCGTCGTCAAGCCTGCAACGGAGAAAGACGTAATGACCTGCTGCGTTGCGCTCGTCAGCGATGTCACTCGGCTGACCAGACTTGGCGGTGCGGATTGAATCAGATACGTGTTCAACGGAATGAACGACATACCGAAACCTGCTCCCAGCAGAATACGCGGGACAAGGAACGCCCATGGACTCTGATCGGAATCGATCTGCGCAATGAGGTATGCGCCGGCCGATACGAGCAGCAAACCGACGAATAACAGCGGACGAGCTCCGATACGGTCATATAATCGTCCGCCGATCGGCATGAACGTTGCAGCGGCGAGCGCCTGCGGCAGCGTCCACATTCCTGCGTGAAACGCGTCCATGCCCATGAGCTTCTGCATGAAATAAGGAATCATGAAGATGATTCCGAACATCGTGAATTGCATGACCCACTGTACAACGATGCCGCGTGTGAACAACGCCGAGCGGAATACGCGCAGCTCGAGAAGCGGCTGTTGTTTGCGAGTAAGCTCTACGATGATAAACAATACGAGTGCAACTGCTCCTCCAGCCAAGCCGATAATCGTTTTATCCGACGACCAGCTGACCCCGCCTTCGCTAAGTCCATAAGACAATCCGGCAAACGCCAATGGACCTAGAATAATGCCGAGCATATCAAGTGAAGTCGATGCCTGCTTCGGCAGCTTCGGCAATTGCCAGAATGCAAGCGCAAGACCGATAATGCCGATCGGCAGATTAATAAGGAAGATCCACTGCCAATTCACATAATCGACCAAATACCCGGCCAGCATCGGCCCAAGCGCCGGCGCCATCAGTATCGGAAAGCCCATCATACCCATAATGCTGCCCGCCTTCTCGGGCGGACTCATGCGGAATGTCATCGCGAAAGCGATCGGCAGCACCATACCGCCGCCAAGCCCTTGAAGCACGCGGAATACGATCAACTGCTCCAGCGTGTTCGCTTGCGCGCACAATACAGAACCAATCGTGAACAACAGCAGCGAGATGATGAAAATTTGCTTCGCGCCAAACTTATCGGACATCCAGCCCGCAAGCGGAATGACCGCGGCCTGCGCAAGCGCGTAGCCGGTCACCGTCCACTGCACATCAAGCAGCGTGCGGCCGAAGTCGTCGCTTAATACGGGAAGCGCAACGTTCATCGCCGTTGAATCGAGAATAACCATAAAGATGCCTACGATAATAGCGATAAGCGGCCCTACGAGCTGACGCATGGATTGGACGGGCGCAAACCCATCCGGTGTTTGTGTATTCATACTGCCTCCTCCGCGGGACTTCATGATAGAAGAACCCGCCCTCTCAGCGATAATGCTGAAAGTGTAGCGCATGTGGGTAAATTTGGCAATGCTACATCAGCTGGAAAAGCGGTTTTTCACAAATAAAATATACCGGAACGCCATCAAGGCCGGAGCTAAGCTGATCCGCAAGCAGCTTCATGCCCGGAACTTCACTCTCGGCATGCCCGAGCACGATAAGTGCCCTGCGTTTCCCTTGCTGTACCGCGTCGGTCACATACGCAGGTATCTCCCACTCCATCCCTTCTCCAATAATGAACAGGTCCGGCGGCTCCGGCTGTGTTAGCGGAAGCATAACCGAAGCACTGCCTCGATAGCCTACGGATAACCCGATTCGCTGACAAAGAGTCGATGGATCGCCAACAACACGAACGTACTCAATGCCGAGCTTCTCTTTGACATCCTGCACGATTTCAGCCAACGTCTTCGCCGCAGGGAGCGCAACGATCGAGGCATGTTCACGTACTTCTGCGACATCATTGTTCCAATCCAGGTGCTCGATCAGACCGGCTGTTATAAGGTCCGGCTGTACGCGATGCACGCTGTCATGGTTGCGGTAGATCGCAAGACCAGACTGCCGAATCGTTTTATTTTTGTCCACAAAAACCGAGTCCTGCTTCAGCACTTCCATGGGATCACGATGGGCGTAATGCGGTCCCTCATGCGTGATGAGCAAATTCGCACCTCGTGCGATCGCTTCTTCGATCACGTACTGAGACGGCATAAAGGCGACCGCAATCGCCTTCGCTTCATCTTCAGGATTGCCTGCAAGCAGCCCGTCTACGGTATTCGGAATCGGCCCTTTCACCATCAAATCGATAACGTTCTGAATTGTAATGCCCAACTGTAAGCACCCTTCCCCTTGTTTGCTTAGTCGTTAGCGGCCCGCCTCCTCTAGACTAAGACGGACCTTTGACCG
Source organism: Paenibacillus sp. CCS19 (assembly GCF_033239625.1). Taxonomy (NCBI): domain Bacteria; kingdom Bacillati; phylum Bacillota; class Bacilli; order Caryophanales; family Paenibacillaceae; genus Paenibacillus; species Paenibacillus sp. CCS19. Next base: position 118,964 of record NZ_BTCK01000016.1, read on the forward strand.
CTTTCTTCCACTCGCCAGCATATTTGCGCCGATACTTCATATCCGCTTCCTTCTCCATGAGATCAAGAGCGGTTTGGCGAATATACGGTTCCTTCACACGATCATACAACCTCCGCATGCTGTGAATGATATCGAATCGGATCAACGTGTAATTTTTCTCCTCGATACATTCCTCGTAACGTACTGCCAATCCTTCAATCAGCATCTCTCGCTGCTGCGGTCCTGCTAATCCGATCTGCCACAGCGACTGCAGGCTATGTCTCGCCGTTACGAATTTCTCGTCTCGCGTCACCGCCATCAATCTTGGAAAATCGTCCATGATCCGCATCTCCGGATCGCTCTTCGCCAGCTTGCTCAGCAGTTGTACGGCAATCGTTCTGCGATGATTGTCCGAATGCGTGAGATCGCTCTTGATCAAATCCCAGCATTCATAAGCCCAGTCTACCGTTTCTTCTGCCGCTTCCAACAACCCTATGTATCCCTCATTGCGTATGTACTTATCGGATGATTGCAGCTGCTCGAGGTATAGTCGAATAAGTGCATCCACTCGATGAATTCCTCCTTCATGGTATAGGACTAGCTATTGTTATTGTATTAGCCGTTACCAGTCTAATCCCTTTCTTTATGAAGTAAACAATAAAACACCTCCAATTCCGCATGAATTGCAGAGATTGGAGGTGTTTGCTGTTTGGTCAGCCTTTGACCGAACCGATCATAACGCCCTTCTCGAAGTACTTCTGAATGAACGGGTACACGATCAGGATGGGCAGCGTCGATACGAGAATGACGCCGTATTTGACTTGGTCAGCGAATTGCTGCGCATAGCCGCCGGACTCGCCGCCTGCCCCTGCGCCGCCTTCGAACACCTGGTTGGACAACAGAATGTCGCGCAAAATAATTTGCAGCGGCTGCAGCTCGTTGTCTCGAATATAGACGAGCGCTGTGAAGAAGTCGTTCCAATGCGCTACGAGGTAGTACAAGCCGATGACCGATACGACGGCTTTGGACAGCGGAAGCGCAACCGTTCGGAAGAACGTGAAGTGACTGCAGCCGTCGATCGATGCCGCTTCGTACAGCTCCTTCGGCAGCGAAGTTTCGAAGAATGTACGCGTAATGATCAGGTTGAATACGTTAACGCAGAACGGGAAGATGAATACCCACATCGTATTCGTCATGTGCAAGCTCTTGATCAGCAGGTAGGTCGGAATCAAGCCGCCGCTGAAGAACATCGTAATGACGAAGACGAACATGAGAAACCGTCTTGCGCGGAACTCGGGTCTGGACAACGCATACGCGGCAGGCAGCGTGAACAGCAAGTTCACGAACGTACCAAGCAAAGTGTATACGACCGTATTGCGGTAACCGATCCAGATCCGCGAGTCTCCGAAAATCTCTTTGAATCCGAACATGCTGATTCCTTTCGGGAATAACAGCACCTTACCGGTCGCAACGAGCGTCGAATCGCTGATTGAAGCGATCACGATGAAATACAATGGATATGCGACAATAAGAAACGATAATACAGCCAGCACAGCGACGCCTAGATCGAAGATCATGTCGTTGGCTGTTTTTTTACGATAACGGATCATTTCCACCGTATGCTACCCCCTCTCGCTCTACCATAGGCTAATGTTCGATACTCGCTTAGCAATCGCGTTCGTAACGAACAAGAAGAAGAAGTTAATGAGCGTATTGAACAGGCCGATCGCAGAGGAATAGCTGATTTGGTTCGACAGAATACCAATCTTATACACGTAAGTTGCAATAACTTCGGATACCGGCAGGTTAAGCGTGTTCTGCATCAGGAAGATTTTCTCAAATCCTGTGCCAAGCACGTTACCCATGCTCAGAATGAACAGGATGATCATCGTCGGTACGATAGACGGCAGGTCGATGTGACGAATCGTCTGCCAACGGTTAGCGCCGTCGATCTTGGACGAGTCATACAGCTGCGGGTCCACACTGGACAAGGCAGCCAAATAAATAATGCTGTTCCAGCCGCAGTGCTGCCAAATGTCTGAGAGTACATAAACCGGAATAAAGCTGTTCGTGCTTGCGAGCAGGTTCACATCACCGTAGCCGAGATGGTTCATCAAATTGCCGACGATGCCCGTATTCGGCGACAGCATAACGTTCAGCATGCCGACCATGACGACGATGGAAATAAAGTGAGGCATGTAAACCGTCGTCTGCAGCGTCTTCTTCGCCCGCTTCCAACGAATCTGGTTAATGAGAAGCGCTAGAAGAATTGGAGCCGGGAAGCCGATAATGATGGTCGCCAAGCTGATTTTGATCGTATTCCACATAATGTCTTTGAACAGGTAGTTGTCGATGAACATCTTGAAATAATAGAGCCCATGCCACTCCCCGCCCGTCAGACCTTTGGTATAGTCGTAGTCACGGAATGCAAGCTGAATGCCGTACATCGGAATGTAGTTGAAAATAAAAATAACGATAATCGCAGGGATGACCATGATCCACAGCTGATAGTCGCGGCGGAACGTATTGAAAATGCTTGGCTTTCTCGCCTTAATTGCGGCTTCCCGATTCGCCGGGACCGATAGCTTCGTTTGCGTAGACATTCGATCAATCTCCCTTGTCAAGGTGAAACGGCTGTCGCCGTCAACAGTCGGCGCAGGGCGTTTCATTCCGGAGAAATACTCGGAAACTTATAGATTTGTAGTTGGTTTAGTAAGCAGGGAACCTATTGCGACTTATTGGAATGAAAATGCTGCGCACCGCAGTGTGACAGGCGCACAGCATCTTCGTCACTGGTTGTTACTTCTTAGCCATGTAGTCGTCGTAGTACTTTTGCATAATTTCAATGTTCTGTTGAACGCCTGTTTTCTGCGCGTTCTTCACATAGCTGTCCCAGTCCTTCTCAATTCCTCCCTTGGTCACCCATTGCGAGAATTTCGACATCGCCAGGTTCATCAGGTTCGTATTGTTCAGGCTCATCGCGTTGTTGTCAGCCGAGCTGTACTTGATGAACATGCTTGGCAGTACGTCCTTATCCTTGTCAATTGCGTTGATTACGCTCATGAGCGGATCCGTTTGTTTGCCGACCGATTGCATGTCCGTACCAAGCGTCAGGTTAAGCGAGTCTGCGATGTACATTGGACCGTTGTCTGCGAAAGTCGATGTCCATTTCCAAGTGCCCGGATCCATTGCCGTATCAGTCGGCGGAAGCACGGAGTACGTGTCATCGCCATTGTCTTTGATGTTTGGTCCGATCGAGCCGAACAGTACTTGCATACTTACTTTCGGATCGTACAGCTCGTTCACGAAGCGCATTGCTGCGTCTTTGTTCTTCGATTTGGCCGAGATCGATACCATGTTCACGCCGTAGTTCAGGGAGTTGTAGTCGTAGTCCCAGCCCAATTGCGTGTTGTCGTCAGCCGAGTATTTCAGCGGAGCCATAGCCGTGTATTGCGGTGCCAGCGCGTTGCCGAAGCGGTCCGTTACTTCCCAGCCCCACGAGAAGCCGACTTTCGCTTTGTCGCCCGTACCGCGTGCAACCGATTGGTATTTGGTGTAGTCCTGCGTAAATACTTCTTTGTTGATCAGGCCAGCTGCGAAGCATTTGTTGAGGAATTCAACAAACGTTTTGTAGCGCTCGTCGAGGAAGAAGTTTTTCACTTTGCCGTCTTCCAGGAAGTAGCCTTGACCGCTGCCGTCCGTCAGCGTGATGCCGAGACTTCCGAGCAGTACGGTTGGGTGGAAGTAGCCGAAGCCGCCCGTGCCAACTGGCGCGAAGTCCATTGGAATCTCGTCGTTCACATCGCCGTCGCCGTTCGCGTCTTTTTCTTTGAACGCGAGAAGGACGTTGTAAAGCTCGTCCCAGTTCGTTGGCATTTGCAGGCCAAGGTTGTCCAGCCATTGCTGGTTGATATATTGTCTGGAAACCGTTGCCGGCCAGAAACGTTGATATTTGGACAGACCGTAGATTTTGCCGTCCGCTTGCGTTGAGATCGTCTTCGTCTCAGGCTTCGCGTCGAACATCGCTTGTACGTTCGGTGCATCCTTCGCGATCAGATCCGTCAAGTCTGCAAACAGACCAGGGAATTGCGAGTAGTCAGCGTCCGTAATCGCGTTAGGTCCGATGATCAAGTCCGGTACGTCGCCGCCAGCGAGCAGCGCCGCTTTCTTTTGACCCCAGTCAGCCGTTACCTCTTGCCATTTGATCTCAACGTTCGCTCGTTTCGCAGCTTCCGTGAGCCACTCCATCTTCGCAAGCTCTTTGGTCAGCGGGTGCTTCGTAAAGATTGCCGTCAGTTTAACCGGTGCCGAGTTCTGTGCGTCCGTGCTCGTTTGCGTATCCGTGCTCGTGCTCGATTCATTACCGTTGTTGTCGCTGTCGCTTCCGCAACCTGTCAGCGCAAGCGCTGTCAAAGATGTAGCAAGTGCAAGCGTTAGCCACTTTTTCTTCTTCATAGCTTCATTTCCCCCTGATTCTATAAAGTTGTGTCATTCGTGATGCAGTCTTGATCGGTGTCGTCGTGTTTGACACACTCATCATAGCAAGCGCTTTCAGAGGGGAACAATTCGGAAAATCATTGGATAAGGGGAGAATGATTAGGTGGAGCTTGGGTAGGGTTGAAAATGATTGTGTGCGGGGTCGCTTCGCGAGGGATGTCGTGTGCAGGGTCGCTGCGCGAGGGATGTCGTGTGCGGGGGGCGCTTCGCGAGGGAATGTTCTTTCGATCGCCGTGAACTTCGGATTCCATGAACAATCAGATCAGACGTAGTAGGAATCCAAAGTCCAAAGCGAACGCTATCGCTTCTACAGAATCATTCCCTCGCTTCGCTCTCAGGCACACGGCTCCAACTAAACATTCTCCTTGGGGGTGGTAAATTGAGGGGGACTTCCGCTTGCGCTATGCTTAGCTTCAGGAATATGCAGTCGCTTCGCGAGGAATGGCGTGTGCAGTCGCTTCGCGAGGGATGTCGTGTGCGGGGGGGGGCTTCGCGAGGGAATGTTCTTTCGATCGCCGTGAACTTCGGATTCCATGAACAATCAGATCAGACGTAGTAGGAATCCAAAGTCCAAAGCGAACGCTATCGCTTCTACAGAATCATTCCCTCGCTT
>NZ_BTCK01000017.1:0-121736 GCF_033239625.1 Paenibacillus sp. CCS19
AGGCGATCGTGTCGCAGCAAATGTATTGAATCGCGATTTCGAAGCCGATAAGCCGAACCGAAAATGGGTAACCGATGTGACTCAGTACCGCGTCCTTGATACATGGGTGTACCTCTCTGTCATCAAAGATCTCTTCAACAATGAGACGGTTGCCTACCATATGAGCTTACGGAATGACAAGGAACTTGTTCTAGAAACGTTCAGGAAGGCCTTCAAAAGAACGAAAGACGTGACTGGATTGATCGTGCATAGCGATCAAGGATTCCAGTACACGTCTCACGATTACCACGACATGCTGCAACAGGTTGGCGCCCAAATCAGCATGTCGCGCAGAGGCAACTGTTATGACAATGCCTCCATGGAGAGCTTCTTCTCCCATCTAAAAGTCGAAGGGCTCTATCCTTATGATATCCGAAGTGTGAACGAGGTACAAAGGCGAATTGAGGAATATATCGAGTTTTACAACTTCCGTCGCCCACAACGTAAATTAAACAAGCTGACGCCGGTAGAGTACCGACGCCAGCTTGCAGCCTAGGGCTTTTTTCAATGTCCGAAAAATGGGGTCTTGACCATTCAAAACGGTGGGTTTCTCTACAATCTGAGGGAGGATATATTCCCCTTATCGCTTAGCTACACCAACGGAACTTCAGGCATATCCGGCTGATTTGAATCTGGGCCAATCTTACCTGCAACCGCTAGAGCTCTCTCCGGCTTCGCTTCCGCTTTGACTGCTACAGCTGTTCTCTCAGGCTTTGCTTCCGCCTTGACAGCAACATACGCCGGGACTGCGGCAGCCATCATAGCTGCAGCTGCTACCGTCATAATCACGCTTTTTCTTTTCATGATTTATTACCTCCATGGATTGTTTTCATATCTTAGATTTCCGCAAACAACCGGTTTCCGCGTTCAGCAACAAACCGGAGCGCCTGATCGAGCCGATCCTCCCGAAAACCGAACATTGTTTCCATCATCGCCATCCAATCTTGTTTACGGGAATATTCATGAACCTCGGTACTGTGGTCCGTTTTAATAAACAGCTTCTGATTGATAACCGAATACGCAGCGTCCGGTTTAAATAAAGTCACAACGATACGACGCATGAATGGGTTATCCTCTTCGTCCCTAAGCGAATGGGCTATATCCGGCTCGAAGCTCTCCGCTTCGACTGGCGTCCACTCGATATATTTCGTTACGAAGCTCTGCCCATTCGCCCTTCTATCGATCATGTAACGGCTGGCATCCAGCCGAACGATCTCCACTTCTTCCCCGCGGCGAGAGAACCGAGGTTGCTCCTCTAGATCCAATGGCTCGAACAATGGCGCCCCATAGCCCACATCCACATAGTAGGCGCGCCCTTCGACGGTCACTTTATTCGCCAGATGCGCATTACCGTTCGTTGCCCGAACGATTTCCGTCTGGAACCCGAGCGATTGAAGCAGCCGGCCGAAATGGAGGTTCAGAATATAACAATTCCCTCCCAATCGCTCGCGCTCGACATGATCTAAGAAGGCTTCTAACGACGGAAGCCATCCCCACCCGGTCTTGCCTTGATTCAAGTAGTAATGAAACTTGCTCAAATTTTCGAACGGAATCTTGTGCAGGTGCCTTCGGACCAACAAACGCAAATATTCCATTGTCGGCATTTGAATATCGGCCTGAAGACAGGACAAGTATCGTTTCTGTAAAGCTTTATCCATGCCTCCGCCCCCTTTAATCCGGCTTTACAATCATGAAGATGAATATGACAAGCCCCAGTATCCCCGCCCACAGATGAAGATTGCGTACACGAGCATATAGACCGATCAAATGTGCCGCAGGTTCTTCCAAGGCTGCCGCCCCAGTCTCGTTGATGAGCTTCAGCAGCTTGTTGGCTGTTGGGTTCAACAATCCGATGATGAGTATTTCAATCACAACATAAACCGCCAAGGAACCAATAATCCATACCTGTGCGAACGGACCGTACGAACCTAAGAAGAACAATAAGAGTCCCGAGAGAATGGCCATCGTACCGAATATTTTGGGGAAGATCTCCAAGTACGCGACTTGCGTCAAGTTTCTCTTCATTTCTTCAGCCGTGGATGCCTTCCGCAGGATGAATGGAAATGCGTAAGCCGGTCCCAAGCCCAAGATTGCGGATAAAACATGGATGACGATCAAGCATACCAATCGATATCACCTCGCTTTCAATGAGAATTCATTTTCTTGTTCTCATCTTAGCAAGCGGGTGTCATTGCTCATATCGGTGAAAATACGTATTTATTCCAGACTCATTCGGAATCGTCCGTGAGCAGCCCCTTCTCCATTACATAACGTGTCAATGCAGCACGGGAGGGTACATTCAGCTTCTGGTATATCCGTTCTAGATGCGTCGTTACGGTTCTCGGACTAATAAACAACTGCTTCGCGATCTCCGCATTCGTAAGCCCTTTAGCGACATTGGCCGCCACCTGCCGCTCCCTTGCGCTGAGGCTTGAATGGAACGGGTCGGCTTCCTTCTCCCATTGCAGCTTGGCAAGCTCGATCACCTGCTTGAACAATGCTTCTCTCTCCTGCGCAGGCACGGATGTTATCGTGAGCAATGCTTCTCCAAGCTTGGCAGCAAGACCGGTAAGGTAGCGGTCCTCTCTCGAATGAACGGACGCCATCTGTCCGCTGTTGCCTTCGCAGCAGACGATACCGATTACCGCATGGGATGAGAGGATAGGAAACGCCAAATAACTGACGGGTGTCGCTTCTGTTAAAGGAGTCTCGAGCCTATCTTCCTGCGCTTCCGATTCAGAGCGGATCGAATGAAGATACCTAAGCTGGGAGCGGATGTTTGTTAAACGGACGATTCGGCGATCACTCTTGACCAATAATGCGAGTCTCTTCATCGATTCGAATGCCGCCGCGTCTACTCCGGCTCCGGGCACTCCCCGAGAGGCTTGCAGCTTTACATCCTGATCGTTCTCCCCCGGAATCCAGTAGGATAACCGGTTCCATTCGTGAACGGCTGCCAGTACGTTCAGCAAATCGCCATATGTTTCCGGGGCCGGTTTCAGATGGACGGATTCTTCGACACATTGGCGTACCGAAACGACTTCAAATACGACAACGGATCGCAAAGGCGCTGGTAGCGGGACTCCAGCCACCCATGAGACCGTCTCTATATCCTGTCTGATTTGTTCGAAGAGGGCCCCCTCGTATTCGGAACGGACGTAACGAACGGAAACTTCCCAGTGAATGAGATCATGCGGATTCACCATTTTGAGCAGCGCAAACGGGTTTTCCATTAGGTTTCGATACGTTTTGTTCAGGAGCTGGTTAGCAATAGCGATGCAATGAGGTTCCGCGTGCCACACTCGGGTCAGGTTAGCGATATTGGGGATCCCTTCGGCAGAGCCGGTGACAAGGCATGCAGGCAATGCGCCTTCGAATAGAGGCATGAGTTCTGCAGGCAGCATCATTGATCCCCGCTTTCCATCACTAGCGAACCGGCATCCGGTCCGGGCGTTTGCACGAAAACCGCTTGGATTTGAATGCCGACCGCTAGACATTCTGCTGGCGAGACTTGAAGCAACGGCGCGAGACTAGGGAGGTGCCGGGATGCCCTTCTGCTCTGCTCGGCAACCATAAAGTGATCTTCCTTTGTCAGCGACCGGAATCCGTTGATTCGGCCTTTGAACTGATAAGACTCGTTGTCCACTCCCGAAGTAAGAAGCGCGGCCAACTGCTGCTGGTGCTCCATATATTCTTTCAAACGCATCCACTGGGCTTTTAAGACGATGATCCATAGCAACTCTCGCTCAGGCTCCCATTGAAAGCCGTATCCCCTGCAGATATAAGGAGTTTTTCCTTGTCGAGCTGCCGCTAGATGGATAAAGATAGGCACCTGCCTTTGCATAAAAAGGGCTATTCCCTCCCGCCGCTTACTCACGTCTTTCATTCCTCTCTTTTCCATGTGTTTGTTCGTATTTCGAGTGAATCTTTTTGGGATATTGTCAAACATACATCTTACGTCTACAGGAATGACAGCATCTTAGTTAGTGGACAAACTGGAGGGGTTAAAGCGTGTCGAAATATAAAAATGCTGCAGTATGGATACCTTTAGTTTAGCGCTTATGATTACTGAAGTCGGCTGCGCCAATCGATACAACGCAGCAGATCACAATCATTCCGTTTTGACGAACTTGATTATACCGTATTCAGCACTCAAGAGTGGTCTCGTCTACATGAAAGTCACTCCAATAATGTCCTCGTTCACTGGCGTAATGGTTGAAGAATGGCTGTACTGGGACAACGCCACCTATATGAAAGAGATGGATTGGGAAAATGATTTAGCCTTATTAATTAGAAACCTCCGCCGCCAACGGAGGTTTTTGGGCATGTCTGAAAGTCCACGCCGCCAATGCTTAGTAAACATGACTGTTCTTTTGTTGTCTATAAAAAAAGCCATTGAAGCCATTCTTCCCTGACACACAGTTGTCAACAATGGAGGGTTATGATGGTCTCAGATGATTGTTCAGCAATCAATTCAGGTACAAGAAGGGAATGGAACGTATGACAAACAAATTACCCGCAATCGTTGGGGGACTGCTTCTTGCGATTCTGATGGCGTCCATGGACAACACGATTGTTTCAACCGCAATGGGCACGATCGTCGGAGAGATGGGCGGACTCGACAAGTTCGTGTGGGTCACCACAGCGTATATGGTCGCAGAGATGGCCTGCATGCCGATCTTCGGCAAGCTGTCCGATATGTATGGACGCAAACGGTTCTTCATCTTCGGAATCATCATGTTTATGATCGGTTCCGCATTATGCGGATTCGCGCAATCGATCGTTGAATTAAGTATTTTTCGGGCTGTGCAAGGGATCGGAGCAGGAGCGATGGTATCCATTGCGTTCACGATTTTGTTCGACGTCGTATCGCCTAAAGACCGCGGGAAGATGATGGGTGCATTCGGTGCCGTGTTCGGTTTATCGAGTGTGGTTGGTCCACTGCTAGGCGGGTACATCACCGATCATGTTAACTGGAATTGGATCTTCTACATCAACCTTCCGCTCGGCTGTGTTGCTTTACTGATGATTGTCCTCTTCTATAAGGAGTCGGCTGAGCATTCGCGGCAGCAAATCGACTGGGCGGGTTCGATGTTTCTCGTAGGCGCCGTTGTCTGCTTTATCTTCGCGCTTGAGCTGGGCGGCAAAACGTACGCTTGGGATTCACCGCAAATTATCGGATTGTTCGCCGGATTCGTGGTTCTTGCTTTCTTGCTAGTCGTGGTTGAGAAAAGAGCAGCAGAACCGATCATTTCGTTCGGTTTGTTCCGCAGCAGACTGTACGCAACGAGCAATCTGGTCGCCATGCTTAGCGGCGCAGCCTACATGACGGCGGCGATCTTTATCCCGATCTACGTGCAAGGCGTGTTCGGCGGTTCGGCTTCCAATTCAGGTTTAACTTTGCTGCCTATGATGTTCGGGTCGGTTGTAACTGCCACGTTAGGCGGATTTCTAATGACGAAGCTGCAGTACCGCACCATTATGATCGGGACGTTGGCGACGCTAGTGACTGGTATTGCCCTCCTATCGCAGATTACGGTAGAATCTTCTCGACTTTCGATTACGGGAATTATGATTCTTATCGGTCTTGGAATTGGTGCTTCCTTCTCGGTATTAGGCACTTCCGTGCTTCATTCATTCCCGGCGGCGCAGCGCGGAGCGGCCACCTCGACGCTGAATTTCAATCGCTCGCTCGGCATGGCGCTTGGCATTACGATCTTCGGAATTGTACAAAGCCACAGCATGCTCTCGAAGCTTACCGATTCACTTGGCAAAGGCGACATAGCGGTTCCCGCTGACTTGAACTTAAGCGATCCGCATTCGCTGCTGAATCCGACGTTCCGCGAATCGGTCGATCCTCAGCTTCTGGATACCGTAACAGCTGGGCTGTCGGGGTCCATCGAAGCAACCTTTGCTTGGAGTCTTATCCCTGCCGCTCTGGCGCTGATCGCAGCTTTCTTGATGACGAAGGACAAAATGGAACCGGCTGCCGAAGGCGAGGAATTAGCAGCCGTACATTAAATTCATATAACGGCATGCTGCGACATGCCGGTTTAGGAGACATGACGATGAAGCTTGAACGATTAATGACCATTACGATATTGCTGCTCAACCGCAAGCGGGTGCAAGCGCAGGAATTGGCGGACCAGCTTGAAGTATCGCTGCGTACCATTTATCGCGATCTTGATTCGCTTGGTCAAGCGGGCATTCCCATCGTCTCCTATACCGGCATGGAGGGTGGTTATGAGATTATGGACAGCTTCCGGCTGGATCGACAGCTGCTGTCCTTCGAGGAGCTGACCGCCCTCTCCACTGCTCTTCGCGGTCTCGCATCTACGAAGGCTTATGACTCTTCGAATATGGACCGCCTGCTCGGTAAGGTTGGCGCGATGGTCACGCAAGCCGAGCAAGGCCGGACAGGAGAAGGACATCGCATTCATATCGATTTCACCCCTTGGAAGAACAGCCAAGAGGATCAGAGTCGGTATGATTCGCTTCGTAAAGCTGTCGACGAACGAAAGCTCATCCGTTTCAACTACACGAGCCGAACAGGCGATGAGCAAGGGCGTGAAGTCGAGCCGATGGCGCTCGTGCTGAAGAACTATGCATGGTACCTGCATGGCTATTGCCGCTTACGCAGCGATTATCGGATATTCAAGCTGTCTCGTATTCAGGAATTAGAGGTGCAAGCTGGCACCTTCATTCGCCGAGAGGAATCGCAAGAGCAGTTGAATGAAAGGTGGACGCCGCCTGAGACGGATGAGAAGTTCGCGGTCGTTCTTCAATTTAAAGCATCAGCCGCAGTGAGCGTAATGGACCAATTCGATAACCAAGATATCGAACGGCTGCCAGACGGGCAGCTTATGGTGCGCACGACCTTTTCTAGTGAAAGCTGGCTTATTCGCACCGCCTTTCACTATATGACAGATGTCGTCGTGCTGGAGCCTGCTCATCTTGCCGCCAGGGTGAAGCAGACCGCGCTAGCTATTGCAAGGCAATATGATGGATTGAATACAGAATAAATTAGGGAAGGAGGTTGGCTTATGAAGTCTCTGCATGGCAAAGTAATCATTGTTACCGGGGCTTCTCGAGGGATCGGGAGAGCAGCCAGCGTGCAACTGGCATCGCTGGGAGCGCGGGTCGTTGTCACCGATTATGGGAATGAGACGGCCATCCAATCCGTTGCCTCCGAGATTGCTGCCACAGGCGGCGAGGCATTGGCAGTACTCGCTGACACTCGTAACCAAGAGCAGATGGAGCAGCTCGCAGATGCCGTGAAGAACGCATTCGGACGGATCGACGTTCTGATCTGCCATTCGAATGCTGGTGCCCACGCTTCAACCTTTGCCGAGCTCGCTTGGGAGCGGTTCGAACAGCAGCTGACGGTTGAATTGAAGTCGGCCTTCGTTACAACGAAGGCCGTTATCCCGACGATGGTGGCGCAGCAATTCGGCCGCATCATCTATCTTTCCAGTACGGAAGGCAAAGACCCCACGCCTCAACATATCGCATTCGGCACGGCAAAGGGCGGGCTTGATGCGTTCGCTCGATATATCGCGCAAGAATTCGGCCCATGCGGCATCACGGCAAATATCGTCGCTCCCGGCTTCGTAAGAGACCATGAACCGATGATGATCTCAGAAGAAGAAGGCCGAGTGATAGGCAGCTTTACACCGCTGGGCCGGATCGCCGAGCCGGAAGATGTTGCGGAGGTTATTACGTTTCTCGCAAGCGATGCAGCAAGATTCCTGACAGGGACGTACACACCGGTTACTGGTGGACTTGTCATGGAGTGAGCAGCATGTTAATACAGCAGTCCTCCTTTGTTCAATAACAAGGCCATCCTGTGCAGGATGGCCTTGGGGTTGATCGTTTGTTGAACTAACGTACCCGTTAGCGGGATAGCGCGAATAAGGTACTCAATCAAGGGGACTGACCCCTACGTGTGACAACAAAATGGCTCTTAACTCCTCTATTTCGGTAATCACTGCTAGAGGGCAAGGCTCTTGAGGTACTTGATAATTCTTCTTATTTAACCATATAGCTTTCAACCCTTCTTGTATTGGAGCCGCAACATCATTGGTCCAAGAATCTCCTACGACAAGTACCTGCTCTGGTGGTAAAGAAGTCATACGTAGAACATAATGATAAATTTCTGGGCTCGGTTTTTCATAGCCGATAACTTCGGATATGAACACATACTCTTTTGGAATGATACCACCTAGTCCGATTGCCTCCAATTTATCATTCTGCCACCCTTTGCTTCCATTCGTTAAAACTCCTATTTGATAATAATTACTAAGATCCTTAATGGTTTTGTTTAACATCACATTAGGCTTCATATGCTTCTTACTTATTGATTGGTAGAACATTTCAAAGTTAATTGCCGTTTCTACATCCGTTGTTTTCCCCATTTGATCCATAGAATAGAGAAAACGTTTAGTCCGATATTCGTCAAAAGAAATTTGTTTGCTATCTAGTTTCTTTACTAAGAATTGTTCTACATGACTAAAGACTTCAAATAAATCGTTACTATTCATTTCACTGGTAAAAAAATGATTTCTGAACGCGTCCTTGACACTATTTTCCCAATAGTCGGCAAAGTGTAAAAGTGTATCATCTAGATCAAACAAAACCAATTTAATTGGATGCATAATACGCTCCCTCCCATTATGTGATGATAAAGTCTTCTTGAATATTATTTTTCCAATTCTATCCTTCCGCTCAGATACATACAACACTAATTTTTAAACATTGTTTCAATTCGTTAATACTCTAACGTGTTGCGGCCTTTTCCGCTGCTCCATCGTTACCTCAAGGTGCTTATATGACTTCAAAGTGCGTACTTTTCAACTCCTTTCTCCTCCTGCACAATTAGGACCATAAGAGCTGAGGAGGCATGAGGAATGAATCGGAATGAGGAACAATCGCGCAAAACCGCACTTGTCATCGGAGCCAACGGTGTGATCGGACGGAATCTGATCGAGCATCTGTCGACACTCGAGGAATGGAATATGATCGGGGTTTCACGAAGGGGTGGAGAAGATACGAACCGCGTACGTTATCTAGCAGTGGACTTGCTCAATAGAGAGGATGCGCGAGTGAAGTTAAGCCAATTGACCAACGTTACCCATATCTTCTACGCGGCCTATCAGGATCGTCCTACATGGGCGGAGCTCGTCGCTCCTAACCTTGCAATGCTTGTGAACGTCGTCGATGCAATCGAGCCCATCGCCGTGAATCTGCAGCATATCAGTCTCATGCAAGGCTACAAGGTGTATGGCGCGCATCTTGGCCCCTTCAAGACGCCGGCAAGAGAAACGGACGCGAATCATATGCCGCCCGAATTCAACATCGATCAGCAGCAATTTCTCGAGAGACGGCAGCCAGGCAGCAGCTGGACTTGGTCTGCCCTGCGCCCTTCTGTCGTCTGCGGGTTTGCATTAGGCAATCCGATGAACTTGGCGATGGTTATCGCCGTCTACGCTTCCATATCGAAGGAACTGGGCTTGCCGCTCCGTTTCCCTGGAAAGCCGGGGGCTTACAACAGCTTACTGGAGATGACTGACGCCAACTTGCTAGCGCAAGCAACGGTCTGGGCAGCGACTGACGAACGTTGCGGCAATCAAGCATTCAACATTGCCAATGGGGACCTCTTCCGCTGGAATGAACTGTGGCCGAAGATCGGCGCATTCTTCGGGCTCGAGACTGCCCCTCCATTACAGATGTCATTAGATGTCGTCATGGCTGATAAAGAACCGCTCTGGAATAGCATGGTTGAGAACTATGATTTGGAGAACAACAGTTATGCCGACGTATCGTCTTGGCGTTTCGGAGATTTCGTATTTTCTTGGGATTACGACTTCTTCGCGGATGGAACGAAAGCTCGCCGATTCGGATTCCATGAATTTATGGATACGGAGAAAATGTTTATCGACATCTTCCAAGACCTTCGCCGACGCAAAGTCATTCCTTAATGGCTTAGCCCGATAACGGCGGTTCAAAGAGGATCTTGCCCCTCTCGCCATATACCTTATCAACATGAACATCGCCCCATCTGCACATCAGATGAAGGATCTCTTTCAAGCTCCACCCATATTCCGTTAACTCATATTCGACCTTCGGAGGCACTTGGTTATAAGCAATTCGGTTCACAATTCCATCTCTCACCAATTCGGTCAACTGCTGCGTCAGCACCTTCTGCGACATTGTCGGTATTAAGTGCATGAATTCACCATTGCGCTTCTTACCGAACGTGAGATGGAACAGAATGACCGGCTTCCATTTGCCTCCGATCACCTCAAGCGTAGCTTCGACCGCTGTGTTGTAAACTTTATCCTCGTTCTGCATGGCGTTAGATCGCCTCCCCTATTGCTTTACTTTACCAATTGGAGCCTGCGACTACAATATTGAACCAAGCAGTTCCACCCTATCTTCTCTTCAGCAAAATCAAAAAAGGACACCCCATTGGGTGCCCTCTTCCCTTTATTCCTGAGCCAAGCCAACATTCAAGAAAGCTTTGGTCCGGTCAAATTTCGGATTCGTGAACAATTGCTGTGGAGGTCCGGATTCAACGATCTCGCCTTTGTCGATAAACATGACCCGATTCGCTACTTCTCTGGCGAAGCCCATCTCATGCGTCACTACGATCATCGTCATGTGTTCCTCTGCCAGGTTCTTCATTACCTGCATGACTTCTCCCGTCAACTCAGGGTCGAGGGCCGAGGTCGGTTCGTCGAACAACAGAATCTCAGGATTCATCATCAGCGCACGGGCAATCGCAACCCGCTGCTTCTGGCCGCCGGACAGATTAGCTGGGTATGCCGAAGCTTTATCGGACAGTCCAACCTTCTCCAACAGCTCCAGGCTCCGTTTGCGAATATGGGCTTTCGAGTCGCCTTTCACAATTCGCGGAGCAAGCTCCAGATTCTCTCTTACGGTAAGATGGGGGTACAAGTTGAAATGCTGGAACACCATGCCCATCTTGGACGTAATCCGCTTGATTTCAGCTGGCTTCGCATAGATGCCATTGTGGACCAAAGCGTCTCCCGCGATTTGAATCGACCCGCCGTTAATCTGCTCCAGATGAATGAGACTGCGGAGCATCGTGCTTTTGCCGGAACCGGACGGTCCAATGACTGCAACGACATCCTTCTTCTCCACTTGAAACGACATTTGCTTCAGTACATGCAACTCGCCATACGACTTGCTGAGGTTAGCTACTTCAATGATTGCCACACGCGCCATCCCTTTTATTCAAATTTCGATCTTCGCTCCAGCCATTTGAAGAACACGGTCAGCAGCAATGTCATGACCAAATAAATAACGCCTGCGATAAAGAAAGGCATAATGGTGAAGTCACGATTAACCGCCGTCTGGGCAAAATGAAGCAATTCCGGAACTGCGACCGCATAGAGCAGCGCAGTATCTTTAATCAATGTAATCGACTCATTGGATACGGCCGGCAGGACGATCCGAAACATTTGAGGCACAACAATGCGTACCATCGTTTGCCGTTTACTCAATCCTAATACTTGAGAAGCCTCGTATTGACCTTTATCAATCGCAAGCAAACCGCCTCGGAATATTTCTGCAAAATAAGCCGCATAATTCAAAATAAATCCTAAACAAGCTGCGACAAATCGATCCAGCACCAAGTACTCTCCGATTCCCGGAATCATAGGAAGTCCGAAGCAAATGACGAGCAATTGCAGGAGCAGCGGCGTTCCGCGCATGATATAGATATAAGCATTAGCGAGCCATGATAGCGGCTTAATGCTGCTCTTTACCGCCAATGTAAGGAGAAAACCTAGAGGGATAGACACCACAATAGCGATTAAGAACAAAAGCACTGTCATTTTGGCCCCTTGCAGCATAGGGACGACGATAGACGTGAAATAATCAGCAGACATTTCCATATACCTCCACAAAAACAAAAACGGGATTTCCACATAGGAAACCCGGTTTTGCATCTCTTCCTCGATTAGGTTTACTTCAATACTTTATCTTCGCCGAACCACTTCTTCGAAATTTCGGCAGCGGTTCCGTCTTGATTCATCTCATCCAGCGCTGTCTGCAGCTTCTCGAGCAGCGCCTCGTTGCCCTTCTTAACACCGACTCCATATTGTTCAGGAGCCAGCGACTCATCGAGCAGCTTGAAACTGTCTTTATCTTGGGACATGTAATAATCAATGACCACTTCGTCGATGATTACCGCATCAATGCGGCCAATCTTCAGGTCGTTAAGCGCAAGTACGTTATCCGGATACTCCGTCACTCTCTTAACGCTTGCTTTCAACGGGCTTGCGTCCAATGCGTCTGCTGCCGAAGAGAGCGATTGAAGCCCCACTTCTTTGCCCGTCAGGTCATCCAGCTTGGAGAAGTTGGATTTAGCGAGCGTGACAACGACCTGTGCATTGGCCAGATAAGGCTTGGTGAAAAGCACTTTCTCTTTACGTTCGTCCGTAATCGTATATCCGTTCCAGATCAGGTCAATTCGACCGCTGTTCAACTCTGATTCTTTGGTTGACCAGTCAATCGGTTGAAACTCTGCTGTCTTGCCCATTTTCTCGGCAGCCGCTTTCGCCAGATCGATATCAAAACCGACGATTTCATTGTTATCGTCTCGGAATCCCATCGGCGCAAATTTGTCATCAATGCCGATTACGACCTTGTCCGAGTCAGCTCCATTCCCCTTCGAGCTCGAGCACCCTGTAATAATAGAAAATGCCGCCACTGCTGCCAACGCCAACGCTGCCAATCTTTTCATAAGTACCTTATCCACCTTTAGTCATGATGTCTCAAAAGCTTTAGTGCGTTACCACTTTATCAAGAATTACATGATAGCATAATCTATCGAAATATGTCGATATACGTGCTTCGAACTAGATGCTAGAAGAAATTTCAACTCTCATTCCACAAGCAGTAATAAAAAAAGAGAGGCTTGACGCCCCTCCTCTAATCGACTTTGTTTCGCTTGCGCTTCCGATAATAGCGGTTCCTATATCCTTCGCCAGCTGTGATCATATCCTTGTCCTCCATGACGCTAGACGCTCATCCATTATTAAGCGCAGTTCGTCAGGAATCCGCTCAAACGTAACCCCCGTTCCGAGAAACATAAGCCAATCCGCGTAATACGTAAGCGCATCAACGTCTGTCACATCCAGCTGAACATTAAAAATTCCGCTCGACTGAAACATCCCGGTAAATGCCAATAGGATTCCCGGCGGGTGCATGCGCTTAAAGCGCTGAATCCCAGTCGCATCAAGCCTTACAACAAGATTGGACTCGCGCGCAACACGCCGTTTTTTGCTTAGGATCTCTTGCTCAGACAACTTCATCTCCTGTTCGGATATCGCTGAATCCCGCAGCATGTCGACAGGCAAATACCGAAACTCATCCGTATCGAAATCATAGATCTCGACCAGCCACTGAGCGTTCGAGTTAAAAATATGCAGCAAATAAACGTCCATCAACTGCGGCCAGCCAGGACTCAGCTCATACGTCACGCGCAAATGCTTGTCCCGCACGGCAAGCGAAATCAGTTGATTCAGTTCCGCAGGCGCCGCATCGTCGAGCTCCAATAGATTCGGATTGCCAGGATTCGTATTCTCAAAAAGCAAAATATGATTCAACTCGATTAGTTCGTCTTGCTGCGTTTGCGTTGCGATCCCTATGAGTTTCTCAGTAATTGAGCGGCGATTTTGAAGATAAGGCAGCTGCGAATTTTTCGAAGCGATAAAGCTGATGAACATCGCTTTCAGCTCATCCGGGGTGAAGCGCGCGGCGGGAAGATACTGATTCTGCATGACATGGTAGCCGCCACCGCGACCAAGCTCGGTCGTCAGCGGAAAACCCATCTCCTGAATCTCGTTAATGTCGCGGATCGCCGTCGCGCGGGAAATCTTGAACTCCCGCTGAATCTCGGCAATCGTAAAATGCGCGCGGTTATTGATGTAGCGCATGATCAGGTTCACTCGTTCTGTTTTCTTCATGACTTAATTGTATCAAATAGGTATCACAAACCTCAATAAAAAGTATCATTTTTTGATACATTCAGCAAATAGAATCAATCTTGTAAAAAGGAAATTCACTCAAAGGAGAGAATCAAATGACTAACTACTCCATCAAAACGATCTCGGATAACTACAAAATGACTGCTTTCGGCGTACCGTTCGAAGACTTTAACGACTGGGCAGGCAATGCAGCAAAAACGGCAGCGAGAAAAGCAGAAATCACGGAAAACGGCAAGCTGGCTGAACTGCTCGCGCTCGCTGACGGGCAAGAATATCAAATCAACTACGTTATAGGCGGCAAGGCTTGGCGCGGCTTCGGCGTGATGGGCGAGTTCGAAGTGGAAGACGCGGTGGTCCTCGATTTTCTCGCTGGCGACTACCTTGTCGTTCCAGGCACAGGCGCCGACAAAGACCGACTTGCAGACGAAATCACAGGCAAAGTTTTCGGCGGCATGCTGCAAGAAATCACGGACTACAAATATGTTGGGCCTGGTAACGCAACATTCGTCGAAGCAGCTGAAAACGGTGATTTCTACGGTGAAATGTGTCTTCGCGTGAAAAAAGTAAATGGCTAAACTTGGTTGAATGATTGGGAACAACGTGAACTGCAAGCTTGCGAGAAAGGAGAATCGACATGGCAGAATACACGCTAGAACGCAAAAAATCGTTCGTATTGACCGCTTACGGCTTTTCAATTCAGTCCAATTTTCAAGACGTGCCGGCTTTGCTGAAGGAAAAATCAGCGTTTTGGGACGGACTCAAAGCTGACGGACGATTTGATAAGCTCAAAAACGCCGCAAAAGACGATCGCGAGTGGTCAGTCAACGAGGTTTATCAAGGAAAGCCTTGGAATTATTTCGCAGTAGAAGCACGTAAATCAGTGGCTGACGCAACGCGCGTCATCGAGTTTCCAGATAGCGAGTACATCGTGGTCGCAGGATATGGAGACAAGGAGACTTTGTTCGATCAGCTGACCTACCGCGCTTTCGGCGAAGTCTTGGGACAAATTACCGACTATGCTTACATCGGCGGTCCAAATGCGACTTACCGCAAAGATAACGGCGACGGCACCTTCTATGGTGAATTCTGGGTGCCCGTGGTTAAGAAATAAGGAGCCGTTATCAGATGCATTAGTTTGATCACAAAATTACATCACTATTAATGAAGCAACCACTCCTGACAATGGAGTGGTTGCTTCTTTATATAACTTCTCTTTATTGGGAATGTTCGCCAAGTTAGTGCTTTCTCAGTTTATTAAAGTCGAATAAGCGGTCATTTCTAATTAAATTATCGTCTCCCGTTATGACTTTGCTTACGTTGGGTTTTAAAATATCTCCTCAAGTTCATATATCATGCTGTGCATGCCCGGACTCAGCTTTTCAAGGTTTGCAGCATCTTCGGCTGATACTTTCCCTTCTGGTGACTGAAATGCTTTTTTGATGTCCTCCATACTGTCCCATTGCAGTTCGGCTACGAGGTAATATGTGATGCCTCCTCGAATTGGCGTTGTATTGCGACTTATCGAATAACGACGGAGACCCGGAAGTTTTTTAGCCAAGGGAATGTGTACCTCGCGGTAGTAGTGCTCAAATGCCTCAATATCATTTGGCTCAGTGTATAGTACTAAGAATCTAACCATTAAAAGACCTCCCTATTTTTGATTTTACTGAATTTGGGTTTGTGATTATCTGTCATATATTAAAGTCGATTAGAAGATAACGATTTCTACATTCCAGAAACATTTATTTTAATTTTCATCCACTAAGGAGTGCCGTTTCGTATGCGGAAGCAAATCCGAGTATAATAGAGGTTAAGTATTGGAATGAAGTTCAAGCTTTCAAATCTAGCGTAGATGAGGTTACCGATGAGCAAGCAGCATTTTACCCAATATCCATTAAGTGGAGAGATTCTAAGAGCGCTGAGCAGCTTAGGTTATGAGACGCCAACCGAGGTACAGACGAAAGTGCTTCCGATCGCCCTGGAGAAGAAGGATCTCGTCGTCAAATCACAGACAGGCAGCGGCAAAACAGCCGCTTATGGCATTCCGCTCTGCGAGCTAGTCGATTGGAACGAGAATAAGCCGCAGGCCTTAATTCTTACGCCAACCCGCGAGCTCGCGCTGCAGGTCAACGAAGACATTACGAACATTGGGCGATATAAGCGGATCAAGGCGACGCCTTTATTCGGTAGATCTCCTTTTCATATGCAAAAGGCGGAGTTAAAGCAGCGGACGCATATCGTCGTCGGTACGCCGGGACGTGTGCTCGATCATATTGAACGCGGCACGATATCACTTACGCGGATTGCTTATCTCGTCATTGACGAAGCCGATGAGATGCTGAATATGGGCTTTATCGAGCAGGTTCAGTCGATCATTCAAGCACTGCCTAGTGAGCGGGTTACCATGCTGTTCTCCGCTACTTTCCCTGAGGATGTAGCCCAGCTTTCACGTAAGTATATGGACCATCCTGTTGAAATCGAGATTAAAGCGAGCGGCCTGACGACGGCAACGATCGAACACTCCCTCATTCAGGTGACGGAAGCGGACAAGCTTGCGGTGCTCCACCATGTACTCATCGTCGAGAATCCTGACAGCTGCATTATTTTCTGCCGCACGCAGGAGCATGTCGATACCTTATTCCGAGCAATGGCCGATCTCGAATTACCGTGCGACCGTATTCATGGCGGCCTGGAGCAGGAAGAACGGTTCGAGGTTATGAATGCGTTCCGAAGAGGACAGTTCCGTTACTTGATCGCGACAGATGTAGCTGCCCGCGGCATTGATATTACGAATATTACCCACGTCATCAACTACGACATTCCGCTGGACAAGGAAAGCTATGTCCATCGCACAGGGCGTACGGGACGCGCCGGCAAGACCGGTAAAGCGATTACCCTCGTCACATCGAAGGATAGTCATCGACTAGCCGAGATCGAAGCGTACATTGGATTCTCGATTCCGAAAGTTGCGGCTCCCTCCGAAGAAACGGTTGATCGAGGCAGAGAAGCGTTTGAGCGCAAGCTGAACAAAGCGCCCGAGCAGCGATCCGATAAGCGCGAGCAATTAAACAAGAACATTATGAAGCTTAACTTCAATGGCGGTAAGAAGAAGAAGTTTCGGGCTGTAGACTTCGTCGGAACGATCGCCAAGCTCGATGGGGTGTCCGCGGACGATATCGGTATCATTACCATTCTCGATCATGTGACCGATGTCGAGATTCTCAATGGCAAAGGCCCGCTCGTGCTTGCAATGATGCAGGATACGACGATCAAGGGCAAGCTGTTGAAGGTGCGCAAGGGGAAGAAATAACCGAAGTAAATAAGGAATCAAACCAAAGAAGCTTCAAGGACATTGAATTGTTCCTTGAAGCTTCTCTTTGTGATGATCATGTTTACTTATGGTGCCGTGTCACCGCGCTGTCTGTATCGGCATGTTTTAAGGCCATCCTTCAGCGGATGGGCCTTAAATCACAGCGCCTTTTCTGCTCCTTCGCCGCTTTCGTTCCTATTCTCCCGGAGCAAGGTCCCATGCTCCTGAGTCCACGTCCACATCGCGGCAAAAATCGGCTGCAAAGCTTTCCCGCTCTCTGTAAGTTCATATTCGACATGCAGCGGTACGCCAGGATAAAGCGTACGAGTGACGAGTCCCTTCTCCTCTAACAGCCGCAAACGGTCTGTTAGTGTTTTCGGACTTATGGGTTGCAGCTTACGACGCAGTTCCCCGAATCGTCGGGTCCCGTTAATTAGCTCGAACAAGAGAAGAAGCGTCCATTTTCCATCCAGAATCTCAAGGATCGGTTCAACGATGCCTGGACAGGATCGATCTATCATCGGCTTTCTCTCCTTAGTTCATTTTTTGAAACTATTGCACTTAAATGTAACTACTTTTCAAATGTACCATGGTGCAATTATGATGTAAACCAAGAGAGGGGAAATATTCCATTGTTTAAGAAGGGAGGACACAACATGAACAGACCCTTTGAGTTGGATCCGATGGAGTACCCGTTCACGGATCGCTGGCTGCCTTACCGTGATGGTTATATTCATTACCTCGATGAAGGGCAAGGACCAACGGTTCTTCTCCTCCACGGAAACCCCACATGGTCATATCTTTATCGGAACGTCATCAAAGAGCTTCGCGAGGATTTCCGGCTCGTCGCTCCGGATTACCCCGGGTTCGGCATGTCGAAGGCGCCTACAGGTTACCGCTTTACGCCGCAAGAGCAATCGGCAGCCATTCAAAATCTGATTAACCATCTGGATCTGAAAGATATGATTGTAGTCGTTCAGGATTGGGGAGGCCCGATCGGGCTGAACTACGCGGTACGGCATCGGAATAACTTGCGCGGCATCGTCGTGATGAATACTTGGGCCTGGCCTGCAGAAATTATGCCGATGAAATTGTTTTCACTCGCCATGGGAGGTTGGCCAATCGGCCGCTGGCTTCAAACACGGTGCAACTTCTTCGCCAAAATCATTGTTCCGCACGGAATACATCATGCCGAGAAGGTCACGGACAGCTTGAGAAAAGCTTATACCGACCCGTTCCCGACTCCGAAGTCCAGGATACCGACATGGGTATTTCCAAGACAGATCCGCAAGGCACGAAAGTGGCTTACCGACATTGAATCGAAGTTGTCGAATTTATCCGATTTGCCTGCTCAAATATTGTGGGGAACGAAAGACAGCGCAGGCTTCCCGATCGAACAGATGGCCAAATGGCAAAGATACTTGCCGTTAAACGAAACCGAGATTTTGGAGGATGCCTCGCACTACGTGCAAGAGGATCGTCCGGACCGGGTAGTTGCAGCAATTCGAAGAATACGGTAGAGAATAAGAGGAGGAGTTTTACTATGAAAACAATTTTATGGGCAACCTTATCAGCTAATGGCAATTATGCGCAATCCGGTCCAGATAACCCGCCGAAAAAGGAAGCTCTGGACGACTTCTTTACACACGTCAAGGATACAGGGAATTTCATTGTCGGGCGTCGGACATTCGAAGGCATGCGTGGCAATGGTGGGCCAGGGCCTTTTGCCGATATCGATATCGTTGTCGTCTCTAAGAACGTCTCGGATATCCCGGGCGTAACGGTTGTAAGATCGCCAGAGGAAGCCTTGAACCACCTGCGGCAAAAAGGCCATCAAACCGCTCTCATTAGCGGTGGCGCGGATATCCACAATTCATTCCTCAGCCAAGATCTTGTGGACGAAGTGATTTTCAATGTGGCGCCCGTGATGGAAGGCAGAGGGTTGAATCTTCTAATCGATAAAGATAACTACTCATATAAGCATGTGGAGCTGCTGAACTGCCAGCCCCTCGGCGGTGGCATCGTCCAACTGCGCTATGCGATTCAACGATAAAATGGTTACTCTGCACAAAGACCCTTTTTCAAGGGTCTTTTAATTTTAAGAGAGCTGCAGATCGTCATCTCCTAAAAACTTGCCCTTATTTATGGTGCGGTTCACCAAGCAGACCTTTCTTGCTAGATCGGAAAAACCCGGAGTCCATCGTAATGTAGATACTACCTTCTCCTTCTATCCTCTTATTCAGAAAGGCTCTGAAGGCCATTAATTTATCGCCCTTCAGATAATCCCTTGCGTTCATAGGCGTTGAAGTCATGTAATGAATGAGCGGCTCCGCCTCATCCACCTTCATATAATCCTCATACCGAAGCAGATCAATGACCGAGAAGTGGAACGATAGGATCTCTGTTCCGTTATCCAGATGGAACCTCTCCATAACATCGTCCAGCACACGTAAATCCGGAGCGAATTCCCTCGCCAGCTGCTCTATTTCCTGAAGGTGGGCCTTGCTCATCGTTGAGGTATAGAACAAGCCGTCACTTTTGAGAACCCTATGGCACTCGGACAACGCTTGTTCGATATCCAACACGTGATAAAGCATGTGATTCGCAATCACGACATCGAACTCGCCATCGTGGAACGGAATGGATTGCGCGTCGACGGCAAGAAACGTAAACCTGCCGCTGCTGTCTTGGACATTGGAGCGTGCGACCTCCAGCATGCCCGAGGAGATATCCGTAAGCGTGATGCTCCATGATGGCGGAATTCTGTCCTTATTGCGGCTCCACAAGGCGGCATCGCCGCAGCCAAGCTCCAATATTCTCAGATTGGGTTCCGAGCCGAGTTGATCGAAGAACCAACGATGCCAACCCGTTTTATTGGCGCTGAAGGTGTCGTACAACTGGATTCTGGCCTGCAGACGGAGAGCGTTTCGATACTGCTCTCCCCAATCTTTCTCGGTATGAATCGTCTGAATGATTTCGGACAAGTTATCCCAATCCGTTTGCGCTTGTTGTTTCCCCAGCATATCGAGCGCTTCATCGATTGCTTTCGATACATATTGCATATGGGAAACCTTTTGCCGGATCACTTCCTTTTGCAGCATGAGCGAGCTTCTTAAGTCCTGTTCAGGGAAGGAATCTCCATGAATGATGGACTTGATTTCATCAAGACTTAGACCGATAAATTTGAGCGTATCAATTTTTTGCAGCCGGACTAAATCTTCTCTGCCGTACAATCGAGCAGAGGCATGGTTAACATGCGATGGCTTCAGCAGCCCGATCTGGTCGTAATACCGCAAGGTTCGAAGGGTCAGTCCCGTCCGTTTCGCAATCTGTCCTGTCGTCCAATATTCGTTATCTTCCATTCTACAGCCTCACTTATACGATTCGAGGAATATCTTTGAGCTTTGTATAGATGATTTTCCCCATTCCTTGAGCGACTCTCACCATTTCGTCAGCGCCTTGGGAAGGCCCTCCGATTCGAAGAACCGCATCGCAATGCTTCAATAGTCGAATAGAGGATGGATGGAAAATTTGATTGAAAATATCGTCTCCAATATTGAGCGACCCGGCTTTCTTAATTAGCGGAAGTGAATACCACTCGCCTAGCACAGGCAAATGGCCCGCCTCGTATACTTGAAGCGCGGTTTCGTTCATCAATTCGATGTTCCGATGAATCAACGCCGGATCGTCTCCCGTTCCCGAACGATAAGGTCCGGCAACGAGAATATGCTGCTGTCTTGGGGCAGGGTCTAGCAGCCGATTGATCTGAGCGTATTGCAGCAGCATAATCGTTTTGCCGTCTTTGATCTCCCCTGTTTTAATCATATCAAGCGCCTTCAGGAAGGAATATTCCAATACTTCGATGTTCTCTTGCTCTTCCTCGAGCCCTCCGCCATCGCTGATCCTCATCATCGGCGTGTATTCCGCGACGAAGAAATGCAGCAGTTCCGTTACGGACCCTGGCGACATGTAGGCTTCGCCGATTTTTTGAATTTTGTCTACCTTATATCCGGTCTCTTCTTCGGCCTCTCGGCGAATGCTCTCTTCGGCGCTTTCCTCGTCCAACAAACCCGCGCAAGCTTCGATTAATAACCCCGTCTCGTTCCCGTTCACGTAAGTAGGGATTCGGAACTGCCTCGTTAGAATAACGGTCCGCTTCTCCCGATTATAAAGCAGAATCGTTGCACCGTTCCCACGGTCGTACGATTCCCTGGACTGTTTCGTCCAAGTACCGTCCTTTGCCTCGCTCATATATGTAATTTTCTTAAGCTCATACCAGTTATCGGACAAAATTTCTTCGTTTACGATTCGGACCTTCGGATTCATCGTGATCCTCCCTTTCTTTCGATGAATCCCATTATATTGGGTTACGTAACGTCACCTTCAAGCTTTATTTGCTTATAAATTTGCAGACCCTTTATAAAGACAAATCTTAGGCCATCCTTTGCAGGATGGCCCATTCATTTGAACCTATCGTTCCGTCCCCATTTCTTAGCTCCCTTGCAGCAAGCGCCCGATCACCTCTCCGAATTGCTGCGGCTCCAGGGCATGATTGTACATGCCGAGAAATGCCGAAGTCGCTTCTGGATGGGCAGCGACCAACCGGTTAACCATCGTCTGCTCAGGTGTGAAAGGTACGTTCTTCGTAATCTGGCACGCCATATGATAACGAGACATCATTTTCGCTTCCGCCAAGCTCTGATACGATTGCGCCATCTGCTCCCACTCGGTTTCCCAGTTAGCATGCTGGGATAACACATTCGTCAACGTACGCGCACTAACTAACGCATCATGCATCCCTTGCCCGACAGCGGGATCCTTGAACGATAAAGCATCGCCAACGAGCGCCCAGCCTTCTCCCATTCCCTGATGCCAATCGTTATCGTAACCGCGCAGCCCTCGCACCTTCCCGACAAGCGTAGATTTCTGCACCCGTGCTGGCAGCGGAGAATCTCCGAAGCCGCTGTCGATTAGATCGCGCATCGCGGTTTCCGGGGATTGTGCGAATCGCTCGCTCCACGCCTCATCATCCAGCGGGAACATAACGCCAACCACGTACAATTGATCGCTCGTCGGGAACACGATAACCATATTGTCGTTGATTCTGTACAATTCCACATGAATATCGCCATCCTGCTCATAACCTGAGAAATACCCGACATAAGAAGCATAATCCGTCGGTACGGCCATGATCTGCGCACTGTTTACTCGTTTCCGCAAGGTCGAATTGCGACCATCGGCACCGACGACGAGTTTCGCCGTGAACTGCTGCGTCTCTCCGCTTCGATGAACCCCCGTAATGCCCGTGACCGTATTTCCCTCCCGAATCACATCCGTTACTCGGAAGCCTTCAAGCGACGTTACGCCAGGCTGCGAAGTCGCATGCTCGAACAGAATTTGATCCAGGTGAAGACGCCTGATACATAGACAGTCACTTTCTCCATTCACTTCAGGAAAGTCCCCATCGATGACCGCATCCTCGAACTGAACAACGGCCCGTTTATAAAGAGGCGTCCTCGTCTGCAACAGCCGATCTAGAACCCCCATTTCCCGTAGGATTGCCAAGGAGTTGTTGAAGAAATTGTGCGTCGATAGAATATCGCTCGGAAACTCTCCCTTGTCCACCAACAGCACTTCATAACCTGCTCGGGACAATTCATAAGCAAGCGTCGAACCGGCAACTCTTGCTCCAACAATAATAACGTCATAATGATGATTCATCTAATCATCCCCCACAACTGTTTTTCCAAATATTAGCTCCCGACAATCATATTGAGCGAGTGGAGATCTTATGTCCATCAGGCTGCAAACCTATGACTAAAGGCGCCCAACAAGTGGACGCCTCAGCTCATTTAAATATGGAAGAACTCTCTCAGCTATGTAATAGACCGTTCATTTCTTTCCAATGATAAATCGTTGCTTTGTCGGACTGATGGTCTGAGGCCTTATGCATTGTTCGAGCAATATTTCTAGCTTCCATGCCTTTGTAACGGTTCATTTGTCCCATGAACAATGGGTTTAACAACTTCCAGATCGTCAATATCGTTCTTTCTATTATACGAAATTCCTTGCGCCTCCCCATGATCATGCATGGACGAAAGATATGCGTATGCTCAAAATCCAATGCCATCAGCTTCTGTTCGATTTCGCCTTTGACTCTTAAATAGGGTAGACGGGATCGAAGGCTAGCGCCAACCGCGGTAACCACGAATACGGATCGGGCTCCCTTTTCTTTGGCGACTTGAGCAGCAAGTACGGGATAGTCCAAATCAATCTGTGGCGTCGTTCCGCCTAATGTAATGAACACATCATCCGCCTCAATCTGATCTTTCAAGTCAGGCAGCGTATTATAATCCCCTATTAACATAGTGAGCTTAGGATGCTGAATAGGCAAAGGCTTCCGGACTACGACAGTTACTTGTTCATAGGAGGAATGGTAGAGCAACTCGTTTAATAGATTCGATCCTACAAACCCGCTTGCTCCGAAGATGATTGCTTTTTTCATAGCGAACGACCCCCTGCTTCATAAAAACTTCCATTATTTATTATACGGTTCCCGCGCTATCTGTAACAGCAAATAAATAAACAAGGGCCCTCAATAGAGTGCCCCGGGCTAAACCTGCCAAGATAATACAGTACCCGTTCTGAGATTTATACTTGCAGAACCAGTTTGCCGACCGTGTTTTTTTGCTCCAAAAGCGCAAGCGCATCGGCGGCGTTTTCCATCGGATACACGCCGTGAATCTCAGCGTGGATCTCTTTCCTGGCCAGCATGCTTAAAGCCTCTCGTGCCGCTTTTCCAGTCTCTGCAGGATTGCTTGCGGCGTATGCTCCTAATGAGAAGCCAGCGGACTGTTTATTGGAAAACCATATCTGGTTGAAAGAGTGAGCAACATCCTGTTCACCGCTGGCGTTTCCGACAACAACCAACTGGCCCAGGGGCCGGAGCACCTCCAAGCTTTGTTTACGCATGCTTCCTCCGACAGGGTCAAAAACAGCGTGAACGCCTTTCTGTCCCGTTGCCTCCAATGTCCGCTCAGCAAAATCGGTCCGAACAAATAATTCGTCATACCCGAAAGAGGCCGCAAGTTTTGCTTTCTCTGGGGTGCCAACGGTCCCTAATACTTTGCCCGCTCCCAATCGTCTGGCTACCTGTCCCAGGAAGCCGCCCAAACCGCCTACCGCCGCATGAACAAGCACGTCGTCACCTGTTCTCATTCTATACACATCTTTAATTGCTAAGTAAGCGGTCGTTAGATTCACGATTGAAGCTGCCGCTGTCGCCAGGTCAAGCTCCACCCCCCATTGATCGAGCGGAACTGTCAATTCCGGCCGCACGTTCGCCATCGATGCGAATCCGTTAAAATCAAGCAGCGTCATAGAGGCGACGGGTTGACCGACGTAGAACCCCTCTACGCCTTCCCCGATTGCACGTACATATCCTGACACTTCCAGGCCGGGAGTAAGCGGCAATGGGAAATCCGATATAAATTCACCGCGGCTCAACAGCACTTCAAAATATCCAACGCCTGCATAGGCAACATCAATCGTAAGCAGGCCAGGGGGCGGCTGCAGATCCGGCTTTTCGCACCATTTTAAGCTTGCTGGTCCGCCTGGTTGATCAATTACAATGGATTTCATCTCCAATAACCTCCTGGTTCGGGAATGAGAACATTGTATTTCGTATCTAACGAGGTAACCAGTTTCCCTTTATACAGGTATCCGGACTAATAGGATTAACTTCGCAGAACAGCCAGTTTTGCCTCCGTATCGGTATTTGCGATGGGCGTAAATATACAGCAATGAAGGTTTTCATCTCCGTTAATAGTAGAAAAGGTATTTAATTGAAAAGACAGCAGTCCGGCTGCACAATGATCAAATGTATAATGAGTTGCTTTCTTTTGCTGAACGTTATGCAATCGCCATAACATTTGAAACTCCGCGCATTCGAGACACATCTGCCGGACGAAGGCCTCGAACCAACGATCGCTGGCATGTTGGTCGTAATACATCCGAAATACGCCCATCGTAAAATCCGCGAATTCCTGCCAATTCACCAACTGCTCACGCAGATTGGGATCTGTGAATATTAATCGCGTCATCACGCGTTCATCAGCGGGGATGGCATGGAAATCCGTAATAATCTCGGTTGCCAGCCGATTGAAAGCCAGCACCTCGGTTCGATGATTGGCAATAATGGCCGGGTAATTCACTTGATCGATAATGGTTTGAAGTTCGGGGTATGCTTCGCCAGTGTTCGGACTAGCAATACTCTCTCCTCCGTAGTCAGCCAATCGAAGCAAATGATTCTGCTCATCCGAAGATAATTGCAAGGCTCGAGCAACGCTCTCAATGACTTCCCTTGATACGGAAGCAACCCTGCCCTGCTCCAGCCAGGTATACCAAGTGATGCTCACTCCCGCAAGCTGGGCAACCTCTTCCCTGCGTAATCCCGGCGTTCTTCTTCTACCATAGCGGCTAGCAATTTCGATTCGGTCCGGTTTAATCCGTTCTCGGCGGGATTTCAGAAAATCCCCAAGTATCTTAAACTTCTCGTTTTCCATAGCCAATCAACCACACTTTGCACAAGAGTTTCGCTATCGTGTCTAGTTGTACTCGATGATTTACTATGACCGCCTGTTTCCTTGTCTTACTTCCTCAACGATCGCCTTAACGCCTACGTCAATCTGCTCCGGTTGCGTCTGGGAGATGCTTATCCGCAGAAACTTCTCCCGCGCCAAATAATCCGAACAATAAAACGCTCTTCCAGACGCGACGTTGATATTCCTCTCGGCAAGCCGCTTGATAAGCTGCTCCATATTGACGGTCGGCTTCATTTTAAATTGCGTATAGATGCCTGAACCTATCTTGGGCACTTCAAGCAATCCCGCCTCGTTGTATCTTTCGACTGACTCATTCAACGCTCGCATGCGCGACGCGTACAAGCTGCTTATTTTGTGCTTATGCCGCTCGTACATCCCGTTCTTGATATATACTTCAAGCGCCGCCTGGGACAGAAGCGATGTATCGGGATATATTTTGTATGCATGGAAGGTCTCTAGCAAACGTTCCGGCAGCACGACGGCCCCTACCCTTAAGCCCGGGAAGATAATCTTGGAGAAGCTCTTTACATAGATGACGTACGAATTCGCATCATAAGCATAGATCGGTTCGAATTGACGGTCAGTGCCCAAGTCGGCCATATAATCGTCCTCTACGACATATACGTCGTACTTGCCGGCTAACCTGGCGATTGCCTTCCTCTCTTCAGCACGATATGATGTGCCGAGCGGGTTGTGGTACCTCGACATCGTGTAGAAGAATTTGATGTTACCGCTCCTGAACCACTGCTCCAATTCATTCAAATCAATTCCTGCCGCCGTGCGCGCAATGCAGCAGACCGGTATGCGTTCCGTCTCCAGGAACCTTAAATAAATATCGTACGTCGGCTGCTCTACCAGAATCGCTGTTTTACCGTTCGGGAACGGCATTTTCGCCAGAATTTGCAGAGCCTGCTGTGCACCCGAAGTGACGATTCCCTGCTTAGCTTTAGCAAATACTTGGTCTCCGGCCAGATGCGACACGAGCGTATGACGGAAGGAATCCAGCCCATGCGGATCGCCGTAGGTAAACAGGTCGTACTTATAGATATCGATCGCTTTATTTAAGCAATGTTGAAAATCAAGATAAGGAAAAGCGTCCAAATCAGGCATTACTGTAGCGAAATCGATCATTGCGTCTTCTCGATTGTCGCGCCAATCTCCCGGCTTCTCAACGACAAAGTAGCCGCTCTGCGGAACCGAATATATGACGTGGCGCTTTTCCAGCTCCAAATATGCCCGTATGATCGTGCTGATGCTGCACTCGTAGGAGGCTGCCGCACTGCGAACGGAAGGCAGCTTCCGGCCGGGAAGATACGTCCCCTCCCGAATCTGTCGCTCCATATCCGATAGTATTGAGAAGTATTTCTTCACGTGCTCCTCATTCCCTTCTGAATTCATCATAACACGTAAATTCCAGAGGTTAATATATAGCTCTATCAAACTGTACCGATACAGTCGTCGTAAAATGCCGTTGTTCGGTCTATAGGTTTGCCCTATCCTCAAATCAACGGATGAAATGTTCGCGAACGCATTGCCGCCGTTAATTAGGAGGTCGAGCAATCATCAATTCAACTCATTCGAAGCTTGCGTATTTCATCGCCGTCGTTAATGCGGTTATTCTCGGAATATCCTTTTTATTTGCCAAAATTGCACTCGATTACGCCAACCCGCTAGACACGTTGACCTTCCGTTTCGCCGCTTCGTTCTTGGCCATGTCCATCCCGGTCGCGTTCGGCTGGGTCAAGTTGGCTTATCGCGGCAAGCCTGTGTACAAAGTGTTGTTGCTGGCTGTCACGTACCCGCTTGGTTTCTTCACGCTTCAAGCATTCGGTCTGAAGCATGCCACCTCGGCAGAGGGCGGCATCCTGTATGCATTCACCCCTGTCGTTACGATGATCCTCGCCTCCCTATACCTGAAAGAAAAGACTACCGTCTTACAGAAACTCTCTATTCTTCTGTCGGTATTCGGCGTCGTATTCATCTTCGTGATGAAAGGCAGCAGCATCGATCTATCGAACCTGACTGGGATCTCCTTGCTACTGCTGACATGTGTCGCTTTTGCCGGCTATACCGTTCTAGCCCGTCCGCTATTGAAGCAGTTCAGCCCGGCGGAAATTACTTATTTGATATTGGGAATCGGATTCATCGTTTTTTTGGCCATTACATTCGCCCAGCATGCCATCGACGGCACGCTCCATCAATTATGGGCGCCTCTTGCCAGCGGCACCTTCATCTCATCTATCATCTACTTAGGCGTAATATCGTCGCTGGGTACGGCGTTGATGTCCATCTACATTCTGTCCAAGATGGAAGCGTCGAGGATGAGCGTATTCGCCAATCTCTCTACGATCGTATCCATGGCAGCGGGAGCGATGTATCTCGGGGAAGAAGTGACCGTTTATCATCTGATCGGCTCAGCTCTGATCATTGCGGGAGTTATTGGAACGAATCGGTTGGGGCGAAGAGAGGCATTAGCAGTTGCGGTAAAGGAGTGAAAGCGTTAATCGTGTACTTATCCAATCTGTTTGTCGGCACAGTCGGTTAGCGTTCTCGTACGATCTGTAAAGGGCCATCCTTTACCGGATGGCCCTTTATATTATATTAGCGTGAAGTCTGAATTCATAAACCTGTATAAGCCTTTGCCAACTTAATTAATTCATCCTTCTCGCCGGTTCCTGTAACTTTCAGCTCGATCACCTGAGAATGCTCATTTTTATATTTCATCAATAACGTGTTCTCCCTTGAATACTCTTTGTACATCGCCATCAGTTGATCATTAACTTGTATTTGCTCCCACTTGCCAATAAAGGTCGAAGAGCCACCGGTCGCTCTACCCGCGATGAGGTCTGTGGCCTCTTGGTCTAATCTTTGGGACACGATCGCCCAGCGATTGTCAGCCAAATCATAAAGATCGTAGAAAACGGGGATATAACCGATAATGCGGGCATCGTTTCCATTCTCCTGAAGAATGGAATTCATCAGAACCCCGTTTGAGCGGGTTGGCTGCGCTTCGAGAGGAGCCGGTCTTAGAATGGTAAACGGAAATTGCTTTACCGCCCCATCCAAGTCCATGACTTCCTTGGCATTTGTGCGGTTGTTAAGTACATCTTCAATCGTTTCTTTGTAAGTTGGCTCTTGCCCGAATATAAGTACCTTGAAAGCGTCAATTATTGCGTTCTTGCCCCCATCATCTTCAATTGCGATCCTTTCGCCATTCCAGTTCAGTGGAAGAACGGAAGCAGAAACTGCCGCCGAGAATACAAAGAATAATGCAGTCGTCATGACCCACAATGCCTTGGGCCGACGCTTTATGTAACGCTGTGTGTGATCAGGAGCCTCGCTTCGATTGGACATGACTCGAATCCGTTCCATGACTGCGTTGCTGACATCAATAGTCGGCAATGTCATGCCGTCCAATTGTTTTCTTAAATTTCTATACTCGGATGGTTTGCTCATAATTGGTGCCCTCCCAGTCAGTGGATGTTGATCTAAGCTTTTTACGGATTCGTTCGAATCGTTTACGGACTGTCCCCGCCTTTAATTCAAGATGTTCGGCAATCTCATCAAGCGTATATCCTACAATCGTGTGTAAAATGATAATTTGTCTCTCTTCGGCAGTTAAACCTCTCAGTAGGTCATCTAAATCATTTTCCAATCGCTTCGATACCGCTTCCTCTGCGCTTGGTTCGTGAGATTGGCGCCAAAACTTTGGAAGCAATGAGTTCCACTTCTTCCTACGATTTAAGAGCGTAAGGCAATGGTTCCCCGCAATTTTGTATAGCCAAGCCAGGAAAGATTGATCGATATGATACAAATGCAAGCTCTGATAGGCTTTAATCAAGACTTCCTGTACGGCATCCTCCGCTTCCTGCCGATTTCCTAACAGATAGAGGCAATACGCAAACAATCTCTGTTGATACGCGTGAATGATCGGCTCGAAAGCATTGCAATCCCCTTGTTTGACCTGCCTAATGACTTCCTCGATTTTCATGCAAATTCCTCCCTTCTCGAAACTAATTACGCCTATATAACTAACAAACCTGGCTGCGTGTGACATGAAATACAATCAGATATGAAATATTAATGCCATCATTTGAGGGATGGTTTTGACTGTAGTTGATCGTACTGTAAACCGTCACCTATTTAAATAGATAATGAACATTTCGTGCATCATCAAGCATTGACGCTTTCATGTTGTCCGTCGTCTCTAAAGCACTGACTTTAATAGAGCATGGCCTTTATTTGTAATGCGATGCACTGTGATGTGTATATAACGGCAAGTTAAGGGGCCATCCTTTACCGGATGGCCCCTCAGAGAGATTATTTAAACATGCCAGTAATCGCGGACGAATATAGAACGAAATGGAAGGGTACCCGAGTAGGAACCAAACATATGGCTTTGATAAACCATATCCGCTATGAATCTGGCCGAATCATAATAAGGCTCATTGCGACAGCGGGTTGTCGGACTGAAACTGCTCCAGAAGTTGTTGTGTGTCGATGTCCGGTTCCGGATAATGAAGGTCCAAACTCTCCATTGAATTGATAATAATACGGAGCACCAAGTAGTCGCGGAACCATCGCTCATTAGCCGGGACGACATGCCACGGGGAATGTTTGGTTGCCGTGTGACGGAAGGCATCTTCATAAGCATCAACGTATGAATCCCAATGACGCCGCTCAGCCAGGTCGCTCGGATCGAATTTCCAGTGCTTTTCCGGGTCCGTCAGACGTTCGCGAATTTTCTCGAGCTGAAATTCGGGTGAAATATGCAAGAAGATTTTGATCAGCAGCACGCCGCTGTTCGTAAGAAGCTTCTCGAAATGCCGAATATTCTTCATTCGAGATGCTGTTTCCTCGTCCTGAATCGTGCCATGAACTCGGGTAATCAGCACATCCTCATAGTAGGACCGGTTAAACGCGGTAATATATCCTTTGGCCGGGACGACTTTATGCGTTCTCCACAAGAAGTCATGAGCAGACTCTTCCGGAGTCGGTTTCTTGAAGCTTTCCGCCCGAAAGCCCTGAGGATTGAGGTTCGACAGCACCTTCTTAATAACCCCGTCCTTGCCGCTGCAATCCATCCCTTGAAACAAAATGAGCACGCCATTCGTCTTCGAGGCAAACAACTTGTCCTGCAGTTTGCGAAGCTTCCGCTCCATCTGTTCGAACTCTTCTTGAATTTCTTCTTTGCTTGCGAAACCGCCCGTCTCGTTCGGATCGAAGCGATTCAGAACATGCTTGTCTGATTTGGTCAGCCGATAGTTTTTCAACATTGGGAACTCCTCCTCAAACACTATTCTATTTCTGGATATATTCGAGCTAATAACATTAGAACCCTCCAGACCATTGCTTCGGCTTGCAAAGTTCCCTTCACTATCTCTATAACGAATCGGTCTTCCACCGGGCAGCGTCCTTCCTGCTCCAGGACTTGACTTAAACCATGGTTTAAGTCGTATCCTATTCATGTCGACATTGAAATGCAGGATTCGGAGGCCTCCACATGAAGTATAAATCCATTGGCGAAGTGTCAGCTCAATTCCATATTCCGGAATCAGCCTTGCGTTATTATGAGAAGAAAGGACTGCTGCCGCTAATCGAGCGCGATGAGGCAGGCAGACGCTTATTCTCAGAACGTCAAATAGCGCTTCTTCAAGCCGTCGTCTGCCTAAAGAACACGCATATGCCCATAAAAACCATCCAGCAATATATGGAATGGATTGTAGAAGGAAATACCACCCTGGAACGCAGGCTTCACATGATGAAGGAACACAAACAAAGAATGCTGGATGAGATTGCAATGCTGACCGACTACTTACCGACAATCGATGAAAAAATTGAACGCTATATCAAACAGATGGAGGATGAACAACGATGAAACTGTCCGGAAATACGCTATTGATTACAGGCGGAGGCACTGGAATCGGATTAGCTTTGGCAGAGCGATTTATTAAAAACGGCAATACAGTGATTGTATGCGGCCGGCGTGACAATGTCCTTCAAGAGGCGAAAGAGAAGCTTCCTGGTCTTATCACTCGCGTATGTAATTTGGAAAAAGCATCGGATCGGCTTGCGCTATTCGACTGGGTAACGGCGAACTATCCGGAAGTGAACGCGCTGGTCAATAATGCCGGCATTCAGCAGCGTTTCAATGTGCTTAAATCGGATGCCAAAAACAATTGGGGTTATTTCAGCAAAGAAATCGCGACTAATCTGGAAGCTCCCTTCCACTTGACCATGCTGTTCGCTCCTTATTTGGCAACCAAGGAATCGGCGGCTATCATTAATGTCACATCCGGTCTGGCTTTTACACCGTTTGCGATTGCCCCCATGTATTCGGCGACCAAGGCGGCGCTTCATTCGTTCACCGTAAGCCTAAGACATCAACTATCCGAAACGAATGTCGAGGTTATTGAAGTTGCTCCTCCAGCGGTTAACACGGATTTAGGCGGAGCAGGATTGCATCAGCAAGGGGAACCGTTGGATGCCTTCGCAGATGCGATTTTCAACGAATTGGCTGGGGACAGCAAAGAAATCGGGTACGGCACTTCTGCAGCCCGCTTGCGCATGTCTCGAGACGATATCGACGTCTATGCCGAGAAGATGTACCATTCTACGAAGAACTTGATCTAACGGAGACCTAGTCATCAAATAAGCGTGCCCCTTCCGCTGGCAACATTGCGGAAGGGGCACGCTATTCAAGTATGAAGCATGGCGAGATTTTTGAGTACGTTCAACACCATGATTAGAGTAACCACCCGCTGTCGGCAATTACCTTCGAATTTGTCTAAAGAATCGCCGCAAGTCTTGAACCATCAGATCGGGAACTTCCATGGCGGCGAAATGGCCCCCTTGGTCGAATTCAGTCCAGTGAACGATGGAATGTTCGCGCTCCGCAAGAGTGCGCACAGGCAGAGCTTGCTCGTAAGGAAGCACCGCCACGCCCATAGGGACAGGACACGAACCCGGCACGCCTTTGGTTTTGAAATTCTCGTAGTACAGACGTGCAGACGATCCCGCGGTGCCGGTTAACCAATACAACATCACATTCGTTAGCATTCGATCGTCATCCACCCGGCAAGCCGGATCGGTCCACTCCCAGAACTTCTCAACGATCCATGCCAGCTGCCCGACAGGGGAGTCCGTGAGCGCATAGGACAATGTTTGCGGACGGGTCGCCTGCAGTCTCATATACCCCGCGGGAGCGGATCGGTGCCGTTGAGACCTCTCAAGCCTGTCTCGCTCCTCCTGGGACAGCTCTTCCAGGTCGAAATCGTCGGCCGGAATTGTGTGCAAAAAGTTCAAATGTACGCCACACATATGCACATGATCCACTTCGGCCAATGCCCTGGAGATGAAGGCCCCCCAATCGCCGCCTTGAGCGCCATATCGTTTATAACCCAGACGTCTCATCAGCTTCGCCCAAGCCCGGGCAACCCTGTTTACATCCCATCCTGGCTCCTTAGTAGGACCCGAGAATCCGAAACCCGGAATCGACGGGATAACCAAATGAAAGGCATCGGCCGGATCACCTCCGTGGGACCTTGGGTCAACAAGCGGTCCAATCATGTCGAGGAACTCGACGATCGAGCCCGGCCAGCCGTGAGTAAGAATAAGCGGCAGCGCATCCCGCTCCGGAGAACGAACGTGCAGGAAATGAATGTTCGCCCCATCGATCGTTAATGTATACTGCGGAAAACGGTTTAACCAAGCTTCATGTTTGCGCCAATCGTACGATCTGCGCCAGTAGTCCGCCAAGTTCTTGAGATAGTCGAGCGGCACTCCGTAATTCCAGCCTTCTTCTTCCAACCCGTCCGGCCAACGGGTTCGGGCTAGCCGATCCCGAAGGTCGTCGAGCTCGCCTTGCGGAATCTCGATAGTATAAGGCTTTATCTCCTCATCATATAACGCCATAAGATTATCCTCCATATTCCCAGCAATAAAGTATTAAAAGCCTTATATCAGCCTTAATTTTACAATCCAATTTGGATAAAGGATAATATAGGAATCTGTCAATTTCTCGACCAATTCATTACATCCGATATATGGGAAAGAGGCGTATCCATTGGAGCTTCTACAATTGAAATATTTTCGCACGGTAGCCAGACTGGAGCATATGACCAAGGCGGCCGAACAACTTCATATTGCACAACCTGCTCTCAGCAGGACGATCTCCAGACTGGAAGAGGATCTAGGCGTTCTATTGTTTGATCGCGTAAACAGACAAATTCGTCTCAACGCATTTGGCAAAACCTTTTTATCCAAAGTCGAATTGGCTTTATCCTTACTGGATGAAGGAAAGAAGGAAGTCATGGAGATGGCGGGGCTTGAACGCGGAACGATCAGCATCGCAACGAACACATTAAACTGTCTCTCTCCTGCTGTAGAGGCTTTTCGCGAGAAGTTTCCAAATGTCAGATTCCGCATCAATCAGATTGCACCTACCGAGACTTACAGCATAAGTGAACTTCTGGAGCAGGGTATTACAGATCTCGGATTTGGACCGATAGCTTTTGGCAAGCCGGGCATTCGTGAATGTTCCGTACTGCAGACAAAGATCTTCTTGGCTGTGCCAAGCGGACACCGGTTGGAGAAGCAGAGCAGCATTACATTGGAGCAGGCAGCAGACGAGCCGTTCATCGAATATAAGACCGGACACCCGTTTCGCAAGGCCAATGACGAAATCAGTCGCAGAGCAGGAATTCAGAGGACCATTCTTTGTGAGGTGGATGAACCCGCCGCCTTGCACGGCCTGGTACGGTCAGGTTTAGGGGTTGCATTCCTCCCAGGATGCAAATGGAATGATGTAGCGCAATATTCCTTGCTTCCTATTCAAGACTCGGATAACAAACATACGTTTTTCGTCTCATGGAATGAAACGCGTTATCTATCTGAAGCTGCGCGCGAATTTCAGTATTTCCTTATTGACTATTATGCTAAAGAAGGAGTGAGCGCTTAAATGAGGATGTTGGATTTCCCGAGGAACCCATTGGAAAAACCAGGATACAATTTGGTATTCCAAGACGACTTTGATGCCAATGAACTGGATCGTACCAAATGGCTGCCCTTTTACTTACCGCAATGGAGCAGTCGTTCGAACGCTGCGGCAAATTACCGTTTCGAAGACAGTCAGATTCTTCTGAGCATAACGGAGGATCAAAAGCCGTGGTGCCCGGAGTTCAATGGTGACGTGAAAGTAAGCAACCTGCAAACAGGGACGTTCTCCGGGCCGCTTGGAAGTGACTTAGGACAGCATCGCTTCTCACGCGATTGCCTCGTTCGAGAGGAACAGCTCGAAGAGCGGTTGTTCGTCCCGCAATACGGCTATTTCGAAATCCGGGCTAGAGGGCTAGGCACGCCGCGGAACGTCTGTGCCTTCTGGATGATCGGCTTCGAAGATACATCCGAACGCTCGGCGGAAATTTGCCCGTTCGAACTGAAAGGATGGAACGTGAAAGAGGGATCGTGCACGCTCGGTTTCGGTATTCATCCGTTCGGCGATCCGAGCATAGAAGAGGAGTTTATCGAACGGGAGTTTGAGATGGATCCCACGTTGTACCACGTGTACGCGGTTGATTGGACGCCGGAAGGTATCGACTTCTATATCGATAATGTAAGGGTCCATCGCTCGCAGCAATCACCGTCTTATTCCATGCAATTGATGCTCAACATCTATGAGATCCCCCCGCAAGAGAGCGGCAGCGATGAACCTGCCGAGTATCCGAGTGAATTCGCGATCGATTACATACGGTGCTATCGGCGCCAAGAAAATGGAATACGCCAATGATTTGGAACTTGCTTTCCTTAAGCTGTGGTGAAAATATGAAACCGCCCTTCATCCTTATTGGACTTTGGGCGGTTTAGTTTAATTGGTCGCCATGGCAGCCTAGTTAAAAGCCTAGTTAAGCGTGCGATAACAGAGGGGCACAAAACGCGAAGTTTAAGTTCAAATCCTTCTTCGACTTCACAAATAATAAATCGCTTTGACTCATAGGTTCACAATTCACATTGTCAGTAAACCGGTCAGGCGTGAAGTGGAACTGAATGATTTCCGTATCGCTGTTACTAATATGAGAAAGTAATCGTACTAAATCGACCTTGTTCTTGCTCACCACATCATACAGGTGGAGTACATTCCCTTCATTTTGATAAACGATGATCGTCTCTTCTTCTTCCATTAGATAAATCGAATCTTGAAAAACATTTAATGCATAGAACATAAAAATCCCCTGATTATCGCTTATACCAAATTGATTGGAAATCGGCGTACACGTTTCAAGGATTTGTGTGATCAATTGCAGATCCTCTTCATTGGAGCAATCCAGTTGTCGTAATCCATTATTAACGATGGAGATTGGCGCAGCTTTCATGCTGAATCGCACTTCACTGCAAGGAGCGAACCCGAATTTGGGATAAAAGTGATGCACGCTGTCGTTCGCGAACAAATAGAACACTTCACATTCATCTCGATAAGTTTCCAGGACATGCTTCATTAATGCGCCGGAGAATCCGTTGCCTCTATAGTCGGGATGCGTCATAACGGTTCCAATCTGAATGGCTCTATGGTTTGTTCCATCGATGATTAAGTTCAATTTGCTGATCGAAACATTAGAAACGACTTTCTGGTTTATAACAATCGAGTGGCAAATATAATGGTTATCCCAGAAGCCTTGCTGAAACCAATGCTCGAAGTCGATTCCGAAAACCTCGTTCGCTAATTGATTAAAGCTTTTCCTTAGGATCTCATCGTTCTTATAGTTACTCATAAGGGAAAATCCCGACGCATCATCGAAAGGGCTATTCATTTCTGTGCCTCCTAATAGGGAAGGAAACAAAATACCGAGGTTATAGGAGAAAATGAGCGCAAAAAAAGCAGTAACCATAAAGGTAACTGCACGGATGGCTAATAACGCTCCATACCTTGCATCCTTGTAATGGATTAAATGAACAAACTACTCCCTTGGGTGCAAAGCAGCCAAAAGATAGATTGTCTCCTAATCGACATCCATTACAAAGTCGTTGGCATAGCGTCAATCCCCTTCCACTTTTCTCCTGAAACAAAACTATCAAATGATTATAATCAAGTCAAGAAAGACATTGACCCTTTCATGCACCACGCAAAACATCTGCATCGAATTGCGGAATATTTTCTTTGTACAGATCCCGATGAATAACTTCATCCGTTGAACTAGTCCGTTTCATTCTGCAGTCCAACAAGTTTAGAGCCGATAGTCTCATTCTGCAATAATAGAGCAAATCATATCTGCCACCCGATCTCTTGGAATGGCTAACGGTTCTTGACTGCATTGTAAGGCTAGCCCGAAAATCGCCCAGCTGATTACGCGGGCCGAACGTCTCCAACACAACAGAGTCCTGTGCATGTTCACCTCCTTTTCACGCGGAATGCCTGTCGGTACAAACTTGCCGTTATTTATAATACGGTTCACAGTATCATAAATAAAGTGGAGTCGATGAGGGGGAAGCAGGCATTTTGGCACTCGAAACAGCCACTGCGCATACCTTGTGAGAAATACCTAGCTTGCGGAGGAGATGACACCTTGAATACTATGAAAGGAGGCCCCCTGAGAAGCATACGCCCCTATGGCAGGCTTCCTCTGTTATTCGCTCGCAACGCTGGCCAATTTCGGCCGGAAACGCAATACTTGGCGCAAGCCGCCGGTTTCCGCTGCTCGCTCGAGAAAGACCGCGTGCGGCTTACATTGTTTCGGTCCGAACGAATGCCGCACGGCGAGCGATTAATGGAAGGCATCGCTCTGGACATGCTCTTCGAGGGTTGCAACGATGCCTGCAGGATAGAAGGCAGTTTACTTGAGGAAGGCAAATTCAATTATTTTCAGGGCAACGATCCGAACCGCCATTACGCTAAGGTAGACGTATACCGCCTAGCGGCCTACCGAGAGCCATGGCCGGGCATCGATGTCGAGATTCGGGGAGAAGAAGGATCGCTTAAGTTCGACTGGATTGTAAACCCCGGAGCCGGAATCGAGGATATACGGCTTAGATACGAGGGGGCTGACTCGCTCGAGATCGACGAGGAAGGACGGCTTCTCGTCGTCACCGGGCAAGAAATCATAGTCGATAGACGTCCCATCGCTTATCAAGGTGAGGCCGACACGTACACGCAGATCGAATGCCGTTACGCGCTTGGACACGGCGAGAACGGCGAGAGATGGGTTGGCTTCGAACTGCTTGACGAATACGACAAGACGCTTCCCCTCGTGATCGACCCCGTCATCGAGTATTCGACTTTTCTTGGAGGGACTGGCACGGAGGAAGGCATCGCGATCGCGGTGGACGACATCGGTCAAGCCTACGTGACGGGGAGCACGCTGTCCACCAACTTTCCCGTGACGCCGGGAGCCTTCAGCTCCACGCGTACCGGAACCGCGGAGGATTTCTTCGTCACGAAGCTGAATGCGACCGGTACAAATCTGAGTTATTCG
Organism: Paenibacillus sp. CCS19; assembly: GCF_033239625.1. Lineage (NCBI taxonomy): Bacteria > Bacillati > Bacillota > Bacilli > Caryophanales > Paenibacillaceae > Paenibacillus > Paenibacillus sp. CCS19. The sequence continues at coordinate 38,432 of NZ_BTCK01000017.1, forward strand.
ACTTATATCGGGGGCAGCGCACGCGATATCGGCAGAGCTATCGCCGTTGATCGTGCCGGATGCGCTTATGTGACCGGCACCTGCCTCTCTGGCGATTACCCCACGACGCCGGGTTCGTTTATGCCGGCGCCTGCTTCGGCGAGAGCGCACGCAGTCGTCACTAAGCTCGACCCAAGCGGGAGTTCTCTCGTGTATTCGACTTTCGTCGGCGGCACCGGATCAGACAGCGGATATGCCATCGCCATAGACGCCTTCGACAACGTCTATCTCGCCGGACAGACGGATTCAACGGACTATCCCACGACTCCGGGGGCGTTCAAGACGACTAACCCCAACGGTATTCCGATCAGCTTCGTCACGAAGCTGAATACGCAAGGATCGGCGTTAATCTATTCGACGTATTTGGGCGGTAGCGGAACGACCGACATCAGAGGAATCGCCGTAGACAGCACGTTTCATGCCTATGTTACCGGCGCAACCGTAGCAGCTAACTTCCCAACGACGCCCGGCGCCTTCCAGGTCGCTCGCAAAGCCGGAATAGACGGTTTCGTAACGAAATTGAATCCCGCCGGAACGGGCTTGGTCTACTCCACCTTCCTCGGCGGAACACTGAACGACACCCCTAACGCGATCGTAGTCGACGACGAAGGCAGCGCATACGTGACAGGGCCAACCAATTCGGCGGATTATCCGACGACGCCAGGGGCGTTCATCTACTCGGTCATCGATCGAAATACGATGTTATTCATCACCAAGCTTAATTCGAACGGAAGCCAGTTGATCTATTCCTCGCTCGTCGGCGGCATTGGCGCCGTCAGGCCGACATCGATTGCGCTAACTTCCTCCCGCAACGCCGCCGTCACGGGGGAGACGACCTCGACGGATTATCCGGTAACATCAGACGCCTTTCAATCTACCTTCAACGGCTCTTCGGACGCGTTCGTCATGGTTCTCGACCCGCTCGGCTCTGCGCCGCAATATTCCACGTATCTGGGCGGAAGCTCGACCGATATCGGCAATGGCATTGCGGTCGATCCGGCAGACGCCATCTATGTAATCGGGCAGACCTTCTCCAACAATTATCCCACGACGCCTGGCGTGTTCCAGCCCGTGCGCAGAGGAATCGACGCCTTCGTCACGAAGTTCGGCAATCCAATCAACCTGAATGTAATCAAATTGTCCGATCGGTCCGAGGTCAGGCCGGGAGAAACTGTCGTCTTCTTCATTGAAGTGACGAACGACATCGTCTCTCTGACGAACGTCACCATTGAGGATCCGCTCCTGAGAGTAATCATCTCTCTCCCCGAACTGCATCCCTTCGAGACCCGGATCTTCGAGCTTCCATTCTCCATTCCGTCGACCGAACCGCCGGGAACGATCGTGAATGAAGTATTCGTGCGAGCGGCACAGATTCCAGACCCGATTCGAGCGGAAGCGACGATTCTCGTTGCCCAGCAGCCCATTCTCAATGCGATTAAGACCGCGAACCCTTCCGCAGCCATACCGGGCGAAACGGTTATCTTCTCGATTACTTTATTGAACGCAGGCAACATCGATCTGGTCAACGTTCGAATTATCGATCCGCTGCTTGGCTTGGATCAGGTCATCGAAGTTCTTCAAGTCGGAACCAGCTATGCGATTGATTGGCCGTTCGTCATCCCCCAAGGACAACAGATCGGTCTCACGATCGCGAACGCCGTGACGATTACCGCCGACAACTTGCCCGTCCCGGTTACGGCCGGAACGGTTGTGGAAGTGCTGCCCGCGCCGCGGCTGGAGCTCTTCAAGACGGGAGATCGAAATGTAGTCGCGCCTGCAGAGACGATCGTCTTCACGATCGTCGCGATAAACACAGGAAACGAGACGTTAACGAATGTGATCGTATCGGATGACGTCGTGGGGTTGAATGCAACGGTTCCATCACTCCCGCCCGGAGAGCGTGTAACGTTTCAACCCTCCTTCGTTATTCCGCTCGAGACGCCGCCGGGCGAATACACGAATACATCGTCCGCGGTTAGCGATGAGACGGAAGTCGTATTCTCCAGCTTCTCCGCTACCGTGCTCGCAGTTCCAAGACTCGGCATTCGCAAAGTGCCTTCGGTCGGGGCGGCGAAGATCGGAGAATCTTATTTCTATTCCATCGTCGTAGCGAATTTCGGCAACATCCCCTTGACGCAGGTCCGATTGTCCGACCCGCTGCTCGGCTTCGACCGGATCGTGACGCGAATGGAAGTCGGAGAGATCTTGCAGATCGACCTTCCGTTTACGATTCCGGCGGAAACTGAAGTCGGGGCTCGCATCGTCAACGTGCTCTCCGCCGATGCAGCGGAGCTCGGCCTGCAGCAGGTGGAATCGACGGTCGAAGTGACGAGTGCGGGACTTGCGATCGTCAAGTCGCCGGACAGAATGTTTGCAGCGCCGGGCGAGACGGTAAACTACACGCTGGAGGTTATGAACCTGCTGGCAGCGCCGCAGACGAACATTGTACTGACCGATCCGTTTCTCGGGTTTAACGAGACGGTCGCGATCTTGCCCACAGGAGGCGTGATTACCCGCAGCGTCCCCTTCGTCGTCCCTGCCAACGCTTCGAATGGCAGCGTCATCTTGAACGAGTTCGCCGTCTCTTCCGATCAGACGCCCGTGCAGCGGACGTCCGCCGAACTCGTCGTCCGAATCGTTCCTGCTCCCGGTCCGACAACGCTGGCTGTCCGCAAGCTTCCCGATCGGGACGTCGCTCAGCCCGGCGAGACGGTTCGTTATACCGTCGAAATCGAGAATACGGGTTCAATTCCGGCCACGGGAATCGTCGTTCTGGATTCGCTGACCGGCAGTTCCACAACCATTCCGGTCATCGCACCCGGCGATGTCTCATTCGCGTTCTTCACGTATACGGTTCCCACCGATACCGTTCAAGGCACGGTTATCTCCAATCGCGCGACGACAATATGGAATGAGCTGCCGCCCGACGTCACGAGCGAATTCGGCGAAGCCCGCATCGTGGTCGCCAGCCCGAGATCTTTGCTCGAACTATCCGCGACGGCAACTCCGGAGCTAGCGGCTCCCGGGCAGACCGTTACGAAAACGATCGCCGTGCGCAATCGTTCCGCGATGGCGCTGACGAACGTTCGCGTCATTGATCCCTTGCTTCAGTTCAGTACCGTTATTCCCGCGCTCGGACCCGGTGAATTCAGGGAATTCGTCTTGCTCTACGTGGTTCCGACCGACTCGAGAGGCGCTACGGTCTTCCTCAACCGGTTAGCCGTATTCTCCGACCAGACGCCATTACAGCTAAGGACTGTGCCGATCGAGACCAAGTCGCTTCCTAACGCGCGCCTAACGCAGACCGTCGACCGATCGGAAGGTCAACCAGGCGAGACGGTCGTATTCTCGATCCGGGTAAGGAACACCGGCAACGTCGACCTGCTGCAAGGCATCCTGATCGCACCTTTATTGAACCTTCGTCTCAGCACAGCCGTCTTCGACATAAACGCAGACGTAACGATCCAGATCCCGTTCGTGCTTCCGGCTGTAGACGAAGACACGATCTTGACGAGTCGAGTGTTCACTTCGTCCTCCAACGGGCCCTCGCTTGAAGCGATAGCCGTCGTTCACGTCATCGTAGACGAAGAATAGTGGTATCATAAACCCGCTGCAGAATGGCTGCGGGTTACTTCATCAAGGATAGAATAGTTCATGGCTGGCCCTAGGAGCAGCTTGGCTCCAAGGCGTTTATTTTTCCAATATCTTGTTTCATCACCTCAGAAGGCCGCCGCATTTTCATGCGGCGACCTCTAGCAACTAAAAAGAAATGTATTTTACGATCATGTTGGCGATTAGATGTTCTGACCGCCCGAGACCTCGATTCTCTGCGCATTAACCCAGCGATTATCCGAACCGAGCAAGCTGGCGACTGCGGGACCGATGTCGTCGGGCACTCCGACACGACCAAGGGCAACCATCGCGGCGAACGCGTCGTTGTAAGCAGGCGTGTCGCGGACAGCGCCGCCTAGAAAGTCGGTTTCGATTGCACCAGGCGCAATGGTATTAGCGGTGATGCCTCGGTGACCAAGTTCTCTAGCCATATAGACGGTTAGAATCTCGACCGCCCCCTTTGCCGCAGAGTAAGCGGAGAAGCCAGGGAAAGAGACACGAGTGAGACCCGATGAGAAGTTCACGATACGACCTCCATCCGCAAGCAGAGGCAGAAGGGCCTGCGTCAAGAAAAATACGCCCTTAACATGCACATTAAACAGGCCGTCGAACTGAGCTTCTGTCGTTTCGGTAAAGTCGATCATTTCTCCATGACCGGCATTGTTCACCAGATGATTGAAAGTGTTGCTATTCCAAGTTGACTGCAGGTTCGAACGAACGGTCTCAACAAAGGCAGCAAAGCTGGATATCTTTCCAACATCGAGCTGTAGAGCGACTGCTTTACGCCCCAGCGCTTCGATTTCGGCAACAACCGAGTTTGCTTCTTCTGCTTGACTGCGATAAGTCAGGATAACATCGCCGCCATGACGCGCAATGCTGATGGCCGTGTTGCGACCAAGTCCGCGGCTGCCGCCAGTGACGATTGAGATATTTGCCATTGTAACTTCATCCTCTCAGAAATGATTTTGAACGACAATGCAATCATAGAAGATGAAGTTCACTTGAAGTCAATGCTATTTTTTATAGAGTAATAAGCGCATAATCGAACAGAAAATTCGTTGATTTATTTCATAACCCTCTACTTTTGCGAGCGTAATTTCGGTAAAATCAATTCATGTCGTCAAATATTCACTTAAAGCATACTTTAAGAGAAAGCGGTGAAATTTACATTTATGTTGACTATAAAAGATGTTACCGAAATGACAGGAATATCAGCTCCCACCCTTCGCTATTACGAAAAGGAGGGGCTTCTACCCTATGTGAAAAGAAATGAAAATGGAAAGCGGCTATATGACGAAGAAGATTTAAGCTGGATATCCTTTGTTACCGCGCTTCGAGCCACAGGAATGCCGATTGCTCAAATTCAGAAGTATGTTTACTTGTTTAAAGAAGGGGACTCGACGATTGCGGAACGAAAAATGATGATGCTTCACCATAAAAAAGACATTGAGAAGAGCATAAAAGAACTGTATTTTAACTTGGATAAAATAAACTATAAACTTGCTCTATATGATGTTCTAGAATCTCAGATTGAACGAACGACCATAAAAATTTAACTTCTCGAACCCGGGCTCGCCTGCACAATCAACCTTGTTGTTGAGATACTCAACGGAGGTCGACCGATCAAATGAGCTAGAGTCGGATCGACTTGCGCAAAATCACCCTGTCGGCTCGCTAGAAACATCCCCATCCGCATATTTATACTAGCTTCCGGTACACCTTGAGACAGCATGCGGTCCCGGAACTCTTCATCGGACACAACGATTCGACGAATGCTTCTCCCCAAGAGCTCGGAAGCGATTGCCGCAATCCCTTCCATGTCAATGGCTTCGGATGCCGTCAAATTGGGAGTCATGCCGTCTAATTTCTGCTCGCTTATGATTGCCGCCGCAGCTTCGGCCAAGTCCGAATGGACTGTCCAGGCAACCGGACCGTCTTCTGGAGCGATCAATTCTCCTGTGGTCATGGCTCCGCCGATCAACATGGGTGCCGCTGCTGCGTAATAGCCATGACGGAGCGACGTGTAAGGCATACCTGATGCTTTCAGCAGTTCTTCGGTAGCCGCGTGATGAATCATGGGAGCGAAGTGCGATGTCGGGGATGCGCCCATGTGACTTGTGTACAGCATTCTGCCAGCCCCTGCTTTCTTGGCCGCGTCGATCGCTGCTTGATGCTGCCGAATGCCATGCGGGATGCCAGCCTCGCCCATGATGCCGGTCGAAACGATGAGTACCTGCGACGCCCCCTCAAAGGCGTGATGCAAACTCTCGGCATCGTCGAAATCGCCCCGACGAACACGCACTCCTCTTTCTTGAAGCGCTTGTGCCTGATTCGGATCGCGGACGCTGACCCCGATCTGTTCGGCAGGTACACGCTTAAGCAACTGCTCAACCACGGCCCGACCTAATTTTCCGTTGGCTCCGGTTACGATAATCATGACAATAACATCCTTTCGTTTTGTATTTTGTAAGATGGTGTAATAAGTACGCGTTATCCCCGAACAGTCTTACCGTTTCTGAATTGCATGTTGGGAAAAGAAGCGCCTGCGATCTCATGTTCCGGTATCGCTTCTTCGATCTCCCTGACATCATCTTCAGTCAGATGAATATCAAGCGACCGCACAGCTTCTTGAAGATGAGTCGGCGATACGGTACCGATGAGCGGAATGATGTCTTCGCCTTTGGATAATAGCCAGGCAAACGCCAGTTGGGATAACGTCATTTGTTTCCTTGCGGCGATCGCACCCAGTTTCTTGGCCAGCGAAACATTCTTCTCTATATTCCCTTCAAAAAATAACGGGATGTAGCCGCCTTTGCTTTTGCGGATCCGCTCTTCTGTCCAGCTGCCGGCAAGAAGTCCATGAGCCACCGCCCCGAAAGCAACAACGCCGATCCCCAATTCCCTTGCAGTCGGCAAAATCTCCTTCTCCATGCTTCGGTTGAATAGCGAATATTCGATTTCGGCTAAGCTGATCGGATGCGTGGCATGCGCTCTTCTCAACGTCTCCGCATCGACCTGACTGATTCCGATCTGCTTGACGTAACCGGCCTGAACCAATTCGGAGATGGCGCCGATCGTTTCTTCAACTGGAATGCCCAGATCGATTCTTGCGGGCTGATAAAGATCAATATAGTCAAGATTTAGCCGCTTGAGCGAATGAGCAAGATAGTTCTTCACATGATGGGGAGAGACATCCAGTCCGTACAAAGAGCCGTCTAACGTATTTAAAGCGCCGAACTTCAACGATATATAGTATTCATCCCTTTTGTACCCCTTCAACGCTTCCGCGATGGTCATCTCGCTTCGGCCTGCACCGTAGAAATCCGCCGTGTTGAGATGATTGATTCCACTTTCGAAAGCGGCATGAATGGCGGCAATGCCGGCGCCTTTGACATCCTCATTGACATTAGACATATGACCGCAGCCAAGTCCTATTCTGGAAAGCTCTAGTCCGTTTTGTTGATCATTCATCCTAACAACCTCCTGATTATTTTATTATTCAAGATAATGTGTAGTCGTCTACCTATTTGTTTAAAAAAAATAACTCAACCCTCTGGCAAGTTCATTACTTCAACAGCTGTTTCTCAACGTTTTCAAAAGCACGGGTCAGCAGAGACGCAAACATGGCTTTCTCGGCATCCGACATCCCTTGGGTGATCAACTCTTCCGATTCCGAGAAGGCATCACTCCTCCCGCTAAAAAACTGTTTGGCTTTGTCCGTAACATCAATACGGAGGTTGCGTCCGTCGGCATGGTTGCTGCTGCGTGTGATGAATCCGGATTTCTCTAGACCGTTCAGTAAGTTCGTCACAGACGGACCGCTTAAAGCCATTGTTTGTTCAAGAAACTTGCGGTTAATCTCAATATTCTCCTCAATGGATTGATGAATATGCGACAGCAGAATCGCCTGCGAGCTATTCAAGCCGTGATCCTTCAGAAGCTGGTCGATGATTTCTTTCACTCTTTGCGCGATGACTTTAATGTATAGGCTATAGGGGTACTTGTCGAAAACACTTGGCATAGGTATCTCCTTGAATTATGTAGATGTCTACACTATAGATTCGGTTTTTCGTTTTGTCAATGATAAACTTGAACTTCTTGGAATACATTCTTGTATATTCCACCTAGCTTTCTCTAAAGCAGAATAGGGCGCTCTTGTGAGCGCCCTCAGCCTATTGAAAACTCGTTTTAAATTATATAATAAATCATACGACTTGAATTCCCTTCATTAGAAACGTTTGGCAACCTCCTTAGCATGCGCAATTGCTTCTTCTTTAATGGCTGGAGCCCGCTCTGATGATGCCGTTCCCTCAGCAAAGATAGCCTCCGTAGATTGAATGCCATAGAAACCTAAAATCTTTTTCAAATAGCTGTATCCCATTTCAATTTCCGCAAGAGGGCCTTGCGAGTAAACGGAACCACTAGCTTGAATGTGCAGCGCCTTCTTGCCGGATAACAGACCTACAGGACCCTCCTTGGTATATTTGAACGTCTTGCCTGGAATTGAAGTCGCATCCGTGTATGCTTTCATAACCGGCGGAATCGAGAAATTCCACATGGGGGAAACATACACATACTTATCGGCAGCCACGTATTGATCGACAACCTCGTCAAGACGAGCTACTTTGGATTGCTCGGCTTCGGACAGTGAATCCCAAGACGAACCCGACCGAAGCTTATCCCAGCCACGCAAAACATCGGCATCGAATTGTGGAATATTCTCCTCGTACAGATTCAAATGAACAACCTCATCTGTCGGATTAGCTTCACGGTACGCTTCAATAAATTCTTTACCTACCGCGAGGCTAATAGATTCCTGAGGATCAAGGGGATGGGCGGTGATGTACAGTACAGTTGTCATAAATCAAAACTTCCTTTCTGTAATTAAGTTTATTACGCTTCCTAGACTGATCATATAATATGTACTTACTTATTTAAAGTAGGCACAATAATGTGGTATAGTATTAAAAAAGGTACTGTAACGGAGGCTTACGTATGCAGGAAAAACCCGTCCAATGTCAATTCGTTGCGGCGCTGGATTCGATCGTCGGCAAGTGGAAGCCGATTATCCTTTATCATTTGCTTCAAGGCACCCCCCTTCGGTTCAATGAGCTAAGAAGATTGCTGCCCGATATTACGCAAAGGATGCTTACGCTTCATCTGCGCGAATTGGAAGAGGAAGAGCTCGTTAGCCGAGTCATTTACCCGCAGATCCCGCCGAAAGTGGAATACTCCATCACGGAATACGGCATGAGCCTGTCTCCGATTCTGGAAACCTTACATCAATGGGGAAAGGCCCATGTCGAGCGAAAGCAGCTTAAGCAAGAGAATAATGAACAAATAAAAACGGACTAGCGTTTGAATACGCTAGTCCGTTTCATTCTGCAGTCCAACAAGCTTAGAGCCAAGAAACTTCTTCCGTAATAATGGAGCAAATCGTATCTGCCATCCGCTCTTTAGAAATGATTAACGACTCTTGACTCCATTGTAAGGCTGGCCCAAAAATCGCCCAACTGATTACGCAGGCCGACGTCTCCAACATGACTGCGTTCTCTGTATGTTCGCTTCTCTTTAGAAGAGTACGGGTTTTAATCTTACCTGCCTTTGGATCATCGATTGCTGTGTGATATCTACTTGAAGAAAGGAGAGGTAGAAACGGCCCTCCACCATGCAAGAGAGAAGCAGTCTTTATCTCTGAGGAATTGGGGTTAAAAGGAGCACTCGCCTCTTCCCTCTTAGGCGTCGGCGATGTTTGCTTTGCCAGGCAAGAGGATGACGATGCACGCGTCGAGCGTTCTCTAGCGCTTGCACAACAACTTCATCATGCTATGTTCACTGCACTGGCGAATGGGCGTACAAGGGGGCTAACCAAATACTAAGTAAGCTCCATTGGTCAGCACATACCGTAAACGCCTGATGGTACAGACTTGCCCTAGAAGCTAGGGCTCTTGTGGGAGCAATCCAACTGGTGATCTATCGTCAATTGCAATGGAGTTGAGCTTTCAAACGATGGGGTCATTACCCCAAGACTGGTGTCAAGGCCGCCGCTGCAGCCTCCCGGCTTCTCCTCGACCGAGAGTGGAGCGGACAGGAGAGTCTGGCCGTGTTCGGACCGGAAGACCTCTCCTACGAGGATATGGCAGAGATCCTTACCGAGGTGCTCGGCACGCCGATCCGCTTCGAGCAGATGACGCTCGACAGCTACAAGCAATTATTTCTTGGCATCGGCTATTCGGAGACAATGGCCCAGAGCATGGTGGACATGGAAATTGCCGGAGCGGACGGAATCAACAATGCGCTCCGGCGTACGCCGGAAACCACCTCGCCCACCAGCTTCCGCCAGTGGGCAACAGCAGTTCTTAAGCCGGCCTTCGATGCAATGTGATGCGTGTATCCACTGCTCTTCTATTAAACAGAACAGGGCGCTCTTCTGAGCGCCCTCAAAGTAATCGGATCAGCTTTGAAGCATTACTTTCCTTTACATACGATAATACCTAGTGGATTAGGCGTGTTCACCAGTTCGGCAAGCGCTTTGGGCCAGGCAGAGTCTTCTGGGTAGAGTGCGGTACGTAGATATGACCAGACTAGCGCCCGCAGCGCAGCCACGCGTTCGGGATTTTCGTCGGTTGTTTCCGCCGCGTCGTACGAGGATACTCCGCCAAGCCCGTGCTCCGCTCCTAGCAGTGTCAACAAGCATTTGGGGCCGGGACTCTGGTAGTACGCATCCTTGCGCCAATCCTTGCGATCGGAAAATCTGGGGCTCCAGTCGTTTTCGCCCGCAATGATTAAAGCTTGCGTTGTCATAGATGCAAAGCTTGTTGTTCCCAAGATCGGGTAGTGCTCGGTTGCGAACGCGGCGAGGTCTTCACCTCTACTGAATCACAGATTCAATTTCGCAATTGCCTCTATCACAAGTAAGAACCTCCTGTTCGACCACTGCTTCATATTCCTCATTTCCAGCTAATCATGCAGAACCTTCCGCAATGCGTTTATGGCTTGCTCCTCAGCTTTCCTTCCTTGATCATAGGCGCCTGTTTGGAGCATGAAACCATGGACCATGCCAGCATAACGCTTCGCTTCTACTGGAACCCCGGCCGCTTTCAATTTCTCGGCGTAAGCTTCCCCATCGTCACGCAGAGGATCAAATTCCGCAGTGATAACGAGAGCTTGCGGCAGACCGCTAAGATCGGGAGCCAATAACGGTGATGCGTAAGGGTTCTGTCCATCCTGTTCTTTCGCCAAGTAGTGGTTCCAGAACCACCGCATTGTGTTTGTTGTTAGACCGTATCCTTCTGCATTTTCTATGTATGAATCCGTATCGAATGAATAGTGGGTAACCGGATTGAACAGCAACTGAAACTTGACGGATGGGAAGCCTTTATCCCGAGCCATTAACGATACAACCGCGGCAAGGTTTCCACCTGAGCTATCTCCACCAACCGCAATACGATCGGCATCCGCACCAAGAGCGGCAGCATGTTCTGTAACCCACGCCAACGCTGCATAGGAATCTTCAGTTGCTGCAGGGAATTTATGCTCCGGCGCCAAACGGTAATCCACAGAGACCACAATACTATTCACACCATTAGCCAGTCTGCGGCACAACACATCTGCTGCATCAAGATTACCGACCATCCAACCTCCACCGTGATAATAAACGATAACCGGCAAAGGCGCTTCGCTTCGAGGGGTATAAATCCGCACCGGAATGGAATCGATCGGACCCGGGATTATTCGATTGTCAATCCTCCAAACTTCTTCCGGCTGTGCAGCCATCGCCCTTAAGTTGATTTTTCTCGCATCCTCCACGGCTAAAGCATGCAGAGGCGGAACACCCAGCTGCTTCATTTTTTCAAGGACAACTTGAACTTGAGGATCGATCGGCATAACAATTCCCTCCCTATTGTGTCGTTTCTTGATGTAGTATACTTTTCTAAGTCTCAATCGCATAAGTACGCACTTTTTCGTGACATAGTACCCAATTAGTAACTGTAAGGTTAGGAGATGTTGTACATGAGTGGCTGTCCTGTGGAGGCAACGCTGTCAGTGATCGGAGGGAAATGGAAGATTGTTATTCTCTGGCGCCTAGCACGCGGTACCATGCGGTTTAACGAACTCCAACGCGCAATTACTCCAATCACCCGCAAGATGTTAACGGAACAACTGCGAGAACTGGAAAGCGATAATTTAATCGTGAGGACCGTCTACCCGGTAGTTCCTCCGAAAGTCGAATACTCCCTCAGTGAATACGGCAAGACCTTTATCCCTGTCATGCAATCGATGGCCCAGTGGGGGTTAGTTCATCTTGAACGTAATGCTTAATTAATGGACTACGATCGTACTATGTTCCTGAATGATGATGTTGTCCAGACTCGCAGAATTCCGTAACGCGTGTTATGATAAAGGATAGAAAATGGAACGTGAAGCCGGATGGAAAATCGAACTTCACAAAAAGGCTAGGTGTATAACAAATGGGACGCAACCGCGAATTCGATATAGATCAGGCACTGGACGCAGCACTTTGCGTGTTTTGGCAAAAAGGTTATGAGGGCACGTCGTATTCTGATCTGACGCAAGCTACAGGTGTCGAACGCCCCGCGCTCTACTCTGCGTTCGGCAACAAGGAGGCGTTATTCCGCCGGGTTCTTGAGCGCTATTACGAGCACTACCATGATTTCTTTCCGGCGGCGCTGGAGCTGCCGACCTCGCGGGAGGTAGTCGCACGCATCTTTCGCGGGGCGGCCGAATTGCAAACTCGTTACCCTGATCACAAGGGGTGTCTATATGTCCACGGCGACTTGGCCGGCTCGGATGAATCCGAACCTATTCGACGTGCACTGATCGATGCACGCGCGGACGGAGAAGCTTCGCTGCGAGATCGTTTCGAACGGTCACAACGGGAGGGAGATCTGCCGGAGAATACGAACTGTGCAGTGCTGGCTGCTTACGTGATGGCCGTGCTCCACGGTATGGCCGTTCAAGCCAAGGCCGGCTTCAGCCGCAACATGCTGGAGGCTGTTGCCGAGCAAGCGCTCTCCACTTGGCCTACCGGCAATTCTACGCTTTCCGGAAAGTCTTCCTAATTCTTTGTATAGAGGATTATCGTTACAAAAACATAAGCTTGGTTGTCATGTGCGTAATGCTTCTTCAATCATAGAAACAAAGAAGCTCCCGATAAGTGGGAGCTTCTTTGTTGTTTACAGGAATTAATTGACTCACTTCAAGATGATCCGTTGCGCCCTGTCGAGATTGGCGATCAGCTCGGCACGAGTCTGGTGCATGTGCGCAAGCCAAGCCGGCTGGCCGGGACCGCTGCGCCATGACTCGCTCAACGGACTGTTGTCGACCGTATCGAAACCGAATTGGTCGTACAGCCGCGTTACGAGTTCCGTGGCCTCATAGAAGTCGCTCGAGACCGACAACGCATGGCGGTTGGGGTCGCCAGCTGGTCTACTCGAAATGAAGAGACGGGGGGCCTGGATGTGGGTAAAGGCCTTCGCCACCTTCGAGGCAGGAAGTTGCTTCTGGCGAAGCTCATGAACGGTCATCTCGCCAGAGTCGATCATGGGGAAATAGCCATCGCGCCAAGGCATGTAGTTGTTCGTGTCAAGCACGATCTTACCCTTAAGCTGCTCCACAGGCATGTCGTTGATCAGCTTAAGGGGGACGGCCACTACGACGAAGTCGCCAGCCTCGGCAGCGCCGGCCGCAGTCGCAGCGCGTGCTGACGGGCCGAGCTCATCAATGAGACTTTTCAACGTCTCGGGACCTCGCGAATTGGCAATGACGACCTCATACCCGTTGGCGATAGCCGCACGCGCGATCTGGCTGCCGACCTCGCCCGCGCCAATGATGCCGATTACGGGCATAAGTATGTACCTTTCGCTCCGATCATTTCCTCGCTTTTTGCCCAAAGCCGCTCCGCTTTGTTCGCATCGAGCGCATACGATCTTACGCCGTCGGCAAACGGGTTTGGTGTGTCATCGATCGGCGCGACTGCACAATCTTCGAGATAACGTCCTCCGATTTCGTCTTTGTCAGCCACGACTGCTGCCCAAACCGACGTAGCGGCCGCCTGCGCGATTTCTTTGAGATTCGCTGGCGGCAGTCCTGCTTCGGCGCGAGCTTTGCCAACGCTCTCGAGAAGACCCTGCAAGCCTTCCTGCGAGAAATGGCGCGCAAGATCGGTAGCACTATTCCCGGGCATCACCGACGCAGCCCGGATACCCCGATTACGATGCCGTTTATCGAATTCCACTGCAAAGAGTGAAGCGGCCGTTTTCGATCGGCCATAAGCGACGAATGGGTCGTATTCCTGATGCTCAAAATTCGGATCCACGAGATCAACATCAGCGACACGATGAGCTTGGGACGACAGCACCACTAAACGTCCGTTATCGGCGAGCAGCGGCTCGATTCGATTGATCAATGCGAAGTGGCCAAGATAGTTCGTCCCGAACTGGATTTCGAATCCATCGACCGTCCGGCCGATCGGGGTTGCCATGACCCCTGCATTGGCGATAATGCCGTCGAACTGCCGGCCGCTCGCCAACAGCATATCCGCGCAGGCGCGAACACGTTGCAAGGATGCGAGATCAAGTTCGAGCAACTCCAGGCTGCCTCCTCCTTGCGCCGCGGCGTTAAGGACCGACGCGGTGGACGCCTCCGCTTTTACTAGATCCCTCACCGTGCCGACAACGCTAGCGCCGTGAGCGACCAGCGAGCGGGCGGTTTCGAGGCCAATGCCCGAAGATGCGCCTGTAATGAGAAATCGTTTCCCCTTAAGATCAACACCGGAAAGCACCTGATCGGCAGTTGACTTTTCACTAAATTTGCTAGTAGTCATATGTTTCTTGTTTCCTCCTTTAATTGCGTATCTGTTACGTGTTTTGTTCCCTAACCGTCTATCGGATTTTATCATAACGATCATTACGTTAATCTATATTATACAGACGTTTTTGCATTGTCAATATCATAACGTTTATTACGTTAAGGATCACAGCAAACTCTTGCCCCTTAATCTGTTATCTAATTACGGGCAGAAAAGAGCAAATAAAAGAGCGAACACCTTATAAGTGTCCGCTCGTCGATATCGCTCACGAATATCGCTCACGCCTTCCGAACAGAAGGCGAGTAAAATACGTCAGCATGCATATGTTGAATTTGGTCCCAGTTACCGGGATTAGTCGTGTCTGGTGAGCGGTGTTCTAGAATGGCCTGATAGAGGGCAGTTTTCTCTTCCAAATGGGCAACGTGCCGTTTGGCTTCTTCGAGCTGAATGAGCGCAACTTCTTTATGCTTCATCATGAGCGCGCAGCGTTGCGGAATGGTTGAATCCCCTTCAAGACAGAGATCGACGTACTGTTTGATGATTTCAATCGGCATCCCGGATTGCTTGAGACATTTGACGCCATGCAGCCAGTTGATCGATTCATTATCGAATATCCGGATGTTGTTTTGATTGCGCTGCACGCTTGGCACCAGGCCTTTATCCGTGTAAAAGCGCACGGCATGCTCGGTGAGTCCCGTGATCAAGGCGGCTTCTTTGACCGTATGCATATGAAATCCTCCTTATAAAAAAACGTTTGAAGGCGGCTTGCCTTCGTGTAACACGAAGGTATTAAGCTTACTGTAATGCAAATCAGCTGTGAAGGGAATCCCCGTTGCGATGCCCGATTCCCGAGATACACGCCGGTTGCTGGATTACATTTGAACAATAGGAGGAATTGCAATGCAAACCGTAACATTGAACAATGGCGTGACAATGCCGATCATCGGCTTCGGTGTCTACCAAATTCCCGATGCTGATGAATGCGAGAATGCGGTATATGAGGCGCTGATGGCCGGTTACCGCCTGATCGACACCGCCGCCGGTTATCTGAACGAGGAAGCGGTTGGACGCGCGATCAACCGCAGCGGCGTACCGCGCGAGGAACTGTTCATCACGACCAAGATTTGGGTTCAAGATGCCGGTTACGAGAGTGCCAAGCTGGCGTTTGCCAAGTCTCTCAAGAAACTACGCCTCGACTATCTCGATCTATACCTTATTCACCAGCCGTTCGGCGATTACTATGGCACTTGGCGCGCGATGGAAGATCTGTACCGCGAAGGCAAGATAAAGGCAATCGGTGTCAGCAACTTCCTGCCCGACCGTCTGATGGACCTCATCGTTCATAATGAAATCGTGCCCGCCGTCAACCAGGTCGAAACACACCCATTCTACCAGCAGATCGAGAGCGCCGCTTTTATGAAAGAGCAGAGCGTGCAGCACCAATCGTGGGCGCCGTTCGCTGAGGGGCGGAGCAACATGTTCGGCAACGAAGTGTTGGCTTCTATCGCAGAAAACCACAACAAGTCCGTCGCCCAGGTCGTATTGCGCTGGCTTGTTCAGCGTGAAGTCGTCGTCATTCCAAAATCGGTGAGAAAAGAGCGGATCGTCGAAAACATCGATATTTTCAATTTCGAGTTGAGCTCAGAAGACATCGAACAAATTTCCACCCTCGATACGAAAGAAAGTCTTTTCTTATCCTACCACGATCCGAAATTCGCCAAGCTGCTGGGCACCTTGCGAGTCGATCTGTAAACCTGGTTCGAACCGTAAACTCATTACGGACAGAACCGCCTCTTGGACTATCATACCCATTGAACGAAGGCAGCCGGTCACCTTGCGTGGCCGGCTGCCTCCGTTTGCGGTTGAGCTAAAGTCGCTGTCTGTAACGGCAAGTACTAAGTCCATCTTTTGCAGACCGTCAATGTCTTCCTTGAAATCGTTTAATCGCATCCTCAGTCACCGGCTGGAAGAAGTTAAGAAGGTTGCCGTCAGGATCGCGGAACAGCATGGAACGGTTCCCCCACGGCATTGTGGTCGGTTCCTTTACCCAATTATCGACAAACGTCTTTAAGCGCACATATTCGGCCTCAACATCGTCCACGCGGAACTCAATAATGACAGTGCGATTATTGGCCGCCACTGCGGAATCGGCGCCGAATAGCTGCGTCGTCTGGGAGTGGCCGATTGCAAGGGTGAATGATGGCAGAACGAGTTCGGCAAATACGGGCGCGGGTCGTTCCGCCGAAACCCCCACGACTTTCTCATAGAACTCGACGAGACGATCCACGTCGTCGGTAATGATGCGTACAGAAGCGAAATTCACTAGATATCATCCTTCCTGTATTCATAGGTTTGGCTGTGTTCCGCTGCCGTTGCAAAACTACTTCCCTATCGCCTTAACATTTACATGTCCCATTATAAAAAACGCTACTGACAACGTTATGTCAGTAGCGTTTCAGAATTTTTCGGGCTTCCTCACGAATCCGATTTCGGAATGATTCCGGTTCCAACACGATTACGCCCGCTCCCCAGCCAAGCACCCATTGCAGCGCTTCATCCGGCAGCCGAACGCGTAAGACCACATCCAATCCGTCTTGATGCCCTTTCATATCCTCTATGTAAGGATAGTTCGATTCCTTCACCTTATCTGCAATGTCATGGTCAAATCGTAGGCAGACTCTCAAGTGGCGATCGTCTGTAGGTGTATACTCCCTTAAGTCAAAATGCGCCGGGAGTTCGAATCGTTCGTCCAGTTCGATAAGTTCAGCCATTCGGGACAACCGAAAATGGCGGATGTCTTGGCGCAGATCGCACCGAGCAACAAGCATCCACGACCCTTCAACGAGTACAAGGCCATAAGGAGCGACGGTACGATCGCTATGGCGGCTCCCCGCGGAATCCGCAATTCTTTTTGAATAATGGAATCTGATCTTTCGCCCATCTAACAGAGCTCGACGGATCTTATCGAGATTTTCCCTTTCGTTTGACTCGGCTGCCCGTTTGCCAGGAGCGAGCAATCGCAGCGATTTGCGTATACGGGAGGCCTCGCTGCGGACGCTGTCTGATAGAATGACCTCGATTTTCCTCCTAGCAAATTTAGCTCTATCACGATAATCATCATCAAATCGTTGCTCGATAAAGTCTGTTCCGATAAGCAAGGTCACGGCTTCCTCTATTGTAAAACGGATAGGAGGCAGAAAATATCCCTCCATTAAGGAATACCCTGCGCCTGTAGTGCCTGTAATCGGGACGCCTGCTTCGCTGAGCGCCTGAATGTCGCGATAGATGGTTCTCACGCTGGTTTCGAATCTTGCCGCCAAATCTTCTGCGCGTACCACTTTCCTGCCTTGCAGCTCCAGCACGATGGCCAACAAACGATCTGTTTTGTTCATTGAGTGCCCCTTTGAAACATAATGCCTTACAACAGAAACTGGCCGTCACTTATGATACCCGGGGAGAAGACCGCGTTCACGAAATCGTTCGTAAAATCTCCCCAACCTGACTTTCAAAATCGGAATCGACAGCCGTATCCAAATGTTCAGGACGAATCATTTGATATTGTTTCATCTTATAAAATTCGATAATTGCTTGTTTCAAGGTGAGATCATACCATTGAATGCTAAATGTCGGGTCCATAATCCGCCGCAGCATAGCATCATCTTGAACCAAGGACAGAACAGCGTTCATTCTGTTGAAAACCTTCTGATCCATTCCGGTTTCAAAAAAAGCTTGCAGATTTTTATTTCGATTTTGTTGGGCAATGACAAGCTTTTCAAAAAGCCGCGGATAGAATTCCTTAAGATCTTGCAGAAACAAATCGGATATAAAAATAACGCATAGCAACGATTGAAGAAATGTTTTTTGAAAGCGCTCAACAAAAGGAAGAGAATCATCGTTTACCACGGTATCCGCCTGCTGCAAATACTCAATTTCATATTCTACGACTTGCTCGATGATATCGTCTTTGGATGAAAAATGCTTATAAAGCGTTACTTTGCTTATATCCATATATTTTGCAATATCGTCTATTTTCATCTGGCTGAATTTGGTTTTTCTGATTATAGGCTTAATTTTATTAATATAGCGATCTGCGCTCACGGGTTTTCTCACAACTGAGGCCTCCTTTGATACTTATCTATAATAGTATAACAAAATGGCTGCTATCACAAACGATGTTAACCGATTTTATTAAATTAACTAATTTTATTATTTTAGTTTACTTTATTAACCGACGGTTGTATAATCGGTCCTGCATCCTAAACCCGAAAAAGAAGGAGTAATGAAAAGATGAAAAATATGCGTGTATTCGTAACTGGCGCGACGGGTTTCATCGGTTCTGCCGTCGTTCGCGAACTTTTAGATGCCGGGCATCAGGTTGTCGGACTCGCCCGCTCAGACAAGGCTGCCGCAGCGTTAATAACAGCCGGTGCCGAGGTGCGCCGCGGCGGCCTCGATGACCTTGACAGCCTGCGAGACGGCGCTGCGTCGGCGGACGGCGTCATTCACCTTGCCTTCAAACACGACTTCGCTGACTTTGCGGCAGCTGCCGCGGCCGACAGCTTGGCGATCGAGACGATGGGAGCGGCGCTTGAGGGCACCGGGAAAGCGCTTGTGGCCACCTCGGGAACGTTGATGCTTACGCCGGGATCCCTTGGGACTGAAGAAGACGCGTCCAGCCAAACTACGCCGCGGCGCTCCGAGGAAGCCGCGCTTGCGCTAGCAAGGCGCGGAGTGCGATCATCGATCGTCCGTCTCGCACCGTCCGTGCATGGTGAAGGCGAACAGGGCTTCGTTCCGACCCTTATCGGCATCGCGCGTGAAAAAGGAGTTTCGGCATATGTAGGGGATGGACTGAACCGGTGGCCGGCAGTGCACCGGCTGGACGCAGCACGTCTATTCAGACTGGCGCTTGAGAAGGGAGTCGCGGGAGCCATTTTTCACGGGGTCGCCGATGAGGGCGTGCCCTTCCGGGATATCGCTGGCGTTATCGGTCGCCATCTGAACCTCCCGGTGATTAGCGTTGCCCGCGAAGAGGCAGACGCTCACTTCGGGTGGATCTCCTTCGCTGCGTCGACCGACAACCCGTCGTCGAGCGCGCTGACCCAGAAACACTTGGGATGGCGGCCTGTGCACCCCGCTCTGATCCCAGACCTCGAACAAGGTCACTACTTCAACAGCTGAAATCCACGAAACAGAAGCGTTCACGGAAATGCTGTACCAGACGAAATAGAGTTTTACAGTAATTCTGACTTTGTATTGATATATAAAGAACAAAGCTCGCTGTCACTTCAGCGAGCTTGTTCTTTATTGCTGGAAACTATCATATTGAGAACGATCGGTAAAGAATAAAATCCAGTGGCACCGTTCTGCGCTTCTTGAGCTGTTCTATGCCATCGGACCGGAGGCATCAAGTGGCATGAATATCGAGAAGGTGCTTCCTTTCCCCTCTTCGGATGACGCCTTCATATAACCGCCTTGTTCGGCAACGATTTTCCTGGTCAAATACAGACCGATGCCGACCCCTTGCGTGTCTCTTGACGCTGCTCCGCGGTAGAATCGTTGAAAAACTTTGTTAATCTCCGATTCGGGAATGCCCCTGCCGTTATCGCTGACGTCAATTCTAGCAAACATTTCATAACGTTCGATGACGACCTTTACCTTACCGCCGGAAGCCGTATATTTAATCGCATTATCCAATACGTTGCTAATCGCCTCTCCGACCCATTTCGCATCATGCAGCAATTCTATGCTTTGTTTCCCATGAAACGCAATCTCCACGCCTTTGCTCCGAGCCGCCGGAAAAGCTTGCTTGATCGCGGTAAGCACCGTATCGACGATATCTCTCCGCTCTGACCGAATCTCGATAATGCCGATCTCGAGCCGAGACATCTTGACCAAGCTGTCCATCAGCCAAGTTAATTTCTCCGTCTGATCCTTCATGATCCGGGCGAATTCCATTCGCTTCTCCGGGGACAGCTTATCATCAAGCAGTAAACCGTTATACATATTCAGATTGGATAACGGCGTTCTGAGTTGATGGGTGATATCCGAGATAAGGGACTTGATTTCCTCCCCCTCTTCCTTGTATTTCAGTTTCTGCATCTTTAAAATGTTATGAAGTTTCAGCGTCTGGTCCTGCAGCTTGGACAAGACACTGTCTTCCGACACCGCGAATTCATTCAGCGCTTGACCGTTAATTAACGATTGGATCATGAGCGACAGCTTGTCTAAGATCGTCGCCATTCGGTTCCGTATTCCGAGCAGGTACCCCGCGAAAAGCGCCGCCACGACCAAGACGAATGCAATGGCGCTCTGCCATACTTCACGGCTTGGCTTTTCATAGAAGAGAAAGGTCGCAAAAGCGCCGCAAGCGAGCGTGAATAATGCCACATATCCCGTGATGATGCGAGTGAAGGAGCCGTTCATCGCTTACTCCCCCCAAGTATAGCCGATTCCGAATACCGTTTTGATGTAAGTCGGCTGTTTCGGATTGTCTTCGATTTTGCTTCTGAGCCTTTTAATATTCACGCTCAGCGTGTTCTCGTCAACGAAACAACCGTCCACATCCCACAGCCTCTCCACGATCTGTTCGCGAGTAAGAACTTGATTGCGGTTCTGGGCGAGCACGGACAGAAGCTTGTATTCGTTGGTCGTAAGCCTGATCTCTTCGCTGCGTTTGAAAACTTTCATTTTATCAAAATGAATGTTCAGATCCTTATAAGTGAGCGTAGATCCATTATCGTCGCCTCCGCCTCTTCGGAGTACGGCTTTCACCCGTTCGCGCAGCACCGCTATACTGAAAGGTTTGGCCATGTAATCGTCGGCGCCCAGCTTGAAACCGAGCACCATGTCTTGTTCCGTATCGTTAGCCGTGAGGAATATAATCGGAACATCCGATTCGCGGCGGATCTCCTTGCATAGATCCGTTCCCTTGCGATCGGGAAGCGTAACGTCCAGCAAGATCAGATGAACCTCACGGCTCCGGAACGCAGACAATCCTTCTTGGTAAGAATGCGCCGACACAATATCGTAACTCTCGTTGCCGAGCGCGTATGCCAGCCCTTCGTTCAATACCAGATCGTCTTCCACAATGAGTACCGTCGTCATGGGTTCATCCTCCTTCGACATCGTTATTCGCACGCTTGTGCGACTAATGCGATAACAAGTCTCTCCTGTAATTTAACTCGTTTCCTTTAATCGTTCAACGATGCTCAGTTTCTTGGATTTGTTATAAGCAATCAGCGGAACGAGCCAGCAAGAAGCCAGAATGAGTACGAAAGCGATAGACAACGGCACGGTTGGGAACGTATAGATCGCGTAATCCGCTTCTTGGCTGAATACCTTGAAAGCGCCATAGCTGATCAGCGTGCCTAATGTCGAGATGAGCAGCAGAGAGATTGCCGCATAACCGGTCCCTTCCAACAACAACAAGCTGCGAAGCTGCTTGCGCGTCATGCCGATGCTCTCCATTACCGCAAATTCCTGCCTGCGAACGATAATGCTCGTGAACATGGTGCTGACGAAATTCAAAATCCCGATGCACGCTAGGATGAAGGAAACTGCACCGCCTAGAACGAAGAGCACCATTTTGGCCGATTCCATCCGTTCCATCCATTCCAGCTTAGAAGACAGCTTCAACTCACGTTCGCCCGAGATCAAACTTTCAAGCTGTTCTTGGATTTGTGAATGAAATTTCCGATCCGCCTGGATGTCTAGTCGATAAGTCGTTGGCTCATGTCCCAGCCATTGCTCCATCCCCTGCTTGCTGAGATAGACGTTAGGGGCAAAACTGCTGAATGGGATCTGATACTGCGGCGGAACGCCGCCTCCGATCTCAAATTCCCGTTCCGCAGAGCCCTGGGGCACACCTAACGTGAGCTTGTCTCCCACCTCTATGTCGATCGTATTGACTAAAGCGATCTCGCCTTTCTCGAATCGTTGCACATCGATCGGCGTCTTCGATTCCTTGTTCAAATCCTCTGCATACCGAGCGTCCAAGCCAACAGCAAAGCCGCTGAACCCCTCTCTATTGACGGACAATTCTTCGTCGGAAGGCCGCTCGAAACCGCTTCTTGCAGCTAATCCGTCCATGTACTTGCCGAATACCTCAGCCGAATAGGGGATATAAGCTCTCTCCACGTAGGTTGCCCTAACGTCCGTCACCCCTTCCAGTCCTCGAACCTTCGCGATCATCTCTTCCGTAATGACTTGTACGGGTTCACCCTCGTATCCGAAACCGACCGTCAAGTTCTCGATTTCAAAGTCGTTATCCACGTAAGTGTCAACGAAGTTATCCGTATTCATGCTGAGAACGAGCGTATTCACGGTCAAGAACGCGGTCATCCCTATGAAAAGCGATAAGAACACGGTTGCTGCCCGTTTCTTGTCGCGGAACAAGTTACGGAAGGCCATCCGATACGGTTTCGCTCCGCCCTTGCCCCTTTTGTTCGATCCTCTGACATACTTCGATGCCTCGATAGGCGAGATTCGGCTCGCGATCTTCGCCGGCTTCCTGCTTCCTGCCATCATCGTCAACCAGGCGAATAGTGCGGCCCCTGCAAATATGACCGGATGAAACGACACTTCGGCGCCAGTCTCCAGATCGAATACCGTAAGCGCCAGCGGTACAACAACGAACGACGTAACAGCACCTATGACTAGTCCGATAGGGATTCCGATCCACGCCAACCGATTGGCCTGGCCTCTGACGATTCTCTTGATCTGCTTCTGAGTGGCGCCGACCGTCTTAAGCAGCCCGTATTGTTTCGTATCCGTGGATACGGACACGTATAGAACGTTATAGATCAGCAAGTAACCGCTGAACATGACGAAAGCGATGATGCCTGCTATCCCAGCGGTTGTCGAGAATGCATCCCCTGAATCGCTGTTCCCACCTAATCGTTGAAGAACCTGATGGTCTCCCAGCCCCAACTTCGTTTCCAATCGTTCTATGGTTTGATCGATGTCTTTGCTGCTCTTGAATATGACGGAAGCGACGGAACCGGTTTGCGTGCCTCCTGCTTCGATCTCTTTCGCGAATGATTCGGCAATGAGGATCTTGCCCTCTCTGCCTGCTAGGTGCGGATAATCGGTATACCAACCGCTCAGAATAAACGAGGACGTATGTTCCACAGGCTCCGCAGAACCCTCAGGATATGTGGCATAAGCGAGCGGAATGGTCATACCAACTTCCGGTTCCTTGATTCCGAGCTCATCCAATAGCCAAGTCGGCGCGATGATATCGTGCTTTCCTTCCGGATAGCCGTTCGTCTTGCTGCCTAGAAGAGGCGCTTTCATGCGCTCCCATTCCGTCTCGTCATACCAGCTTAAGCTTGCCTTCTGATCTTCGGGGCCTGCTAGCGGAATCCACTTCGCGACAGGAACTTCAAGTCCAACGTCGCTAATTTCCTCAGCTTCCCTCAATCGTGCAAGTTGGTCTGCCGTCGGATTTAACAACTCCGCATGCGCTTTCGTACCGACCATTTTCAGCGCCTGCATTTCAAACGATTTGACATAGCTCAATCCGATACTGAATACGGAACTAAGCAACCAAGTGGTCAGAATAATAGCGAGAATGACATAACGGTTTCTTGCCCGATTGGCCTTTAAGCTGTTCCGGATCAATTTGTTCGTCGCAGCTTTGTTCTTATTTGGAAACATCATGATGTCTTTCCTCCGACGATCTTGCCATCCCCAATGCGAATGACGGTATCGGCGAGCTGCGCGATCTCCTCGCTGTGCGTAATCATGACGATCGTCTGATTGAATTGCCGACTCGTCACCTTAAGCAGTCCGATAACCTCCTGGCTCGTCCGGCTATCCAAGTTGCCGGTAGGCTCGTCCGCCAAAATAATCGACGGCTTCGTGGCAAGCGCTCTGGCGATGGCGACCCGTTGCTGCTGCCCGCCGGAGAGGTGACTCGGCAAGTTATTCAGTTTCATCGCAAGTCCCAACGTCTTGACGATATGTTCCACGTACGCCCTATCGATAGCGTTACCGTCAAGCTCGATCGGCAACACGATATTGTCATATACGTTCAAGATCGGAACGAGATTATATTGCTGGAACACAAATCCGATGTTCCGCCTGCGGAACACGGTCAACTCGTCGTCGTTCATCTCGAATAGCGATTTCCCTCCGACGATGACTTGTCCGCTCGTAGGACGATCCAGACCGCCGAGCATGTGCAGCAGCGTCGATTTCCCGCTCCCCGAGCTGCCTACGATCGCAACGAATTGACCTTCATTAATATGCATACTCACGCCGTCAAGCGCCTTTACCAGATTCGGTTCTCGTCCGTACACTTTTATCAAATCAACCGCTTGTACTAGGGTGGTCATGAGAATTCAGCTCCTGCTTGTCATATTTAAATACAGTCCGAATTATACGCATGACTTCTTACATTCTCGTGACATCATAAATACGAAATTCGACGCCGAGAGACAACATAACGGACGACATGCAAACAAAGCAGTACCGATCGCCTCGGTACCGCTTTGTTCGGTTTCATTTCTCTTATTTCCAAGCTGAAACTGTGTTAAACTTGGCAATAAGGATTCAGGAATTCCATGTCACGCACTCAGCCGGGTTCGCTCAAGAAGAAACTCGTTATTTTCTCTATGAAACGTTCTGGCTCTTCGATGCTCGGGGCGTGGCCGGAATACTCGAATTCAACGAAGGTTGAATCGGGGATGAGCGCCGCAATCTCCCGTCCCCGTTCCGGCGGATTTAAGCCGTCGTATTTACCGCTAATGACTAGCGTTCGGGCAGCAACGTGCTTTAGCTCATTCCGAAAATCAAAGCCTTCAAGCGCCTTGTTCGCGGCCATCTGCTCCTTCGGCTTCGAAAGCGTTGCATGTTCGATATGCCAATTGTGCATGACCTTCCCAACCGCAGCTTGGTTATAAAACATATAATTAAAAGCATGAGCCTGCTTTTCTTCAGCCGTGAGATCCTTCATTTCTTCCGCGTGGCGCTCCAGAAGTTCTTGCATCGAAGAGGTTACCCCGTTGCTTTTCGAAGCGATCAGCGCCAGTTTCTTTATTCGTTGGGGAATAGCGATGGCGACCCCTTGCGCAATATAACTTCCCATCGATACCCCAAGAAGATAGCACGATTCAATACCGAGAAAGTCCAGCAAAGCAGATACGTCTTTTACGTGATCCTGCCAATTATACTGGAGCGGTTTTGTCGATTTTCCATGTCCGCGCATGTCTAGCGTGATCACGCGATAATTCGACTTGAACTGATTCGCTTCATTTTTGAACGTTGCGCCGCTCCCCATCAAGCCATGAAGCATGACCAAAGGCAGACCGGCTCCTTCTTCTTCATAATGGAGTTCTATCCCGTCTGATATAAACGATGGCTTTTTTTCTGTCCCCCGTTTCGGAAATCGGATAATCCCTAACGAAGCAATTTTATCTGGCTCGAAATGACGCCAAGATGAATGGCTTCGTGCATCAGCGCGAAGTTAAACAATTCGCCAGCGGTCGTGAATTGAAACGGACCCATTACAAACGGCGGTTGCAGCGTCTTGTCTAGCCGCTCGGGCGCAAGCTCAGAGAGATTGGAAAGCTGAGTAACCAACATTTGAATGAGCTCATCCTTGGATGGCGGTACGATCGTCCAATTCGAGGGCTTCGTTCCCGAGTTGAACAAAACCTCATAATGCGAAGGAACGACAGATATGGACCCGAAAGATAGAGTGGCGTATTTGTCCATCCAATAGATCATATGACCGACATTCCAGCGAATCGTGTTGTTGAAGCCTTCCGGTTGAATGTCAAGCTGAGCCTCCGAAACGTTTTGAAGCTGCCCGATAACAATCTGACGCAGAACTTTTCCCGTATTTACGATCGATTGTGCCATTATTAAACGCCTCCCGAATGGGTTCATGTTTTTGCTTTGCAACTAAAGAGTACCTCTAGCCGAATAAAGCAACAATCACGAGATTCCGATGAGATCGATCGGTTTCAGTAATGAAAGCATACGATAGGGGAGGGCGCTTCGGAATGGAGTTAAGGCAATTGGAGTATTTCGCTGCCATATGCAAGGAAATGCATTTCTCAAGGGCTGCAGAGAACCTCTGCACCACGCAATCGAATCTGAGTCAACAGATCAAATTTCTAGAGAACGAGCTTGGGCTGCCTCTATTCGATCGTATCGGCAAGCGGATCGCTCTAACGGAGGCAGGTCAAATCTTGCTGGAGCACTGCCGGAAGATATTCGAACACATCGACAACGCGAAAGGGGCAATAACGGATCTGAAGCGAATGGAGAGCGGAAGGCTGGACATCGGGATCCTGCCCGGAGACGGGGACCTTCTCTTTGATGCGCTGTTGGTTAATTTCCATCTTGCATACCCCAAGCTTTCCATCCAGGTAACGGAGACAGTAAATGTGTATGAACAGGTTGTCGACGGCACAATAGATCTTGGCGTTACGACAGTGCCTTCGAATCCGGACGACCGAATTGCTGTCATCCCTTTGTTCCACGAGGAGTTTGCATTAGCGATTCATTCCGATCACCCTCTTGCAAAGTCAAAGACGATCCCCTTCGAGCGATTGGAGCAGTTAAAAATAATTCTGTTCGGTTCGGAGCATCAAATTACGAAGGTCTTCCAGGTCTGTTGCCAAGAAGCAGGGATTTCCATTCATAACCCGATTGCAACCTCTACTTTATCGACTCTTCTGTCCTTAGTAGAAAAAGGGATAGGGGCCTCCATTCTGCCGCGAATGCTGCTTGATTATCTTAACCACGATCATATCTCGGCGGTTAAGCTGCTCCATCCTACGCCTCAACAAGATATCTGCATCATGTATCGAAAAGACAAATTTATGGGGCAAGCAGCAAAGGTATTCATAGCCGAATTGCAGTCCTTTATCCAAGGCGTAACGGAGCGTGCCAGTCGGGCTCCGGGGTGACGACTTAACCGCCTTACGGAAAAACACACCTGGACCCTTCATCCGATTCACACCTATCTCCCTTACTGAATGAGCACGATCGCTCTGCAAGTCTCCTAGAAATTCAGTGTTGCTCCTTTTCGCCGTTACTTGTGATAAGGTTCAAGCTTAACGGGTCTATTGGCTAAGAATGCAAAAAGGAGCTGTTCGGAGCAGCTCCTTTCTTTGCTTAACAGAGATGTTTACTCCTGCGAAAAAGCCCCCATGTCCATATAGGCGATTTCCCACAGATGCCCGTCCAAATCCTCGAAGCTTCTCACATACATAAAGCCATGATCGGCTGGTTCTTTGGACTGTTTGCCTCCCGCAGTCAATGCCATGTCCGCCAGCTCGTCCGCTTGCTCTCTGCTATTGGCGGAGAGCGCGATAATTCCAGCAGCGGCGCTTTCGGCATTTGCTATCGGCTTTTTGACGAATGTCTGGAAGTACGACTCCGTCAGAAGCTGAACGCACGTGTTGTCATTGATTATTAGGCATGCCGAGTTTTCATCGGAAAACTGGGGGTTGAACTCGAAACCAATACTGCCAAAAAACTCCTTCGTGCGGTTCAAGTCTTTCACTGGCAGGTTTATGAACGTGTGCGTTGATTTGTAAGCCATTTGCGGCACCATCCTATTTTATAAAATCCGCTTAGAGTCTTTCTCCAAGCGGTAAATCCCTTCGCTAAATTACTTGGAAGCCGAACGATTCGGGCCGGTCATCCTAATGCTCTTGAGCGCATCACGCTTCAGGTACAAGAGGAAGGCCACAACGATCAAGATCGCGAATGGGACCATGGCATCCCCCGCAAGGCCTGCGGCAAGGTTCGTCACGATCGCACCTATCAAGATGACGATCATAACGGTGATCGATGCTACTGCCGCCTTTCGACTACGGTAACCGGCTATTAGAACCAGCCCTGCCAACGCCTCGAATACGCCGACGATGTAGAGCAAAGCAACCGGAGTTCCCAGCTTGTCGGTGAATAATTCCCTGATTTGATCGGCACTCGAGAAGATCTTCGATGCTCCGGCAAACAGAAAATCTAGCGCCACTAAACCCTGCAGAATGCGTTTTATCCATTTCATTAGTCGAACACTCCCACTAATTTACAAGTTAATATGACCACAACCCCAATTATTGAATCAAATGTAACTTTTGAAAAGTACTCTCTTTTTTCGTACTAAGTACATAAAATAATAGTACTTATGAAATACGGTGTGTTTTGGTAAAATCGGGATAAGATATTCGAAATTTGTGTAATGAGGAGTTGAACTCATGGACGCGGATAGAAATCAATCTTATCGGACACAGGGAGTAGTGACCACATTGCAAGCTATCGGTGGAAAATGGAAGCCGTTGATACTATTTATTTTGATGAAAGAGGGAACCAAACGGTTCGGTGAATTGAGACGCAAGCTCCCTGAAGTTACACAAGGCATGCTTACCAATCAGCTCCGTGAAATGGAGAAAGACGAGCTCATCGTTCGGCAAGTGTTTCAGACGATCCCTCCAAGAGTCGAGTATTCGCTGTCCGATCATGGAAGAACACTAAGTTCTATTTTGAGCGACATGTGCAATTGGGGGTTTCACCATATCGAATTTATGAACGGCACTAATGACGCCCATGGAATTAAACAGCAAACCGAATAATATCGTGCTAAGGATTAACATTGAGAGTACGGCCGCTTGGTTAGAGCGGCCGTTTTTCTTATTTCACGATAATGGCACAAACGTACGCTTTCGTACGCTTTTCAAGACTAAGTATGAATAAAAAGCGTACTTTTCAAAAACATAATCCGACTCAATAATTGGGGGTGTGTATAACCTCACTTTAATGACAGGGAGGAATAAGTATTAGAATCTTGGTGATCTTGGCACATCCGGATCTAGAGAAATCCCGTGCTAACCGAGCTTTACTGCGTGAATTACAGCATCATGCAAACATCGCTGTCCGAGATCTCTACCGCGAGTATCCGAGTTGGAGAATAGATGTGGTAAAGGAGCAGCAATTGCTCTTATCCTTTGACCGGATTGTTTTCCAATTTCCATTTTACTGGTACAGCTGTCCGCCGCTATTGAAAAAATGGTTCGATGATGTGCTTACGTATGGATGGGCTTATGGCCCGGAAGGTAACCATTTGAAAGGAAAAGAATTTATACTTGCAACGACGACGGGTGGCCCTGAAAATGGCTATCGGGCCGGAGGAGACAATTGGTTTACGATCAGTGAATTTTTAAAACCGATCCAAAGAACGATTACCAAATGTAATGGGCGGTTTCTCCCCTCTTTCGTTGCTTACAGCGCATCACAGGGGGACGATGCTTTTCTCTCTCAAGAAGCTAAAAGATATGTTGAGCATATCCAATCTTCTCCGACCTTGCTTGTTCATTAATCGTGCATAAACAGAAAAAGGAGATAATCAAATGAGCAAATCCATTTGGGGACCAAAGTCAGTAACATTTTGGTTAGTGGGTGTTATTACGCTGTTAATGTTGTATTTAGGAGTAAAAGGTTTTATCCAACCTGTAGCTGCGATTCAAGGTTTTGGTTTACCGCTGCATGACACTGTCGATAAAAATCTTGTATATATAAAAGCAGATCGAGATCTGTTTATTGGCATCTTCCTGTTTGTCTTGATGATCCTTCGTATGAGAAAGGCATTACTTGTTGCAATGTTAACTTCAATTATGATGCCTATAATAGATGCAACTTTGGTATTAACGAAAGCAGTGGACAAAACACCTTCTTGGATTCATATCGTTTCTGCCGTATATGGGCTGGTTGTAGGTTGGATGTTGTATCGCGAAGAACGGCAAGACAAAACAACAACAAAGAATTAGGAGGAATATGTATAATTCCCTACTGTTCATCCATATCCTTTCCGCAGTGACAGCAGCCCCTCCTTGACGTGGTCAAACCATGCCAAGGAGAGGGCGTAAGGTCTACGCATGGAACATCTATTCTCTGATCTCTCCCATCCTATTTTTCTAGTATAATGACTTCATACAACAATAATTCTATACATATCTTGCCTTCAGCTTGTAAGGAGTTCTTACGACTTTTTAAGGCAGGAAGAAGGAGCGTCTTTATGGAATATCATGTATCCATACGTGGGAATGATCAGTTGAAAGGAACAGCTGATCAACCGTTTCGTACAATATCACGCGCTGCGGCTCATGCGATGGCGGGTGATACGATTATTGTTCATGCCGGAATATACAGGGAATGGGTTAACCCCGCTAATGGCGGAACAGCGGAGCATCGAATAGTATATCGATCCGCGGGAGACGGGGAAGTCGTCATTACAGGAGCTGAACGGATTACCGACTGGAAGTCCGAAGGGGACAAGGTTTGGAGCACAGAAGTGCCCAATTCGATTTTTTCCGTTCGCAATCCCTTTGAAGTGGAGTTGAGCGGAGACTGGGTGTTTGACGGGCCCTTCCCGGTTCATCTCGGCGACGTATATTTGGATTGCAAATCTTTGTATGAATGCGAGAGTATTGCAAGCGTTTACAAACCTGAAGTTTGGCCCGAAGCCAAATATCCCGAGGATTCATTGTTAAAATGGTTTGCCGAAGTTGGTTCTGCGACAACAAAAATCTGGGCCCATTTTGGTGGAAAAGATCCTCGTAAGGAAAATGTAGAAATTAGTGTCCGTCCTTATTGCTTCTGGCCTGAGAAACCAGGACTTAACTACATAACCGTAAGCGGCTTCACGCTTCGTCAAGCCTCTCCTCAATGGGCGCCGCCTACTGACTACCAGGAAGGATTGATCGGACCCCACTGGAGCAAGGGTTGGATTATTGAAAACAATAGGATCAGTGAATCCAAATGCGTTGGGATCAGTCTGGGCACCGCAATCGGTACTGGTCACACCAAGTCTTTGGATAAGCATATTAAAGGCGGTACTCAACGGGAGCAGGAGGTTATTTTGCGAGCATTACGCTCCGGCTGGCATAAGGATACAATCGGCAGTCACATCGTTCGAGGCAATGTGATTCATGATTGCGAACAGGCAGGTATTGTGGGGCACATGGGGGGAGCCTTCAGCCGCATTTATAAGAACCGCATTTACAACATTCACCACAAACGGCTCAGACACGGTGCCGAAGTAGCGGGGATTAAACTGCATGCTTCCCTGGATACTCAAATTAGTGAAAATATAATTTATAGCTGTTACCGCGCGATTTGGCTTGACTGGCAGGCACAGGGCACCCGCATCAGCCGCAATGTATTTCTTGACAACCTTTCTGAAGACTTCTTCGTTGAGGTTTGCCATGGTCCGTATATGGTCGATCATAATCTGTTCCTCTCCCCTATGAACTTCAGAAATATGGCGCAAGGCGGGGCATTTGTCCATAATTTGTTTGCAGGCAGATTTGTAGTTCGTTCCGAGATTACCCGTATTACGCCGTATCACTTCCCTCACGAGACGGCAATGGCAGGATACTCCAATATTACTGGAGGCGATGACAGGTACTACAACAATATCTTTTTGGGCGATAATGACGCGAACAAGGAACCTGTTCCAATAACTTTTTTCGAGCATCTTCCGCTTAAACCAAGGGATGAAGTTGGAGAGAACGGGAAGACCGTCATGGATGGTGTGCCGGACAATTCCATTTGCTATCTTCACGCTGTGGGACTGGGGGGCTACGACAAACATCCTGACATAAAAGATAAGAGATGGTGGGAATACACCATAGAGGAGCTTATTGCGCTTGGCGATGCCGCAAAGGATTTCTTTATAGGAAATGCAGTTCTTCCGGTGGCCATGGGCGGAAATTTATATCTTAACAATGCGATTCCAAGTAGTCATGAATCCAACGCGAAGATATATACGCAAGAGGGCATAAAAGTTGAGATTAATGCTGCGCAAGGCAGGGTGCAAATTCAGGTCAATGAGCCCGAATTGCTCCGGGGGACATCTGCAATGGTGGTTACCACTGACCTGCTCGGCAAGACTTATCACGCCGATATGAAGTATGAGGAACCGGACAGCACGCCATATCGTTTCGACTCCGACTTCTTCGGAATAAAGCGACCGGATGCAGGTGTCACAGCTGGTCCGTTTGAATTGCCCGACAATGGTACCTTTGATTTTGAAATTTAGTTTATGATCGAGGATCCAGTCACTTTAGGTGATTGGATCTTTTTCTTGTATAAAGCCTCTACTCCGCTAATCGGGTAGAGGCTTTAATTTGCGGACGTGAGAAATAGCTACACCATGGGTAAAACATAATGCTGTTTGGGTCGAGCCCTTTTTTTACCAAAAATTTGCGTCGTTTGTGATAGGGTTCAGCGTATCATAAGTAGGGCGAAGCCCAAAGGGGGCGTCCCTCAGGTCACTTTCGTGGCCTTTTGGAACACCCCCTTCTTGCATTGAGGATATCTACTGTTAATTTTCCAATTTAAGACTGCTGAACATTTTCACGATTTCCGGATCGCTATGCGAGAAGAATAAGCTGTTGCCCGTATCTAATGAGGCAATCTTCGCCATATCCTCTTGGCTGATCTCGAAGTCGAAGATGTTGAAGTTCTCGACAATCCTCTCCTTATGAACGGACTTTGGAATCACGACGACTCCTCTTTGCGTCAACCAACGCAAGATCACTTGCGCAGCGGATTTGCGGTACTTGCCGGCGATCGATACGAGAACTTCATTCTGAAACATGTTATTTCGTCCTTCCGCAAATGGCGCCCATGACTCGATTTGAATGTTGTTCTCGTGCATCAGCCTGGCGCTTTCGATCTGTTGACAGAACGGATGAGTCTCCACCTGGTTGACGGCAGGAACGACTTCATTGTATATCATCAAATCCAGCAGGCGATCCATCTGGAAGTTGCTGACGCCAATGGCCCTGATTCTACCCTCATGATATAATTCCTCCATCGCGCGCCATGAGCCGTGGACGTCTCCGTACGGTAGATGTATCAGATACAAATCCAAATAGTCCAACTGCAATTTCTTCAGCGATCTTTCAAACGCTTGCTTAGTTCTCTCATAACCGGCATCTTGAACCCAAAGCTTCGTTGTCACGAATAATTCTTCTCTTCGCACACCGCTTCGCCGGATGGCTCTGCCGATCGCCTCTTCATTCTGGTATGCGGCAGCGGTATCGATTAGACGATAGCCTGCCATAAGGGCGTCGTATACGGCTTGTTCGCATTCCTTCGCATCTGGAATCTGATAGACGCCAAAGCCGATAATCGGCATTTCAACCCCATTGTTCAAAATAACTTTTTGCATCTAAATTCCTCCTGTACATTTTTCCCTTCTCGCTGGGTACAGCCTTATTATGCAATAAGTGTATGAAAGGCCGGTAACTCATTCATCTTAAATGATTGCCTATTCCTACCACTGTCGATGAAAATACAGAACCAATCGTCTATAATCAACGGAGAAGGTAAGCCACAAGGAGGAGTCCATGTCGTGGAAGAAATCTATAAGTTGCAGAATGAGTTGGCCGCACGGATCGAACGCCATTCGGGCAAGAATGGCCTTTACGGGACCGCAATTTCATCGCTGTCATTCATTCATTACTCCGAATTCACTGAACCGGGCTGTCGGGTTTATAACCCATCGCTCTGTTTCATAGCTCAAGGATTAAAAGAGGTCTTGCTTTCTCATGAGCGTTATGAATACGGCCCTGCCAACTACCTTGTCGCTTCCATGAATCTGCCGATGACTGGCCAGGTTATCAAAGCTTCTGCCGACAATCCCCATTTAAGCTTAATGCTTGAATTCACGCACAACCAAATATTGGATGTCCTTAAAGAGTCGGAAAATCATTTCTCCTCAAAGGAAAATACCAGACGAGCACTATTTATCGGTCAGATCGAAGTTCCCTTGCTGGATGCGATCGCCCGATTCGTTCGCCTACTGGATCAGCCACAAGAGATTCCGTTTCTGGCTCCTATCTATAAGAAGGAAATATTGTATCGGCTTCTGCAAGGGCCGTATGGCGTCGCGCTGGCCCAAATCGCCTTGAAAGGAAGCAATACCTTTCGAATCCGGGATACGATCGAACAAATCGTCCATCATTTCGATCAGCCTTTGCGAGTGGAGGAGCTTGCGGAAACGGCTCGCATGAGCGTCTCATCGTTCCACAGACACTTTAAAGAGGTCACCGCTATGAGCCCGCTTCAATTTCAGAAGCAGATAAGGCTGCAGGAGGCCAAGCGCATTCTATTATCTGAGTCGGCGGAAGCCGCCGAAGTCGCGTTCCGGGTGGGCTATGAGAGCACATCCCAATTCTCACGGGAATATGCCCGCATGTTCGGCGCTCCTCCCAGAGAAGACATCAAGCGTATGAAGGAGAAATACGATCACCGGCTGCACACGCCTGACTTTCCGGAGAGAGTTGGTTTCGAAAATCAAAGAGAGCCGTCCCATAATCGATTCGGAGACGGCTCCCAAACTGAAGGCGCCCGACTAGGTGCCTTCTTTGCGCGGTTGATATAAGGTGTCCCTTGGTTGAAAAGCAATCATAACTGAAAAACGCTGCACCCTAAAAGTGACGATCTTGAAGATGTTCCCACTCACTCCATGACATGATAGCTAGCTCTGGTCGCGGCTCATCTTTCAACATGGCAATAAACTCAATGGAGTGTCCGTCTGGATCGCTAAAGTAGATAGACACAGCAAGATCTACCCGAAAAGCAAAGTGTTGACGCTGCACATTAGACGAAGGATAATTCTCCCGAATCCCAAGCATGGCCTCACCCGGATTTCCAATCCAATAAAATTTGGACTTCCGATTACGGTCTTCATGGGAACGCCCATACAGCAAAGACAGTCCCGCCTAATCGGCAGAGACTGCCCAAGAAAATGTGGAGCGCAGCGGGTCCCCCCATACGCATTTACACCTTAAACCGATACCCCGCGCCCCATACCGTCTCGATAAACTGATGCTTCGCCGGGTCCTTCTGAATCTTGTCGCGGATCTTCCCGACATGGACCGTGACCGTGGCGGAATCCCCGAAGTGATCGATGCCCCATACTTTATCCAGCAATTCCTCCTTGGAATAGACCCGATCCGGATTTTCCGCGAGGAAGAGCAGCAAGTCGAATTCCTTGGCGGTCATCGTGATCTCCTTCCCGTTCAACATCACCCGTCTGGCATCGACCTGAATCGCAAGTCCACGAATGTTCAATTCACGCGCCTTCCGAACAGACGAAGAACCGGCGCCTGCAGCGGCCCCAGTCAACCGGTCATACCGTTCAAGATGTGCCTTTACCCTCGCCACGAGCTCCGACGGACTGAACGGCTTCGTTACGTAATCGTCCGCTCCCAAGCCAAGTCCCCGGATCTTGTCGATATCCTCCTTGCGGGCGGATACCATCAGCACCGGAATGAACTTCTTCTCGCGAACCCGTCGCAGAATGTCGAAGCCATCCATGCCCGGCAGCATGACGTCTAGAATAATAAGATCGTACGCTTGCTCCAACGCTTCCTCCAGCGCTTGCCGTCCATCTGCCCGAAGGGTCACCTCATAGCCGTGCACCTCAAGGAAGTCCCGTTCCAGCTCGGCGATCGCTTGATCGTCCTCGACGATTAACACTTTCCGTTTCGTCATCTTCCCACTCTCTCCCATCACGCTCGAGACTGTTTCATCGGAATCGTAAACATCACCGTCATCGATTGTCCCAGCTCGCTTCTTGCGTTAATCGTCCCGCCATGAACCGCGACGATCTGCTTCACGATGGCCAAACCTAACCCGGAGCCGGACACGTTCTGATTCCGATTGGCGTCCGCACGATAGAACCGGTCGAAGATACGCTCCAGCTCGCTCTGCTCCATGCCGGGACCGTTATCCGTCACTGCGATGACCCACTCCTCCGCCAACTGGCCGAAGTACACCTGGATATGCGGTTCCTTCTTATCCATAAACTTCACCGAGTTTCCGACGATATTCAGAATCGCTCGCTTGAGCTTCTGGGCATCCATCGTCGCGACAGCATCCGATCCGGCCTCGTATTCTCCCGTCAGCCGTATGCCTGCTCGCTCATATTCGATGTACAGCTCGTTCATTGTCTGTCCGTAGAACTCCTCCAGCGGCACCTCATCGAAATGGAACTTCTCTTGCTCGAGATCCAACTTCGACAGCAGGAACAGGTCGTCGATCATCCGATCCATGTCGAGCGTCTTCGCATAAACAACGTCGATATACTTCCTCAGCTTCTCCGGATCGTTCGCGACGCCTTCCCGAATTCCCTCCACATATCCCTTAATCGAGGTGAGCGGCGTCTTCAGATCATGCGAAATGTTCGAGATCAGCGCTTTGCGATTCTCCTCCAGCGCCAGCTGCGCGCCGATCGATCGCTCGAGTTCGCTGCGCATTTTCTCGTACGAGCGGATCACGCTGCCCACCTCGTTGCTCACTTTCGATTGCAGGCTGAAGTTCAAGTCCCCTTCCGCGATACGGCGGGAACCTTGCTCGAGCTGCCGCAGCGGCCGGACGATATCCTTCGTCGTAATCCAAATCAACGGCACTAGAATGATCCCAAATAAGAGTGCAATGCCCAGTAGCACAAAAAGCGGGAACCGGCCACCCTTCGTCGACATCTCCGTCACGTCGGCGATGAGGTAATACGATAAGGGCTCGTCGATCGCCGGAAAATCGTACCGCATCGCGAGTAAGTCGCGTCCCTCCCACGAAATCATCGTAACCGCGCCGTCTGTATGCTGTCCCATCTTCGATGCGTCTTTCCGCAGCTGCGCAAGAAACGCATTCTCTTCCTTGAGCGCGCCGTAGCTTTCCCATCGTTCGCCTGCCTGGACGACAAGGAAGCCCCCGAACGGCTTCAGTTGGTCCCCTAATAGGCTCGCGAATGCGGGGGAGGCCAGTTCCTCCGGATTGTACCGTTCCGCATAACGCAGGTCCACGAACAGATCGATGCCCCGCCCAAACGCCTCGCGCGGGGTTTGATCCTTTATGATGCCGTTAGCAAAATACGAGACGACCGCCGAGACGAGTCCGATTCCCGTCACCGTGACGATCGCCGCGGTCAGCAATATGCCGATGATATACGTTAAGATGAGCTTCAGTCGAATGGACATCTGTTAGATCTCTTTTCTTTGGAAGGCTATCAATCCCAATATAGTGCCAATAATATAGTAGGTTGCCATAAATAGCAATGTCGAGATCGACGCGCCGACATTGCCTGCATACAGAAGCGGCCGCACCCAATCCGTGAAGTCCGTGACGAGGAATCGGCTCAATTGCGGCTCGAGCAAGCCGACGACGCCCATCGCCATCCACAACACAACGCTTACCACCAGCCCGACTCCGCCGCTTCCCGTCCATAAGGATACGCAGTTGGCCAGCACCACGAGTAAACCGCAGAAAAGAATCGCGCCGCCAAGCTCCGCCAGACTCGCCCCCAGCTCAGAGAGTGCAGGCACACCCTGAAGCACTACGCTTCCGATCAACGTCGGCACGAACACGCTTAGCACGATCAGAGCACCGGCGGTCCACCCTGCGAGCATTTTCCCCATGAAGAGGAACTCTCGGCTGACCGGCAGCTTCAGCGCATGCTTAATCGTACGATCCTTAAATTCGCCGACCATGAGGTCGCTCCCGAGCGACACCATGAATAAGGGGAACACGATCGCAAGCAGCAATTCCAACACGGTCGACGGAAGGCTGTCGTCCAGCCCGATACGGTCGCCGATCAAGACGAAGAAGATCCCGATCAGGAAAGCGAGCAGCAGCAGTACCTTCAGCTTACCTCCGCGGAGCAGCTTACGCAGCTCTTCGCCCGTGAGATAGTTCAATTGCGCGATCATGCGTTCCCGCTCCTTTCTTGCGCGATACCGTGCAAATAATATTCCTCTACGCCCCGGAACGATTCCCGAATCTGCGCGACGCTCGCGGTACCGACATGCCGCCCTTCGAAAATGATGCATGCATGAGTGATCCAATCCTCGATGTCGTGCACCTGATGCGACGAGACGATAATGCTCATTCCCGTCTCGGCTGCGAGACTGCGCAATATCGCGGCCATCTCGCGCCGGCCCTCTATGTCCATGCCCGAGAACGGTTCGTCGAGCAGCAGCAGCTTCGGCCGGTGGAGCAGCGCGCTGGCGAGCTCAATCCGTTGTTTCATGCCGGTGGAGTACTTCTTGATCTTGAGCCGGTGGTGCTTCGACATTCCCACAAGCTCTATCGTTTGACGAATACGCGCTTCGTCGACGCCTGGGTACAGCTTGTGATAGAGCTTCAAATACTCGTAACCCGTAAGATAGGAGTACGGCGTCGGCTCGCCGATCATCAAGCCCATATGCGGCCTCGTCTGCTCGGGCAGGTCGGCGACGGAGGCTCCGTCCAAGCGCGCATTCCCGCAGTCGCTCTCGAGCCACCCGGCCATCGCTTGCAGCGCTGTCGTCTTTCCGGCACCGTTCGGTCCCAATAAGGCGACAACCTCACCGGGAAGTACGGTGAGATTGAGCCCTTGGATACCCCGACCGCCGGGGTAGACCTTCGACAATTCGTTTACTTCGAACATAGGACAGGTCCTCCCGTTATCGTGATGTTAGCCGCGATCGTCGAACGTTGCCGCGTCGATGATTTCGATGTTCTTGCCGGCAGGGTCGTACACGTCCGGCGTCGTAGCGTTAATGCCGCTGATGTCTCCTGCACCTTCGATCTCGACCGTGTGGGCAATACCTGCTTCGTCCTTGCCGCTTACTTCAAGCTCGCCTTGCACGCTCTGAAGCTCGTTGTTCGCATTCACCGTGAACTGGAGTTTCACGTGTTCAATCGCGAAGTCTTCCGTCAGCTCTGGCAATTGCTCTTCGAGGTTGATGTCTTCAAGCCCTTGGAAGAAAGGAAACTGCTTGATCCGCTCCCAGTCCGCCGACGATTCCTCAACATGCCTGCTTCCAGCTCTGTCCTTCGACTCTGCCGCGTCCATCAGCAGGCGAATCGGAAGGGGAATGTCCTTCTCGTCGATGTCCGCCGTAATCGTCTTCGAGCCGTCCGCATGGTTAGCCACGCTGAAGTTATTCTTGAGGTCGCCGACCACGAAATCGAGGAGCGCTTCTTCCGCCTTGCTCATCGAGCGGACATCGCGGTCGTCCTCATCAGACCGCTCGCGGTGGTTGCCGGCGTTTTCCTCGCCAAGGTTGATCACCCGATAGTTCAGATTGTGCGTGCGATCGACCATATAGATGCTTTCATCGTTGTTGCTATAAAGACTGGCGCTGCGTGCGACGCCCTTGAGGGTGAAGTTAATGTCGCTGCTCACGATGTGCCCATCTTCCGCGTCCGCTGCTTTCGCCTTGCCGTCCAAGTCCAGTACCGATTCGCCGTCTACCTTCACGGAGAAACTCCCGTTCACCGTCGCGCTCTCGATCGTATCGGCCGACAGATTGTTCGCCTTCAGCACTTCTTTGAACGCATTGTACCCATCCGTATTCGGGGTGTACGCGAATGCCGTCGCCGTAAACAACGTCGCCGCAGCCGCGGCCCCGCCGATCATCAACCATTGGTTTCTCTTCTTCATCTCTTATTCGCTCCTTTAAGGTTGTATGGATTCTCTCTTGCTTACAACCTTAGTTTAAAGAAGGAGTCTAAACTTCCTCGAAACCAATTCGAAAATATTTCTAAAATGTGGGTTTGCGAATGATCACTCGAATATATACGGCTCTTCGCGCTGTCTGCAACGGCATGTTTAAGGGCCATCCTTTTTACGGGGTGGCCCTTTCTTTGATCTCGCTATTTTTCAACTATCGTAATCCGTTAGCGTGATTCAAAAATTTCGCTCTATTTGTGGTAAGGTTCAGTTTAACGCTCATAACGGCAAAAATAGCAAAAGGAGCTGCCGTGGCAACTCCTTTTGTTGTATATATGGGATTGATCTTACTGTGAACGTACATCCTCGAAATTCCGTAGAAGGCTTTGCTCCAGCTCTTTTTCGTTTGTTTTTAGTTCTTGCATGATCGGAATACTCATATCGGTATTGGGATTGTACTCAAGGCCCCAATGCATGATGGCAAATAGGACCGGAATCAGGTCAAGTGCTTTTTGTGTTGGCCGATACATCGTTTGTGCCCGATTTGACTCGCCTTCAATTTTGACAAGTAAACCTGCTTCAACTAGTGATTGGAGCCGTGCACTCAAAATATTGGTTGCGATGCGCTCGCGTGAAGCCAGGAATTCGCGGTAATACCGCTTGTTATGGATAAGGACGTCACGAAGGATGACGAGGCTCCATGGATCGCCCCATATATCGAGCGCATATACAATTGGACAAACGGTAGATGTTCGCTTTTTCATGAGCATGATTATAC
This sequence comes from Paenibacillus sp. CCS19, assembly GCF_033239625.1. Classification (NCBI taxonomy): domain Bacteria; kingdom Bacillati; phylum Bacillota; class Bacilli; order Caryophanales; family Paenibacillaceae; genus Paenibacillus; species Paenibacillus sp. CCS19. Next base: position 79,157 of record NZ_BTCK01000017.1, read on the forward strand.
GATCTGTGCTTGCATTATGCAAGTCTTATTGTGCTCGTTCTAATCAAGTTGCCCTTTACCTGTCGTGATCAGGCTGCGCCTAATGCTATTCCTGCCAGGTCACTGGTTTATCAAGTACGATACCATCCGTCTGTACCCATTGACGGAGACTGCCCGCTTGGACTTGAATAACGATGAAAGACAAATCGCCGGTACCGTTATTGCGAAGCGTGCGTTCTCCTTCAGGTGAAACTCGAATAGCCGTTCCTTCCTTTACATCAACAATCTGTCCATCTACCTGAAACTGACCTTGGCCGCCAATGAATAGATATAGCTCCTCATTCTCCCGATGGGTGTGGTAGAACGGAACAGAGCCTCCCTCCGGCAGTTGGTTCAGCGAAACCTCCATGCCGGTTAGTCCAAGCTTGTCCTTCAGAAAGAGCTTACCTGGGATGGGATCCTTCGACATACTCAAAAGATTGCTAATAGGACCTGATTCCAAAACGCTGAAATGATTACCATTCATTCGTAAACTTCCTTTCGGTTTGAGTTTAGTTCAAGCACACGAAGAATTAAACTAAAAGTTAACCTATAGGTCGGCAGGGTATTGCCTGTTTCGAGAATGTCAACAGCCTTCCCGGCATTTCGCCATCGGCTTCGTTATGTGATAAATCGACTATAACGTTTATACTTTCAAATTGCAAGTATAGATAAGGCAACGTTGACGGAACAAAACCCATCATGTTAATATTCATTTAACAATCGTTAAGTCAAATTGCAGTTGAGGAGAGCCACACATGTTCCGCACCCCCAAGAGCCAGAAAAAGAAAATAACGAACAGAGACTTACAGGCTGCAGAAAGAAGACAGCAGATCTTGTATGTAGCCAAGCGGTTGTTTGCCGAGAACGGGTATCATGCCACTTCCATGCGAATGATCACCAGGGAGATTAAAATGACCGAGGCATTGTCATATCACTATTTCCCTGGTGGGAAATTGGAAATTTTGCATACCATTGTTCGAGAAGAGCATGAGAAGAAAGTGGATGACTATACCGCTGTGATCCAAGCATTCAAGGAAGATATATCCTTGCGCGATGCTTTGCTTTTGCTTGCCCATACGACTTTCAAACGTTTTATGAATGACAAGGAACTTCTACAAATTCTCATTAAAGATCGCAAACTATTGGATCGCGAACATCTGGCTGCTTTTTCACAGACAGCTCAAGAACCTATGCTCGCTATGATCCAGTTCCTCGAGAGGCAAGCGGGACAAGGACATATTCGCGAAATGGATTACAAGCTTGCCGTCAGACAAATTGTTTATCACGTCGGATTCACCGCATTGAATCAAATCATCTTTGAATTTAGTGCCGGAGAAGATTTCAATAAGCATATTGAAAAAATAGTCGATTTTACGATTGAACTGTGGTCGAAATAAAATTTTTTTTGCAGTTTTCACTAAACGAACGTTAAACGAAATTTGTGAAGAGGGAGTCGATTGACAATGAACGAGAGAATTCTGATCTCGGGCGCGAGCATTGCGGGGCTGACCCTGGCGTACTGGTTGAACAAATTCGGATTCCGACCCACCATTATCGAGCGTGCTACCCGGCTGCGCGAGGGCGGCAACGGGGTTGATATGCGGGAGGACGCCATTGAGGTAGCCGAGCGAATGGGAATCATGTCGCAGATCCGGGCGGAGGCAGCGGACGTCATCGGGATGTCGTTTGTGAATGCCGCCAACCACAGCTTGGCGCGTATTGACATGCAGGCTATCCAACAAAGGCTGGACAGCGGCCAGGTTGAGATCATGCGCGGTGATCTGGTTGCAATGCTACACGAATTAACGAAGAACGACATCGAATACATTTTCGGCGATTCCATCCGAATGCTGGAACAGACCGGCGATGGGGTGATGGTCTCCTTCGAGCACGGTTCTACACGTCAGTTCGACCTGGTCATCGGTGCCGATGGGCTGCATTCCACGGTTCGGCATTTGGCCTTTGGTCCAGAATCGCAATTTATCTTGTACAAGGATCACTATTTTGCTTTCGCGGACGCGAACCCGGCGCTGGGTGATGACCGCTGGATGACAATATACAACATGCCGGGCAAGATGGTTGGAGTCTACCGATCCGGCAACCACGTCGGGGCAAAAGCGTACTTCATTTTCCGACAACCTAATCCACTGACGTATGACCACCGAGACATTGAGCAGCAGAAACGTATAATTAGCAATACGTTCGCGAATATATCGTCGTGGCGGGTGCAGGAGCTTCTCGCCGGAGCGCTTGCCGATCCCAAGTTTTACTTCGACGCGCTCTGTCAAGTACGGATGCAATCGTGGTCGAAGGGCCGCGTGGCACTCGTCGGCGATGCCGCCTACTGTGCTTCTCCCGCGTCAGGCGCCGGGGCAACGTTGGCCATGGTCGGTGCGTACCGACTCGCAGGAGAAATCGCGGCGGCTGACGGGAATCACCAACTTGCTTTCCGTCGTTACGAGGAAGGCAATCGGAAATTGGTCAAGCGAATGCAGAAGATTGGTCCTAATATCCGCCTAATGGTACCGAAGAGACATATTGGCATATGGGTAAGGAACACCATAGCCCGACTTCCACTTATGAAGTCCCTGTCGAGAGTGGAGCACATACTGCAACCCAAGCATACAGAGCCTCTGCCTTACTATCAGAGAGAAAGTAGAATTTAAACATCGCTTAGCCTGCTCCCATATATCCGAACCCATGTCCCGCTAGGAATTCCGCAAAAAAATTGTCGTTATTTATGGTACGGTTCTCCGCGATTAATCTTTAACTCGCCATAAGCCATACACTCGGAAACGCACACAAGAAAAAGGCATTACCAAGGGCAGTCCCTGCAAAGGGAGCTGCCTCCTGATAATGCCTCTAACGACACTTCTCGCATACTTCGTTATTTGCGCTCCGCCAAATACTGTTCCAGCTGATCGAACGTACCTCCGAAGCCCTGTTCCATGGACTCGAACATGCCTTCATAGAAGCTGCGCTCTTCTTCTGTAGCGTTGAACGGCCCGCCGCGAATTATCATCGTAGTCGTACCATTATTGTTGTCGGTAAAGGTTACCTCGTTACGTATTTCAAGCGGAATCAAATTACTGAATGGCGCCCTGACGATATTGCCTGTCTCGTCCGAGAAGCAATTATGCCACACAATTCGCTCCGGGGCTTGGATTTCCTTGTACAGGAACTTTCCCCACATTTGACCGCCATCCGCAGCATTCATGCTGTAGTGAAAATAACCGCCCGGACGAAAATCCATTTCCTGTACGTGGATCTCGAAACCTTTGGGTCCCCACCATTGCTTCAGGTGCTCCGCCTCGGACCACACTTTGAACACAAGCTCTCGTGGCGCTTGAAGCTCGCGTGTGATGATTAACTCCTTGCCTTGGGCTTGACTTGACATCTCTATTCCTCCATTGCGTGTAAGCTCTAGCAAGTCTGACTCGATGTTAGTTGCTTTCCATTACGGCAAAATAGTTGTCTTCGTCATCCGCGAAGTTGAACACGCGGCCGCCAGGGAGGTTAACGATGTCTCCAACCTTAACGCTCTTATTCTTCAACTCGCTGTACAGCGTGTCGAAGCTGTCCGTGAAGAACATAAGCGACGGCGTGCCGAGATTCATGCCTGGGTTCATCTTCGCAACGGCTTCCTTGTTATGAAGTATGATTGTCGTTGCTGCGCCCTTCGGTGCAACTTCGATCCATCGCATCTCCCCCATATTAACTTCGGACACCACTTCGAATCCGGCCTTCTCCGTCCAGAAATCGCGGCATGCGTCTTGATTATTGACATACAGCATTATTTGACCGACTTTGTTAATCATCGCTGGCACACTCCCTTAGTGTAAGTTGTAAGTAAACTGAGATTATTTGAGCGATTCCAAACGTTCGCTGAGGCGATCCCACGTTTCGCCGATGCCTTGCAGCATGCCCATATCAATCACCGTTTGCAGCGATTCTGCCGATCCATACACAGCTCGGTTAATGAGTTTCGTACGGCCACCGCCAAGATCAACGAACAGCAGCGTCACTTCGGTCGATGGCATATCCGGATTCTCATTGCCTTCTGCATCCGAGAAATAATCGGTGTAGACGATTTTCTCAGGTTCAATAATTTCACCGTACACGCCTTTGCCCCACGATTCCATGCCGAAGAAATCGCCTTGGTTCTTATCAACGCACTTCATACAGTAATGCCACACGCCGCCTGGTCGAAAATCAACATTGCAGACCGGCAGCTCCCAGCCTTGCGGACCCCACCAATGCTTCAGATGTTCCGCTTCCTTGAACATGCGGAACACGAGCTCGCGCGGTGCGTTGAACTCCCGCTCCAGCACCAGTACATTACCATTCTCAACCGTAGAAGTTATCGTTTGATTCGTCATTATTATTGCCTCCTAAATTTCATTTATTGTTTTTCTATTGGTTATCCATCTTTATCGGTATCCTTGCTCTGCAGCTCTTGCAAGTAGTTATCTAAGTTATCGAAACGCTCTTCCCATACGTGACGGAACGACTTCACCCACGTTTGCAAGTTGGTGAAAGGCTCTGATCTGAGCTTATAGATTCGGCGATTCGCATCGGCCTTCACTTCTACCACCCCGCTGTCGCTGAGCACCTTCAAATGCTTCGACGCTTGCGGCTGACGCAGCCCTAACCGATCTGCGATTTCCCCTACCGTTAGAGGTCCATCTCGCAGCAACTCTACGATTTGCATCCGATTCGGCTCTGCCAAGGCGCTGAGTGCCGCCATGTCGATCCCCGGATAGTGGCCTGACATGCTGTTCACCTCTTTGGACAATCGTATTAGTCTTCTCATCATCCCCTTCATCTGTGAGGATTAACTTCCTGTGGCTCTAATATACCTCACAATGAATATTCCTGTAAAGGAATATTTAAAATCTTTTTGTGATTGTACAAGAAAAGCCGTCAATCCACTCTCTTTCACTTCCTTGCGCACAAGCGGTATAGTAAAGGTACGGGGTTGTTTGTGTAATAATGAATGGAGTGAATCATCGTGGCATCAATCGAAGATTTTATGAGTCTGGATATTCGTATCGGCACCGTCGTCGCAGCCGAGCCTTTCCCCGAAGCACGCAAGCCTGCGATTAAGCTGACGATCGATTTCGGTGATCTGGGCATTAAGCAGTCCTCCGCTCAAATCACGCGCAGATATGCGCCCGAGCAGTTAATCGGCACGCAAGTTGCCGCCGTCGTTAACTTCCCCGTCAGGCGCATCGCTGGGTTTAAATCCGAAGTGCTCGTCCTAGGCGCTACGCCAGAGGAAGGCGATGTGGTCCTGCTGCGGCCGGATGTGCCGGTGGACAACGGAACACCGATTGCGTAGAGGTTTCGGCAGAAATGCACAACAATAGGGCTATCCATCCGCGAATGGATAGCCCTATTGACATGTATATTTTAGACCAACATAGTTGCCTCATGATGAGACGATCGTTCGTCTGCAGGTGCTAGGTGATTAACGATCTCATGCAGAGCCGTTAGCCCTGCCACCTCAGCCTCGCGTGCTTCATGCAGCAAACGCAGCGCTTCCGCCTTCAATCGCGGATCTGCCGTATCCGCTCCTTGAGGAAACGGGAACAGATCTCTCAAGCCCATCCACGCCCGATAACTGGACATATACGCTTCCGCCGCTTTCAACATCAATCGCTGGAGTGGGATGTCTTGAATGGACATACAATGCGTAATGGCCGATTGCATGAAGAATGGGGCAAGGTACTGCCTAGACGACGTGATCCACAGCAGATTATAGCTCGTATCGAACGGCCGTGCCGCCCCTGACTCGAAAGCCCCAATCCATGCATCAATAGCCGCAATGCCATTGCAGCGGGACGAGCCTTCCATTCCAACGTTCTCGATATGCTGGATGCCGATCGATAAAGCAGTGCGCAATGCACGACGATAGCTTGCATCTTCTTCCTCGGTATAACGCGTTACATCAAGATGCGGCTTCTCCTCTCTCTCCCTTAGGACGAGCACGAACATCTCCGGATTGATCGGCGTCCCATTAAGAGGCCGCTTCCCAAAATCATCGTAAGCGAGTTCGCCGCCTTCACGCGCATTAATGTCATGAATATGAAGGATCTGACGCTTGTCATCGAATCCATAAATAAGGCCATGCTCATAATTGTCAAGGTTCCAGCCGACCGCGGCAACCCCGCGCTGAATGCTTTCTCCGACCGTCAGCAGCGCAGTATCGATTGTTTGGTCCGTCCAGTCTCCTCCATAGATGTTTGCCGCGACAACCTCCATGTCGAAACCCAGGTTGTGAAGCGCCGCTCGGAGCAAGCTTCCGTCCCCGAATACATCCATCGGAACAATCTGTGCCTCATCTGTGTTGATAGCAAAAGCTTGCCCCGTATAGACCAATGCCTGCGGCAGGCCAATCGGCTTGCTTGAATACTGCATGGCGCCATACAACGATAGAGCAAGCGAGTTATAGCAATCATTCCAGTTGAACGTTTGGCGCTCGAGAAGCTTCCGGACCGGCCCCTTCTTCCTTGCCGATCTCCTCTGACGCGGCGCTTCTAGCGACGCGGGCACAAGATTCGGATCGCCCTCGTAGCCATTCTCGGCATACAGCTCCGTAATTTCATGTTCGGGCAGCACTCGATTATAGATCCGAACATCGTCTATGGCACCATGGAACCAGAAGCGCGGCTCATTCGAATTTTTCTTCCCGATATAGATCGGCTCTTCCTCATTCGGCTTGAACGTGCCCGCTTGGCTGTCGTTCAACTCCCCGTTCACATAGAGCTTATGTTCATTGCCATCATAGCTTGCAACTACGTGGTACCATACCCCGAGTTGAATCGGGTATTTCCCGACCGCATCTCCTCCTCCGCCCATCCGGTGCCAGACCAGTCGATCGCCCTTGGTGCTCAATTGGAACACGCGTCGTGATTTGTCAGGCTGCAGGCCATGGTCGTCTTGCGAGACAATCGCGTTGCTCCAACCTTTCAATACCGCATGCTGATCATACTTTACCCAGACGGAAATCGAGAAAGCGTCCGGATTGAGCGCTGGCGGCGGTTCGAGCACGAGGTGATCGTTTTGTCCAGAAAAAGCATATGCGCGTTCAACATCGCCAAAGCGATTCGCTGTTAGCGCTGCGCCTTCTACACGTGCATGCCTGCCTTGCCCGCTCGTATCCTCCGCGCCGCCGTCAAACAAATACTCGACTGCCAGCCCTTCTCGCAATTGACTCAAACAAGCTTCCCCCTTCGCGTTTGAATTCACAGCTCAATCCCCTATAATCCCCCTATCAAATATAGCATATATTGTTAATTGTGTTAGACCTATAGAATATATAAAAAAGACCAAACCCAGCATCCCCTTCTGTTCGTTGGGGTCATGCAAGGTTTGGTCAATTGCATTAACGATCTGCACATTACAACAGCTTCTCTGGATCAATGCGCGGCACGAGTCCCTCATCCGCGGCACGGCCGAGCAGCGCGCGAATCGCGCCGAAGCCGTCTTCGCCTAGATCGCGCGTAAACTCGTTCACATACAGCTCGATGTGCTGCTTCGCTACATCCGGCGACATTTCTTGCGCGTGACGCATGATGTATTCGCGGGATGCCTCCGGGTGCGCCCATGCATATTCAACGGATGCTCGTACCCATTTCGTAATGGCATCGCGATCGAGCGAGCGCTTCACGATAATCGCGCCGAGCGGAATCGGCAGACCCGTGTCGGCTTCCCACCAGCTGCCAAGATCCTGCATTAGCGTCAGTCCGTAGTTCTGGTACGTAAACCGTGCCTCATGGATGACGAGACCCGCATCAATCTTCCCGTCGCGCACCGCCGGCATAATCTCATGGAACGGCATCACGATGATGTTCAAGCCGCTGCCTCCGCCTGGGATATTGTCTGCCGCCCACAGACGGAACAGCATATAAGCGGTCGAACGGTCGCTCGGCACCGCAACCGTCTTGCCTGCGAGCGAGGCCGGGTCCGAGCTGCCGCCGTTCGTCAGCACGAGTGGCCCGCAGCCGCGGCCAAGCGCGCCGCCGCAAGGGATTAATGCATACTCGTCGAGCACATACGGGAGCGCGGCGTATGAGATTTTGAGCACCTCGGGCCCTTCGCCTTTCGCTGCCCATTTGTTCGTAATATCAATATCCGCGTACGTTACATTCAAGCTTGGCGCACCTTCTACGAGGCCATGCGCCCAGGCATGGAACACGAATGTATCGTTCGGGCATGGGGAATACGCAATGTTCATTGTTGTCATACTAGATTACCTCCTTCAATACGGATGCCGCTTGCGCCAACGCACCAAGCGCTTCGCCAATTCGCCATGCGGACTTGTCCCTTGGACCTACTCGATTCGAAATTGCGCGCAGCTCAAGGACAGGAATACCCGCTAGTTGAGCCGCAGCCGCGACACCGTAACCTTCCATTCCTTCGGACGCTGCGCCAGGAACACGCGCTGCCAGCCTTGCGGCCTGCTCTGCAGAACCAGTTGCCGTCGACACCGTCAACGCTTGTCCTGCACAGGCGCGGAAGCCAGCCGTTGACAGCGCATCCGTCAGACGATGCGCCAGCGCCTCGTCAACTGCCACGCGAGCCGAACCGAAACCTAACTCATCCACGCTAAGAAACCGCTCGCCATCCGGTGTCTCGGCACCGAGATCTGCAGCGGTAATGCCCGTTGATACAACAATATCGCCGATGTCGGCTTGTCCGTCGAAACCGCCGCCAATGCCAGCGCTGATGACGAGGCGATAGCTGCCAGCAGCTCTCGTCAAAGCAGCCGCTGTGTTTGCCGCGATGATCGCGGGGCCAACGCCGCCGGCCATTACGACGAATCGTTCATCGCCCTCCAGACCGCGCAATACGGCCTCTCGTTCCGCCTCTACCGCGGTTACGATTAATATTTTGTTGCCCATGCTTCCATCTCCCGTTACCTTGTGTCTACACTGCTGAGTTTACATGAATGCGGGAGATGAGACAAGAAACGACGTCGGCAGACAACCAGTTCCTTCCACAAGGATTAGCCCTATTTGACACAGTTACTGATATCTAATAAACATATCGCAAACTATTATTATCCTATGAGTAAAGTCGGAGGACGGCGCCAAGTATGTGCAGCAACGGTTGTCAGCGTGCTTATCTCTCTCAAATCGGAAGTTTTCTAGCGATAATGGTTGTGGATGAGCGTATGTCATCATTTTTCGACCAATTTGCGTCTATTTCGCCTGAATAAGCTTGGCCAGAACCTTTATCATGCCGATACGGCCATATCCGAACCATTAAGCTCTGTGGCAACCGCTATCCAACTGCGGCTATCGTGGTGTTATCGCATGATTAGCGCATTTTACCATATACTAAGGAGGTCTTAAGCTCGTTCACGACCATTATGACCTTGGTCAGGTCGCTTGTTGCCGTCATTCGCGTTACAATAAGACCATCGGCAATTAGACGATACATACAAACCACTTATTAAACGGAGTGACTTTGAGCTGGGCTCAAAGATCCCGATGTCAGGAGGAATACGAATGCCAGTTACATCGCAGCAATTGGACAAATACGCGGAGCTGATCGTCAAGGTCGGCGTCAACATTCAGCAAGGACAGGAGCTATTCGTTACCTGCTCGATTGAACTCGTAGAGCTCGGCAGACAGATCGCCGTACAAGCATATGCCGCTGGCGCATCCAACGTCCATATCGACTGGACCGACGATGCTACCGCTCGTCTGAAGTACGAGAAAGCAGCGGACCACGTGTTCAACGAGTATCCTGAATATGAGAAGCTCAAACGCAATACGTTCGTTGACCGCGGAGCGGCGTTCGTCGCAATCGTCTCTGCAAGCCCGGACCTTCTGAAAGGCATCGACCCTGCTCGTATCGCAGCTTTCCAGAAATCGTCCGGCGAAGGGCTGAAGCATTATCGCCGCGCGATCCAATCCGATCAGAACAGCTGGACCGTTGTCGCTGGCGCTTCCCAAGCATGGGCAGCCAAAGTGTTCCCCGACGCTTCGCCGGAAGAAGCGGTCGATAAGCTGTGGGCGGCGATATTCGAATCCGTTCGTCTTAACGCGCCAGACCCTGTCGCCGCTTGGCAGGCACACAACGAGAACCTGCATGCGAAGGTCCATATTCTTAATGAGCGCAAATATCGCAAGCTCCACTACCGCGCCCCTGGCACGGATCTCACCATCGAACTGCCGGAGAAACATCTGTGGGTCGGCGCAGCCAGCGAGAACAAGAACGATGTCTCGTTCATGGCGAATATGCCGACGGAAGAAGTGTTCACCGCTCCTTATCGCAATGGCGTAAACGGTTATGTATCGAGCACGAAGCCGCTCAGCTATGGCGGCAACATTATCGACGGCTTCAAGGTGACATTCGAGAATGGCCGCATCGTGAAAGTGGAAGCCGAACAAGGGCAGGACATTCTGCAAGGACTCGTCGATACGGATGAAGGTTCGCACTACCTCGGCGAAGTGGCGCTTGTGCCGCATGAATCGCCGATCTCGAACTCGAACATCCTGTTCTACAACACGTTGTTCGACGAGAACGCTTCGAACCATCTTGCAATCGGCAGCGGCTACGCTTTCAACGTTGAAGGCGGCAAAACGATGTCGCCGGAAGAACTCGAGGCAGCCGGCGTCAACTCGAGCATCTCGCACGTCGACTTCATGATCGGCTCGGCCGAGATGGACATCGACGGCATCCGCGACGACGGCACTGTTGAACCGGTATTCCGCGGCGGAAACTGGGCGTTCTAAGTGAACGACATCGGTTAGCCTGACTTATTGATAGAGAAGGACCTCCATTCCGCATCCTGCATTGCGGAGTCGAGGTCCTTTTTGTTACATAGAATGCTCTTCCTTGTTCTTAAGATACGATTCGAACTGCTCAATGCCACTGAATCGGTTAATGGCGACTCCCTTCGTTTTCAATAACTGCTCGAGCCGGTAGCTTAGCTGTTCCGTCGCTCGTTGCAAAGGCGCCAAGTCATCCGGGTTAAGGCAGGCAATCAGCTCGGGAAGCCCTGACCGGATATAAACCTGCTGAATGATAGAAGTACTCACTAAGCTGCTCTGCCATTGCCCAGTCTCTGCATAAGCAATAAAGTGCGCTATCTCCTCCTGCACATGAATAGCTGCGAAATAAGCCGTATCGTAATCGTTCGCCTCGCAGGCAGCGATGATTTTGTTCAGTACCGCTTTGAGCTCCTCATAGAAGCCTTTCATCCTCGTCTCGTAGGCAGGCGTCGTATTGTACCGTGCCTTCTGCTCCAATATCAACTGACCCGCAGCGGATACCAGCTCTTCGCAAGCCTGCATCATCTCTGCGTTCGAATCACTCTTCATAATCGTCGACATAAGCCCCAGCAGTCGATCTGGCTTAAGCGGCAGACGACAGATCTGCTCCGTATTCCTGCCGAACCCCTTGGTGTAAAACGTACCGTTAAGCAGAGCCAGACTTTGCAGCGCCTTCGTAAGCACGCTATGCGCTTCGATACGAATGACGGTTAACGACTCTGCGGCGCTGTCTCGGGTCATTCGGTACATATGGGAATAGACCTTCTCAAGCTCTGACTCCGCCTTCTGAATCATAAGCTGCTCTTGCCCTTCCGCTTGCATCGCGCTTGTCATCTCACGCAGCTTCATGAACCGCGCAAGATCTGCATCGGAACGAACGTATAGCAGCTTGCAATCGCTAATAATCGTCGTCGTCGGCTCCTGAAACGATGCCATTCGCTCCGCCCGCTCCCAACTAATCGGCCAGAAATCAAATCCAACATCGTCGATAATAAATTGCAGGCTTGCCTGATAACCTCTATCCGTTGCTGGAATGAAGAAAAGATCGAGGTCCGATCGTTTCGTTGCCGTTCCCTGCGCGTAGGAACCGTAATAAGCGGCAATTGCAATATCATCCGCATAGGCTTGTTTAATATGTCGAATGAAGCCATCAGCGACCTTGAATACATCGAGCAACGTCCATGCCCCCTTCGGTGTGACCTCTCCTCATCTTATAATCTGAGCCCTAAAGCTTATATGTCGAAAACAATTATAGTCATCTCCGGAATTTTAAGCTGGATTAAAGCTTGTGTTCATCCCCCGTTCATATTGACAGGGTAAATTAAGGATGTTCATGAACCCGTTTCCTGTGTTGGTTAACCAGTCACTCTATTTCCACACGAAAGGCGGTAGACAATGAAATCTCGTTCCGCAACCATTCGTCGCTACGGAAAGACGCTCAGTGCGTTAATTCTCAGTCTCACGCTTACGGGAGGCGTCGCTGCAACAAGCAGCGTATTCGCAGCCTCTGACGACGCAACGTCCTCTGCGACGCAACAGGAAGGCAAGTCGAGCAAAGGAGCGTTCGGCAATTTCGGCAAACGCGGCGGCGGTCAAGGTCAGGCAGCTCATGGCTTCAAATCGTCGGCTATCGAGTCCAAGATTGCGGACTATCTGAAGCTTAGTCTGGCTGATCTGCGCGAGAAGCAGCAGACGCAGACGCTCGCTGAAATTGCAGCTTCGCTCAATGTTAGCCGCGACACGCTGAAGGCGCAGCTCGTCGCTTGGATTGAAGCCGAACGGCCGGCGAATTCGTCGTCATCGTCGACTCCAAACGAAGACAAGCCTGCATGGGATGCAGCTGCTATTGCGGACAAAATGCTCGACTCTAAAGGCGCTGCCCTCAAAGGCGATGGCTTAAAAGGCAAAGGCGGCAGCAAAGTTGGTTTCGGATTTAGAATCGCGGCTGACGAGCTTGCGAGCTTGATCGGCATTACAGCCGATCAGCTCAAGGAAGAGCAAGAAGCAGGCAAGACCGTTGCAGAGATTGCTGAAGCACACGGTGTGATGCGAGATGCGCTGAAGACGAAGCTCGTCGCTTGGCTGGATGCGCACAAGCCTGCTGCGCCAGCTGCAGATGCAGATAGCTCAGCAACGACGGATACGAAGAAGCAGCCGGATTGGGATTCGTCCGCGATCGCTGACCGAATTCTCGACTCCGGCCCTGGCAAGGATGGCGGTCACGGTCGTGGGTTTGAAGGCGTCCGCGGCGGCTTCGGATTCCGTGCCGCTTACGATTCGGCGGCCGTTGCATCCGTGCTCGGCGTAACCGAAGATGAACTGAAGACAGCGCTCGCGGCAGGCAAGACTATCGCTGACGTAGCGTCAAGCAAAGGCGTTGCCGTCGACAAGGTTCAGCAGGCGATTGTGGCTGCGCTCACAGCAAAGCTTGATGCAGAACTGAGCAGCGGCGCAATCACGCAAGAGCAATACGACAAACAAGCAGATCAACTGTCTGTTATAGCAGAAAAGATTGTGAACAGCTCCATGCCTGCTGGCAAACAGCAGAACAAACGCGGACATCAAGCGGATAACGCCTCCAACTCCGCGAGCACCGATACGTCTGCGTAACGAAGTCGCTCTCGTTGCGCTGGTGTGGACCAATGCTCGACACATAGGACGAAGCCCCGGACCAATGGTCTGGGGCTTCGTTGTTTGTCTTGAGAAACATCCGCTTCTGCGGACACCGAGTAATTCCTGCAAATGTGCAGTTGTGGAGAGCAAAGAAGATAAACATCCCCCTTCAGCCCTCGATCCCACCGACTTTCCATCTCTAGCGCCGCATATACATGTGCAGTAGAGTAACGGACAGGAGGGCGGCAACAATGGATTGGCAGGCAATAAACAATCGAATCGCCAGGATGACCGAGCAGCTGCAAGCCATGCAGTCACCGGACGGGGCATGGCGGATGTGCATCGATTGCGGGACGATGAGCGACTGCTATTTGTTAGTTACGTTAAGGCTGCTCGATGTTCGAGACGAGCCGCTCATCCGCTCGCTAGCCGATCGAATCATCTCCCGCCGCGAGCCCGAGGGTTCGTGGAAGCTGTTCCCTGACGAGCATGAAGGAAGCCTCGATGCGACGACGGAGGCGCTGCTTGCCCTGCTCACCTCCGGCCATTACCGTGACGGCGACCCGGTCATCGATCAGGCGAAGCAGTTCATTCGTGCGCGCGGCGGCTTGAACAAAGTGCAGTCGCTTCTCACGCAATCGCTGCTCTGCGTAACCGGACAGGCGGACTGGCCGCAGTCGTTCCGCATCCCGCTTAATGCCATGTTCTCGAAGGACGGCCCGCTGCCAACCTTATTCCAGATGTCGGGCCATGCCCGCGTGCATCTCGTCCCGATCATCGTGATGGCAAACAAACGGTTTTCCCTTCGCACGGCGCATACGCCGGATCTGTCCGACCTATTCCTCAATGGAAGCCGCCGTTTCCACAACGACGCGTCCATCATCTCCGTGTTGAACGGCTTGTTCGGCTCCCTGATCGGACTGCTATCGCCAGATGATGACAGCCTGTACCGACAGGCGGAATCGTTCCTGCTCGAGAGAATCGAGCCTGATGGCACGCTGCTTACCTACTCTACCGCTACCGTACTCATGCTGCTATCCCTAGTCTCCCTTGGCCGCTCGCCATCCGACCCCATCATGAATGAAGGCATTCGTGGCACCCGCACGCTGCTGTGCGGCGATCCGCCAATGGTCCAGATCGCGACGCCGACGGTATGGGATACGGGCATGCTCGCTTATGCCCTAGGCAAAGCCGGTCTGCCATCGTCACACGAGACGATGCAGCGTGCAGCCCGCTATCTGCGGCTGCGACAGCATACCCGCTATGGCGACTGGGCTATCCGTGCGCCGAACGTCGCGCCGGGCGGCTGGGGCTTCTCGAACATCAGCACGCGCTACCCTGACACAGACAGTACAGCAGCCGCGCTTCGCGCCTTCGTGACAGACCCGTCAACGACGCAGCCGCATAGACCAGCTTCGATTCCAGCAGACGACTGGGACCGAGGGCTTCATTGGCTGGTCGCCATGCGCAACGACGATGGCGGCTGGCCGGCATTCGAGCGGAACGGCAAGCCGCTGCCTGTCGGTCTATTCAACGATTCCGGCACAGCCGAAATCGTGAATGATTTATCCCACGCCGACCTTACATCCCGCGTGCTCCACTTTCTCGGGGAAGACCTCGGCATGTCGACCCGGCAGCAGTGGATCGACCGCTCAGCCCGCTGGGTATTATCCCAGCAAGAGAAGGATGGCAGCTGGTTCGGCCGATGGGGTATCACTTATACGCATGGCACCGGCACGGTCATTCTTGGACTTACATCGATCGGCGTCAAACCGGATCATCCCGCGATCGCACGAGGAGTCCGTTGGCTGCTCTCCGTTCAGAACGCCGACGGCGGCTGGGGAGAATCCTGCTACAGCGACCAGCAGCGCCATTACATCCCGCTCGGCACAAGCACGCCGTCACAGACGGCGTGGGCGCTCGACGGCCTCATTGCCGCACTGCCGGCTCCGACGAAGGAGATCGAGCGCGGCGTCGACGCGCTGCTCCACACCCTTGATGTGCAGCCTGCGCAGTTGAACCGCTATCCGACTGGGGCTGGACTCGCGGGCATGGTGTATGTGCATTATGAGAGCAACAACTGGATCTGGCCGCTGCTTACCCTTGCGAGATTACGGCACAAATTCCAATAAGCGTACTTTTAGGCCGCGAACTTAAGGCATCCATGCTACAATGAAGCCATTCCGGTTGCGCGGAATGGCTTCTTCTTCAGCCGCCGCCCTATCCGCCCTATTGAGAGGAGCCAACATAAATGCCGCACTTACTATTCCGAGGAATTTCCGCCGATCAGCTTCGCGAGGCAGCTGCGACGCTTGCCGAGGAGCTCGCCGTTATATGCGATTGCGGAACCGACAATTTCACGATGGACTGCTTACATACGACATCCGCATTCGGAGGAACAGGAGATCGTTCATTCCCGTTCGTAGAGGTTGCCTGGTTCGAGCGAGGCAGCGAGGCGCGCAGCCGATTCGCCGCGGCCATCACCGCTCAGCTGGCCAAGCTAGGCTTGAGCGAGATCGAAGTTGCATTCCGAACATACCGTGAGGATAGCTACTACATCGACGGGCAGCCGTGCGGCTAGCCACAACAGGCGATGCCTCCTTATCTAACGAAACGACAAAAACGGTCCGCAGCGGCGCTTTATGCGCCGCTCGGACCGCTTTCTTTTGCCCAACATACAGAAATAATCACCTGGTCGAACGAATCAACAAGTACACAATCAACCCGATAATCGGGAAGAAGAATATTAACGCCGCTACGCCTAGCGCGAATAACGGCTCATTCCCCTTGCGAATCGCATCCCGATAAGCCCACACGATCGAGACGATGTGAAAAACGAAGAATAACAAGCTAATGAACACGATGAACAGCACAATTCCAATTCCTATTCCACTCACAGTCGCCGCTTCCCCATTCATCCTGGATCTCCTCTCATCAAGGCTTCCTTATGAAAGGGTTATACGCCAATATCAGGAAATCGTTGCGGCAGGTTTCAACCGATACCAGTAACGATACGCTTCGACAAACCCAACCTTCCCATAGAGACGAACTGCCGGTGCATTGTCCTGCACGACGGCCAGGTAAGCTTCCGACGCGCCGCTCAGCTTCGCCCACTTCAACAGGTTAAGCACAAGCTGCTCTCCATATCCTTGGTTCCGGTAAGCCCGCGAAGTTACGATGCTGTACAATCCGGTGTATCCGTCCTCCAGTACCGCATAACCGCAAGCGATGTCTTGATCTCCCTCGTACAAAATAACAAAGCACGCCGGCTTCTCAATCCGTGCCAGCATCTGCTGCATGATCGCCATATCCATCTTGCTGCTGCCGCTCATCTCGGCATATCGAGCAAGCCATCTAGCCGTTGGCTGCATGGTCATCTCAACCGTCTGCTTCGCAGGCTCCGCGACATTAGCGAGCGAGCAGGTTAATACGGCTGTCGCTCCTTCCTTCTCATACCCGCTGACCGATAGCTGCTGATCAAGAAGGGACAGACGCGGCTCATCGGTCATTTTGAAAATCGAAGGCAGTCCCTGCTCTGCATACATCCGCTCGATCGCATCGATCCTGCCCGCCCAATCGAGCTCTCCGCCGGTTGTGTCATGCAGCGGATATACAGAATTCGCCCGTTTCGTAAACCCGCTGGTGAAGCACACCTTCCAGCCGTCATAATCGACCGTATACAGCGCCGGCCAAGCATTCATCATCATTTGCTCTACCTTCGATTGCATCTTCACTTGCCTCATCCTCCGCGCTTTTGATGAATATATTATACAATCTTGTGAATAAATATTCAACCAGGAAAGGATGCCTTTTGTCCCCCTTGACCTTCGCTTCAAGACATGCTAATGTTCCATTATTAAGACGTTGACAAAGGAGTGCCCCTATGAGCGAACAACCTATCGAACCAACAACAGAAGCAGCAGCGGAAACGGCAGCAGAGAAGAAGATGTCGCAAGCGGAGAAGGCGAAGGCGCTTCTCGCACAGAAGAAGCAAGGCAAAGGCGGCGGCCAACAGCAGCATCAATCTTCCGGCGTTAACGCAATGAAGTCTCAGAACAATGCGAAACCGCAGAATCATCGGAGAAAAATGGGTGTGTAGCGAAAGCTCCACACCTTTTTTCTGTCTATAGCCCGATATCCCTATTTGCGCGAGACAGCGGTCGTGGTATAATGTAAGCGCTGACAATACTTCCGACGAGGGGGCTTGAGGAAGAATGCGTGTAGCGTCGAATTCAGTTCGTAATTTGTATGACTTTGAGGTCGAACGGGATATTTTATTTTTCAAAGTCAACAGACAGGGTCTCGTCAGTTTTCACGGAGTCAACTACAATCTTAAGAAACCTATGACTCGTGAGCAGCTAACCAAGCTGACGAAGGAAGGTACTTTCGCTGAAGTAGCATCGAATTGTTACGTTAATCTGTTGAAGGTGCTTGCAATGAATGAAGACAGCGTATGCCTAGGTGCGGATTCGACGGGCGCGAAGAATCTTCCGCTCACGAAGCGACAGCTCCAAGGGCTGAAGTCGAGAATGATGGCATCCCGCCGCGTTCCCTCTTAACCGAGGTCCATCGCTTCATAATGAAGAAAGCTGCCCCGTAGATCATGTTTACATGACCTGCGGGACAGCTTTTTTTCATTTGCTTCAAATGCGCTGCAAATGTTCGAAACTTTCGGGGTCGGACGAGCGTATTACTCTCCTGCAGGAGGCGTAAAGCTGCGTGCGGCGAATGCCTCGTCCATTGAATAGAAAGCATTGCTGTCTTTCTCGATCCGTTTGAGCTTCTGAATAATGTTGTCGAACAACGCTTCTTCTTCGACTTGCTCATCGATGAACCACTTCAGGAAGCCGATGGTCGCATGCTCGCGATCGTTCCATGCAAGGTCGGACAGCTTATAGAAGCGCTGCGTATTAACCTGTTCATGATGGTATCCGTCCTCAAATGCCTCAAGAATCGAATTGTAGTCGTTCTTTGGTGCACCAAGTGCATCCAGCTTCGCGCGTTTGCCGCGGTCGTTAAGAAACTTATAAATTTTCATCGCGTGGAACCGTTCTTCCTCGGCTTGTACGATGAAGAAGTTAGCGAAACCGTCAAGGCTCTCTCCAGAACAATACGCTGCCATTGCCAGATAGACGTGTGCGGAGTAGAATTCGAAATTCATCTGCTCATTAAGTGCTTCAACCAATGTGTCTTTCACGGTAAATCAGCTCCTTCCAATCTTTTCTTGCGCTTGCTTGAACCTAGTATAGTATACGCCAACAGCAACCGACAATGAAAAACGCCACAAATCAGACAAAATTCATAGATGAAGAGAAGTGTTATCATTGCTTCATAAAGGTTATATTAGTTAGGTTAATTAACCAAGTTTTTTAGTTTGCTTACAATTCCGTGCCGGAATGGGAGTTTATAAATGTTGACATAGGTGCGCGGAGTTGTAAAATACACTATAGACATTTGGCAAGAGTCCGTGTTCAAAAAGTCGGGTTTTCAGCACCGAGACGCAAGATTCGACGTCGAATAGGCTTCATGACTCTCTTCGTGATCAAAAGCCGACTTTTTGAACAACCTCTAGGAGCAAGGAGTGCATACAAGTGGCTTTATTAAATCGAATACTGCGTCAACGATTTTTTTATTTTACCATTCTCATCTTGATCAAGAGCGTAATCGCATGGTTCGTCGTGTTCAACGAAGGTCCGTCGCTTATGACGCTGGTTACGGAGATCCCGTTCTTCTGGGCCGTGTTCTGTGTCATTGAATGGCTCGCCGGCAAACGAAAAATGCTTTATTACATGATAACGAACTTATTATTAACGCTGCTATACTTTACCGTGCTCATGTACTACAAGTATTACGGCGTTATCGTCACGTATCATGCAATTGCTCAGGCAGACAAGGTAACGAAGGTCGGCAACAGCACGTACTCGTTGCTTGATCCGTATTACCTGCTTATTTTCATTGATATCGTCGTTCTCACTGCCCTCTTATTGAGACCGAAGTACAAGGCGATCCGTCAAGCAGCCACCATGAAGCCTGTGAACCGCAAGGTACTCACGTACGTCTTCGTCTTCTCGGTAGGCTTATGCCTCTTCAACATCTGGCCTAACCGCGCCAGCATGAACGAGAACAAGCAAGCGGAAGAAATGGGCATCCTCAACTATGAGGTCTATACAATCTTCGCCGATACGAGCGAGGATGAAGAAATCGTAGATAAGTCGGAAATTACGCAAGCGGCGATTAATGAGCTCAAAGGTGTCTCGCCATCGCCGAACCCGCAATATTATGGCAGTGCCAAAGGCAAAAACCTGATCATTCTTCAGATGGAATCATTCCAAGACTTCCTGATCGGACTGAAGATCGACGGACAAGAAGTGACGCCGAATATGAACAAACTCGTCAAAGAAACGTTCCACTTCGATCACTTCTATACAATGGTTGGCCAAGGTACGACGTCGGATGCCGAATATGTTGTGAATACGTCGATGTACGTGCCGAAGCACGAAGCGGCAACGGAGCACTATGTCGACAAAGCATTGCCAAGCTTGCCGAAGCTGCTGCAAGCGAACGGCTATACAACGGCAACGTTCCACACGAACAGCGTAGAGTTCTGGAACCGCAAAGAGCTGTACCCTTCCCTTGGCTGGGAGAAATATTATGACCAAGCGTTCTTCGGTGACGATGATCATGTAGCGTTCGGTGCTTCAGACGCCATCCTGTACGAGAAAACGTTGGCGAAGCTGACTGAGATGGATAAGAGCGAGCAGCCATTCTACGCACAGGTTATCTCGATGAGCGCGCACCATCCGTTCGATCTTCCAGAAGAGAAGTATCACATGACGCTTCCGGAAGAGATGGAAGGCACGCTGGTGGGCAACTACATCCATGCGCAGAACTACGCGGACTACGAGCTCGGCAAGTTCCTCGAAGGTCTGAAGACTAGCGGCCTGTGGGACGATAGCGTCATTATGTTCTATGGCGACCACCAAGGCTTGTCCCTCTATTCGTTGAAGAACAACGAGAAAGAAATGCTCAAAGATTTGCTCGGACATGAATATGGCTATACAGAAATGTTCAAAATTCCGCTCGTCATTCATGCGCCAGGCGTGACGTATCAATCGACGATCGAGAAAACGGGCGGCGAGATCGATATCGCACCTACAGCTGTGAACCTGCTTGGTATCTCGTATGACAATCAGATTCACTTCGGCCAAGATCTGCTCAACAATGATTCGAACGTTCTGCCGATGCGGCACTTCCTGCCGACTGGCTCCATCGTGACGGAAACGAGCATGTTCCTTACCGGCAAAGGCTTCGAGGACGGCACCGATTACCGAATTGAGGACAGTGCAGAGATCGACGACAAAGACAACAAAGCAACGGAGCAGCAATACTTGAACGGTCTGCGGCTTCTGCAGCTGTCGGACAGCTATGTGAAGCAGCTGCCTGACAAATCGACAACGACCTTGATTACGAAATCGGGCATGGAATAATCGTTTTATTACGTTCATACACGCAAACGGCGGTGCAGATTTAGTCTGCACCGCCGTTTTTGTTTATATGCCGAATATCGCCTCGAGAGAGGTCTTTTTACTTACCGCTCGCTGATGAGGCCGAGGCGATAAGTCCTTTCAGCAGCTCCGTGCCTTTCTGCTGCTGATAATCCTCCTTCTTCAGCTTCTCGCGAAGCAGCTCCATCAGCTTATTCATCGTGCTGTCAGCCGTTTCACCATTCGCTGGCTCGATTCCTTCTGCTTGCTGCAGTCGAATGACAGCCGACTTCGTCGCCTCGTCATAGACGCCTTCCGACGCGCCTGCCGGATCATAGCCGAGCGCTGTGAGCATCTGCTGCAGTGTCTTTACGGAATCACCGTAGTCGCCCTGCTTCATGACCGTACCCGATGGAAGCGCAGTTAGCTCTGTGTAAGAAGGCAGCGACACCTTGACGTCGGGCTCGACGCCTTTGCCGTTAATCCAATTGCCCTCTGGCGTACGCCACTGAGCTTCCGTCAGACTGAGCACCGACAAGTCCTTAAACTGGCTGAAGCGCTGCACGACGCCTTTGCCGTACGTTGTTTCGCCGACGACAGTTGCACCCGCCGACTCCTTGAGCGCGGCTGTAAGCACCTCTGCGGCGCTTGCAGAGTGACGATTCGTCAGTACGATGATCGGCAGCTTCCATTCTACTGCCTGCTTCGACTTGTATGTCTGGATGCTCCGTTCCTCCTTGGAGACGACCTGAAGAATCGTCTTGCCTTTAGGAATAAGCTGATCCGCAATCGTAATGGTCGGAACGAGCAGTCCGCCTGGATTGCTGCGGACGTCGAGCAGAAGCCCTTTCATTCCCTGCTTCGTAAGGTCATCAATTGCATCTCGGAACTGCTCTGCCGTCTTCTGTGCGAACCTTGATATCACGACATAACCGATGCCATCCGGCTTCATCTCGTACGTGACCGTCATAACCGGGATGGCTGCACGCGTCATCGTTACCGTAAGCGGTTCTGCAAGCTTCGGACGCGATACGGTAATGCTGACCTTCGTGCCGATCTCCCCGCGGAGAAGCTCGATCAGCTTATCCATGGCGATTCCAGTGACAGAGGTACCCTCGACGGCCGTGAGCGTGTCTTCTGCCTTGAGGCCCGCTTTCTCAGCAGGTGAATCTTTTATGACGGAGTCCACGATAAAGGCATTGTTTTCTTCGCGAAGCTGGATGCCGATGCCGACAACCTCGCTCTCGTAGTTCTGAACGTAAGCTTCACCGGAATCGCCGATGAGATACTTCGAGTATTTGTCGTTGAGCGACTTGACCATGCCCTCAGCAGCACCGTCAATAAGCGCCTTCGGCTCTGCACCGTTCAAGTACTCTGTCATAATTTCATTGTAGGAGGCCGACAAGTTTCGGAACGTCGCCTCTTTGATAATCGGATGGCGCTCCCGCACCCAGACGACGCCGCCTGCGAACCCCGCCGCTCCTGCCAGCAGTGCACCCAACAGGCAGATGACCGTGAAACGCTCGCGCGCCGCTTGTGAAGCGAATATTTTCATAGGCCTGACCAGCTTTCTTCTCAATCTGAGCTAGATGATACTGCAACGAAGTACCAGCAATTTAACCTTTCAAAACAACACGTGTACGCGTACGTGCGGACTGCAAGCAGGCATCGACCAGCTTCATGTTGGCAATCGCATCCTCAGCTGAGTACGGATAAGGCGCTTCGCCGAACACGGCTTGGGCAAAATAGTCCGCCTGCAGCGTATAGTTGTTGATGCCTTCGAACGAACCTTCCGTGCGCGAACCATCCTTCGTATGTACAATGAGAGGATCTGCGTCTGTGAATGCGCCTTTCATCTCGATTCGGCCTTCCGTACCGAGAATCTCAATACCTTGGCGATAGGCTGCCCACATGCCGCAGTCGAACGTCATCCCAACGCCGCCTGCGAATTCGATTAAGCCAGATGCCTGCATATCTACACCGCCGTGCTCGTCCGAGAAGAATGCATGAACGGTAGCCGCCTCCGGCTCTCTGTCAATGATCCAGCGTGCCGCTGTGAGCGGATATACGCCGACATCATAGATCGAACCGCCGCCCCACTCCTGCCGATAACGTACATTGCCTGCGTCTGCCGCATTATTGAACGTGAAACTGCCGTTAACGGCACGCAGCTCGCCGATCTCGCCGGATGCGAGGAGCTCCTTCACGCGAGCCACACGCGGATGCAAACGGTACATGAACGCCTCTACGAACAGCACGCCTGCTTTCTTGCACGCTTCGATCATTTCGATCGCTTCTTCGGTATTGAGCGCTGCCGGCTTCTCGCACAGCACATGCTTGCCCGCTTCAGCAGCCTTGATCGTCCATTCCTTATGGAGATGGTTCGGCAGCGGGATGTAGACCGCGTCAATATCTGGATCAGCTAGCAGCTCCTCATATGAGCCATACGCTTTCGGAATGTTCAGCTTCGCAGCCGCCTCCTGCGCCTTCTCGATGCCGCGGCTCGCAATTGCGTCTACCTCGCCCCGCTCCGACTTCTGAATGGCCGGAATAACACTATTCACTGCAATATTAGCAGATCCAATAACGCCCCAACGTAATTTCACGAATTGCTCACAACCCTCTCCCGCATGAATTAAGAACCGGTTCAATGACCGGATAAAGCCAATGGATCATTCTGCCACATCGATAAAGCTATTCTCATTATAAAGGACAATCGTTGGATATAAAAATTGTGCACGAATCGTTCACAGCTTGCTGCAGTCATTTCCACCTATACTGGAGGTGACAGCTCTAATAAGGAGGTTGCTTGCCTATGCCAACCGCTCAGGCACCAGAACCCATATGGAAACAGGCTTCTGTCCGTTCACGCCGAAACCTGCTGTTATTCCTTGTTTTTGCGGCTTGTATCTACATAGTGGATTTCCTGCTCATCAGAATTGTACCTGTGCTGCCATCGGAAGCGGATAGCCGCTGGCTCGTTGGCGCGATCTTCTTCGATTATGTCATCCTTGTGCCGATCCTCTATTATACCCTTGTCATTCGGAAGCAGGATGGGCGCTGGTCCGCTTGGCAGCGGGTACTACCAATTGCTGCGCTCGGCGGCCTTATTGTTCTCGTCGCACTCCCTTCCAGCATGCACGGCGCCGTTATTGTTGCAGAGATGCTCCTGCTGCCGATCGAGGCGGTGTTTCTAACCGTGGAGCTTCGAATGGCGATCACGGTATTCCGTACAGTCAGGCGTCTGACACTTGAAGGTCGGCCATTCCCCGACGCGCTGCACGCAGCGTTAAGCTCGGGCAGACTTGCCGCCTACATCCGGCACGATCTATTGGTGCTCTATTACCTGTTCGGCTCGTGGCGCAAACGTAAATCGATTGTCGATCAGAGCGCTGCAGCTGCGGACGAGCATTTTACCTATCATCATCAAACTTCACTGTTTCTGTTCTCGGCTATGCTGACCAAGGTGCTTGTCATTGAGAGTATCGTTGTTCATATACTCGTCGCTAGGCTTAATGATTACGCAGCTTGGATTCTGACAGCGGGTTCGTTGTGGATCATTGCCCTGCTCTGGACAGACTGCCGCCGCTCTGTGCTCGAGCCCATTCGTTTGACTGAGGAAGGCATTGACTTAAAGTATGGGCTTCGGCTGAATGGCCCTATTCCTTACTCGGCGATTGACCGAGTACACAGCGGAATCGATCTGCAGCCGACGAAGGAAGAACGCAAGCGCTCTGCAGTTGCACCGATGGTAACGCCTAACATACGAATTACACTGCGGAATGCAGTGACGCTCGAAGGTTTGCTTATGCAGCCACAAGAGGTTCATGCGATCTACATTGCAGTTGATTCTCCGGCAGCGTTCGTCGAATCGCTCCGTAGACGACTGCTCTAGACTGCAATTCGCCATTCATTTCCTATAGAAGGCCCACTTCTATCAGAGAAACCCTATTGCTGTAAGCGCAACACATGCGCTACAATCTCCGTGAGAAAGCCTCTATCGAGGCCATTCGAAGAGGAACGACCTATGTGGAAACCGTACAAGGGAGAAATCTAACTATTATGTATAAACTCATTGCAATCGATATTGACGATACGCTGCTCAACGACGAATTGGTTGTTACCGAAGGAACGAAGCAAGCGATGGCTGCCGCCATCGAGCAAGGGGTTCTCGTTACGCTGGCCACAGGCCGCATGTATGCCTCTGCACGTAAGATCGCGAACCAGATTGGCCTGAATGTGCCGATCATTACGTACCAGGGTTCACTCATCAAGACGCTTATCGACGGCGAGGTGCTCTATGAGCGCAGCGTGCCGACCGATGATGCGAAGCTGTTGAACGAGTACTGTCTGAAGCATGGCCTGCATCTGCAGCTGTACGTGGATGATGTGCTGTATGTACGCGAGGATAATGACAAGGCGAAGATGTATTCCAATTTGTCCAAAATCCCGTACGTCGTCGCAGACGACTTTGACGCACTGCTGAACGAGCCGCAGACGAAGATGCTTATTATCGACGATCCGGATCTGCTCGACCGGGTAGCCGAAGAGCTGAAGCCTCTCATCGGCGAACGTGTACACATTACGAAGTCGAAGCCGCATTATCTGGAATTCACGCATAAGGAAGGAACGAAAGGCCACGCGCTTCGCTTCCTGGCTGAACATATCGGCAGCACCTCTGAACATGCGATTGCGATCGGCGATGCATGGAACGACCGCGAGATGATCGTGGAAGCAGGGCTTGGTGTTGCAATGGGCAATGCGCTCCCGGCGCTGAAGGAAATCGCCAACTACGTAACGCTCACGAACAATGAAGAAGGCGTCCGCCATGTCATTGAGAAATTCGTACTGAACGCTGCGCCTGCAGGAGTTCATTCATAAACTCGTACGCAACAAGAAAGAGCTGTTCCAGTTCTCTCCACTTACGAGTCGTCTACAACGTAACATTTTACGCAGCAACCGAATGTCTGTTGCAATCCGTACAATGGAATACACAGAATCAACCGATATTAGGTGCTTCCGTTGCAATCTGTGCAGCAGGATTCCGACTCGATCGGACCGTTCTACAAGTAAAGAAAAAGCCGAATGCTGCGAGCACTCGACTTAACATCTAGAATCGGTTACAATCGTTTACTGCACTTAGCCGGTTCACTTCTTTTTCCAATTATGCTATCATAGCAGTAAAGAAGCCGAGTGCTGCGAACACCCGGCCTAACAATTGGCTTGGATGGATTATCCCTTCTAAGTTAACCAGGAATAAACCCACCTTTGGCGCTAACCTTGGGGTGGGTTTTTACTTTCTCTTGTTGTTGGAATTGATGTAGGTTAAAAGTGCAAGGATAAACGATCCGAACAGAAACATGATCGTTAACGCATCCTTAACTTCCATGGCATCACCTCCTTTCGAAGGGAAACCATGACCACCCAAGATTCAATTGTCTTTTATATTGTACCATCATCTTCCACTCGAGACATCCTATCCTAGGACGCATATCGCATCTTAAGTGCTTGAATAAACACATCCACCGGTTCTTGACGTTAGATCTTTCAATGTATCTTTGGTTGCTTTAAAGACGATCATTATGCTTCCCCCAAATAAGCCAGAACGATTTCCGCCCGCTCCTGCACCGTATGGGTTCCTTCGATTCTTACCACCGGGCATTTCAAGTCTCTGATCCAATGCTCGTGCAGCGCTCTGCTCCTCACGTTCATTCCGCCAGTATCATATCGGGATGCCCAATCTAAGAATGCTTGCGACTGTTCGTACATCATACCGCCAGGCAGCATCTTATCCCCGTACCTTTCGTACTCTCTGTTCTTCAATCTTTGCAATCTAATTTCGCTAGGCACGGAGAGATATACAACCAAGTCGAATAACGGCTTGAGCGCATCTCCCCAACCGCAGACCGCACCCGAAAGAATCCATTGTTCATGCGAGTTCAGATCATCGGACAACAGTCTGACCCTTGATTGAGGATCTCGTTGCTTCGTAAATTTCTCCTGCCAAAAATAATCATCTCCATCAAAAACCCGATGAGGGAGATGGAGCGACAGCTCTTTACCAAGCGTAGAGGTCCCCGATCCAGAGGCACCAAATATGTGAATTCGATTCATCATTCTATCCTCCTCGATATAACCCATCTAACTTATCCGCCAGCTCTTTCCCAACGAAGCTCCTTCAAGTCCGCAATTCGAACAAGCTTCTCCCGATACGGTGTCAGTCTCATCTCAAAATCAGCACGATTGCGCTCAAATTCATTCGTCCATCTATACATCATCCGCAGCATCTTCAGATCCGACTTATAGCCGCACTGCTCGATGCCAAGCTGCTGCTTCACATATCGGACAAATATGCGGTATCGCCTCTTCCATAACGGTGGATCTAATACAATAATCGTATCAGCCATCTCATATAGACAGCGATACGATGTTCGGTCGACGCCTTCGAATATCCAGCCGCCGCCTCGGTCAATGTCCTCGATGACTTCCTGCTGTTCCTTCGGTGTCCGCTTGATGCGTCCCTCATCCGTCTGATGATAAACGATGTTATCGAGCTCATGCCACGGCACATTTAACTGCCTCGATAACTGCCTCGCCATCGTCGTCTTCCCGCTTGCTACAATGCCAACGATATAGATTTTGCGCATATCATGCCGCCCTCCCAGGTCAGCTTTAGCTAGTAACGAGTATCGATCCGATCGTCGATCTAGATCAGATCAGTACAGGCTATTCGTCCGAATTACCGTATAGTTCCGCCACTCGGCTGGCAGCAATCGATTGTAGGGCTGCGCTAAATAACGATCATCAATGAGCAGCAGCCTGCCATGATCATTCTCTGAACGAATTAGCCTCCCCCCGGCTTGCAGCACTTTGTTCATCCCCGGATACACATAAGCATAGTCGAAGCCATTGCGTTCCGAACGCTCGCAATAATCGCGAATCATATCCCGCTCCAGCCCCACCTGCGGCAGCCCTACCCCAACGACAGCAACTGCCGTCAACCTGTCACCGACAAGGTCAACGCCTTCGGAGAAAATGCCGCCCATCACGGCAAAGCCAACAAGCGACTCTTCGCTTCCTGCTTGGAACGAAGCTAGAAACGCCTCGCGCTCTTCCTCGCTCATTACCCCTGTCTGGACAATCGTCCGAACGGATAGCGCAGGCGGTTCAGACGCAAGCAGCGCCATGAACGGCTCGTACACATGGTTCATATAGTCATAGGAAGGGAAGAACACGAGTGAATTGCCCGCCTGCTTTTGTTCCGTTACCGTCTCATACAACGCCCTTGCGATTGGTTCATAGCTTCGGTCACGATCCCGATACCGCGTCGACAGCGGCAGAATCTTCACCTCCAGCTGATCCGCCGAGAAAGGCGAAGGAACTGACAACGAATAGTCCTGCTCGTTATCGCCGCCGAGCATGTCGATATAATAAGGCATTGGCGACAGCGTAGCTGAGAAGAAAATCTGCGTGCGAAACCCTTTGCCCGCTTGTCGCAGCAGATGCGATGGATCTAGACAGAACAGCTTGATCCGCACCTCACTCTTCCAATGCTCCGCAATCGTAATGTAACGCTCGTCGTACAGCTTCGCGATACGAGCCAATTGCTGCGCCGCATAATACGTATCCAGCAGCAGCGCCGCAGCTTCAGGACCAGCCGCGGACGCGGCAGTAGAAGAGGAAGCCAGCTCCTGCGCCGCCGCTTCCGCGAACGATTCCACCGATGCGATGAGATCTGCCGGCATCGTCTGCGAGACGGCTTGTCCATTGCCAAGCGACGTCCATACAGCTTGGGTCTTCACCTGCTGATCGGAAGCATCCGCCAATGCCTCCGCATGATCGATCACGAATGAATCTCCGTCGAATAAATCCCCAACGAGACTCGGATCAGCACCACTTTGACCGCTATCTCCGCCATCGCTCTTGGTTAAGCCCAGGCTCAAGCTCTTGCGCAGCTGCAGCAGCCATTCATTCACGGCCTTCGCAGCTTGGTGCACCTCCGTATTCACGCTCTTGTATGCTCGCATAAGCTGCAAATAAGCATCCTTATTCATCGCCGCCGAGTACATCTCGCGTCCCCGATCGACCAAGTTATGCGACTCGTCGACGAGTACGGCCGTCTGCCGTTTCCGCTCCTCGAACATACGCTTCAGACTGATCCGCGGGTCGTAGATATAGTTATAATCGCCAATGATCGCATCCGACGCATAAGCAGCATCAAGCGACATCTCGAACGGACATACCCGATGTTTGCGCGCATACCGCTCGATAACGGTCCGGGTCATTATCGTCTCGCTGCCCAGCATATCGAGCAGCGCATCATTGATTCGGTCATAGTAACCATCAGCGAACGAGCAATGCTCCTTGGAACAGCGCATTTCCTCTTGGAAGCAGATTTTGTCCTTCGCCGTGAGCGTAACGACATGCATATGCAGACCGCCCTCTTGCATGAGGCGGAACGCATCCTCTGCCGCTGTCCTCGTAATCGTCTTCGCCGTGAGATAGAACAGAAACGCAAGCCGCTCCTCGCCAATCGCCTTCACCGCCGGGAACAGCGTCGATATCGTCTTGCCGATGCCGGTCGGCGCCTTCGCGAACAGCTTCGAACCGTCCGTCACCGCTTGATACACAGCACCCGCGAACTTACGCTGACCGGCCCGATACTCGGCAAAAGGAAACGACAGCGCCTTCGCGCTCGCCAGCTTCTGCTCGGTATACTGGATCAGCATTCGCGCATATGGCGCATACAGACGAACCGCATCCATCACCGTGTCGCGCAGCTGACTGCTGCTTAGCACCCGCACGAAAGCACGCCGTTCGTCTGTCGTCGAGCTCACGTAAGTGAGTCGAACCCGCATCTCGTCCAACTGATGTTCGAGTGCGTATATATATGCATAACAAATCGCCTGTGCCCAATGGACGACAGGCGCGTCATCTCCATTCTCTGGCAGCATCCCCGCCATCGACTTGATTTCATCAATCATAACGCCGTCATCGGTCTGCAGCAGACCGTCACATCTGCCTTCAATGAAGAAACGGATTCCTTCATAATCGAGCCCCGTCTTCAGCTCATACTCCCGCACATCTTGAGGGCCGTATTCAGTTTGAAGCGATTGATGAATCCTCGTCCCTTCAGCCAATGCAGCTGCCGAGCGAAAGCCGGATACAATATCTCCGCTCCGATAAGCATACTCGACCAGCTGTCGTACAGACAGTTGTACAGATGGCAGGTTATGGGCGTTCTCCACGTTGATACACAGCTCCTAACGGCAGCTAGCCAGAACATTCGTTCCTCCCATTGTAGCATGCCGTCGCCTCTATGTGCACATGGCTGCGCCTAGCTGTGAATGCAATAAGGATAGGACTGTTCTAGTGAACAGCCCCCTATTCTTAACACCATCTATACGACTTCCTTGAAGATCGACGCGATCGCGTTCAACTGCGCCATCGTTACATCGCCATAACGTGCAATGCGCGGCTCTGCACCGCTCAGATCGATAATCGTGCTGGACTTTGTCGTCCCTTGCGCTTCGCCCTTCAGAATATAATCGACCTTATCACCCACTTGGCGGAGCGACAGCTCCAGATCGACAAGCACGCCGTCCGCTTGACCTGACAGGTTCGCCGACGTCATCGCAACCGGCATATTCGTATATTGCATCATGCCGCGCCATACCGGATTACCGAGGCAGCCGAGCGATACCGTTGCACCTCCGCATACCATGCGGTCCGAGATCGTGGTCTTTCTAGGCAGGATGATGTTGAGCGGTCCTGGCCAGAACGCTTCCGCGAAAGCTTGCACTAGTCCAGGGTCCGGTGCATCCGCATACTCCTTCCATTCGTCCGGCTCGAGGAAGAACAGCGTCAGCGCGGAAGTCGCAGGACGGTTCTTAATGGCGAAAGCCCGTTCGATCGCCTCATCCTTCCAAGGATTCAGCGTCAGCGCCAAGTTCGTGTCGCTCGGCGCGACGACAATCCCTCCATTGACGATACATTCTGCAGCCGTACGGAAATTCGCTTCGCTAGCTGCTAATACTTTGGACGGAGCATTCATGAGGAATCATTCCTTTCACTTTCCCGTTATGGCTGTGCTGTTTACTCATTTGACTGCTATACATCCAAATTAACATCCGCTGTAAATTGAATCCAATATACGCTATCTATCTTTTTATAGGATGAAACTATAATTCGGTTCACTTTAATTGAATTTTGTGAGAACAGCATTTTCAATACAACGCGCAGTTAGCTAGCGGCGCTTCCATTTCCCTTGGAGCCGCGTGAAAGTCACCGGCGCCAAATGAGGCAGGCCGGTCTTCCTGGCCAAGTGCTTCGCGCTGGCGAATCCGTCGACCTGTCCGCGATCGTTTAACAAAACACAAAAACTCCCCCTTTTAAGCACCATATAGTTGCTTTGAGGAGGAGTTTTCCGTATCGATATTTTATGGAAATTTTAACAGGGTTATAGCCGCTATGCGCCCGGGAAGCTCACGGATTCCACAAAGCCAAGAACAACATACTCAACGTCTCCGTCAGCTTTCCTGATCGTCGCGTATGACTGCTGCACAGCTTCCAATACACCTGTAACGACAACAGCTGCCGTGGAGAGCACCGTAGTTTCTCCAATTCGGGTCAGCAGCAGC
The DNA here is from genome assembly GCF_033239625.1 of Paenibacillus sp. CCS19. Lineage (NCBI taxonomy): Bacteria > Bacillati > Bacillota > Bacilli > Caryophanales > Paenibacillaceae > Paenibacillus > Paenibacillus sp. CCS19. The sequence continues at coordinate 110,702 of NZ_BTCK01000017.1, forward strand.
TTGTAAATGGCCGTACTCGATTGCGCCGCCAGATTGTTATATTCAATGCCCATCCGAATGACTCCCTTCCGATAAACCGGCTTTAGCAGCACTCTCTGCAGTCTGTTGGAATGGAATAAGCGTTCTTCGATGTGAGATGATTCGAACGCAGCGTCTAATTCGATGCTTCTCCATCCGTTTTCTCCGGTGCAGCTTTGCGCGTACTAATGCCCGCACCGAGCTGCCGCTCCGTCTCATACGCCGTTTGCGGGTTCTCGATTGATTGCTCAACTGAGCTCCTAATAGGGTCACGCTTCCACTCCTCCACCTAATATGCTGTTCCTATACGATATGGAAACGCTTGATTGTTGGACTAGGGGAATGACAGTGGGCTGTATCCTCTTTTTGTGAACAACAAAAAAGCTTCGCCGCGGCGTTATGCCTGCATCGAAGCTTAATCATCATATTCTCTTGCACTAGATTCCTGCAAGAACCTGATACCATACGCCCTTCTTGGAGTAAAGGTTCTCACGGACGCTGCTCCAGCCGCCCAAGTATTCAATGTCGAACAAGCCCTTCGGCTGCTCGAATTGATCCTTCACTTGTTCAGCCGTCTTCTCATTCACAGGACGGAATCCGTACTCTGCGAAAATCTGCTGCGCTTCTTCCGACACCAGGTAGTCGACGAAAGCTTGCGCCGCTTCTTCTACCCCGTGCTTCTTCGCATTCTTATTGACGACAGCTGCCGGATTCTCGATCAGAATCGTATCGTCCGGAATAACGATCGTATACGGCACTCCCTGCCGGATACGTGCGCGAAGCTCGTTCTCGTACGTCACAATGACATCGCCGACGCCATATTCGAATGCCGCCATCGATGCCCGGCCGCTTTTATCAAGCGACTCCACATTATGATGGATGCTCTTCAGAAACTGCTTCGCATATTCCGGATCCTTAGCGCCCGTCTCCCGCTCAGCCTTCTTGAGTCCCGCGCCATAGATCGCGTTAATGTCCCACTGTGCACCGCCGGAAGTCTTCGGATTCGGGTACAGCACCTTCACGCCTTTGCGCGTCAGATCGTCCCAACCTTTAATGCCAAGCGGATTACCGTCGCGCGTGCCGAGTACGACGACGGAATCTGTAATCATTCCTTTATAAGCATTATCAGCCCATGTATCGTCAATGAGTCCAGCCTTCTGGATCTTATCAATATCCGTTGACATGGCAAGTGCCGCAACATCCGCATCGAAGCCGCCAATGATCGACCTTGCCTGCGTGCCGGAAGCTTCATAAGATTCTTGGAACACGATCTTCTGTCCCGTCTTCTGAAGCCACTGCTCCTGGAATTTCGGCAGAAGTTCGCCGAAAGCATCCTTCACAACCGAGTAAGCACCGATGACAAGCGTGATATCGCCTTTATTCTGACCGTTCTGCTCCTCGCCTGAGCTCGTATTCGAACTACTGCCGCAGGCCGTCAGCAGAAGGAGTGCGCTGAGTCCCGTCAATACGATCTGCACCCGTTGACGGGCAGCTTTGTTAGCTATCCATTTCCACATGAATATTGCCCCTGACCGCATTCTAGTTGACCGTACCGGATTTAGATGAAAATCGGCATCGGATCTTCTTTGAGCTTGTTCTCCATAATCCAACTGTCGTTGTCGTTGAACATATAAGCGCGATGGACGAGTACGCTGAGCGCGTCGCCCGGATGAAGCACTTCCTTCTCCAACGAACGGTACGTGATCAGCTTCGCATTGCCCGCCTCGATCTCAACCATCCACTCGCTGCCGCGGAAATGAAGCTGCTTCACGCGGCCCTCCATCGCAGCGGATGCAAGACCGATCTCGCCCGGCTTGCCGATCTCAATATATTCCGGACGGATGAGCGCCTTCGTGCCGTGCCAATTCGAGGCTTCCTCGAAGCCGCGGATCGAACCGATGTTCTCGATGATCGTCGATTCACCGATGAAGCCGGCCACGAACGGCGTTTCGGGATTTTTATATATATCCCAAGGAGTGCCCTTCTGTTCCAGACGTCCCTTGTTTATAATCATGATCTCGTCGGCAACCTCGATCGCTTCCTCTTGGTCATGCGTAACGAAGATCGAAGTAATGCCGACACGCTCAATCAGATCTTTGAGCCAAGTGCGCAGCTCGGAACGAATCTTCGCGTCGATCGCTGCGAACGGCTCGTCGAGCAGCAGCAGCTGCGGCTCTGGCGCAAGCGCGCGAGCGAACGCCACACGCTGTCGTTGACCGCCTGAGAGCTGGTGCGGGTAACGATGTTCGAAGCCAAGCAGTCCCGTCAGCTCAACAAGCTCCATGACGCGCTTCTTGATCTGCTCTTTGGATTGCTTCTTGATCTTGAGCCCGAACGCGATGTTATCGTATACCGTCATATGCTTGAACAGCGCATAGTTCTGAAATACGAAGCCGATGCCGCGCTCCTGTGGAGGCAGATCGTTCACGCGTTGACCGAGAAACTCGATATCGCCGGACGTTGGCGTCTCTAGACCTGCGAGCATGCGCAGAATCGATGTTTTGCCGCCGCCGCTTGGTCCAAGAAGACCGATCAGATGGCCCTTTTCAATCGTAAAGCTGACATCGCGCACCGCATGAAAATCGCCAAACTGTTTGTTTAAATTCCGCACCTCGATATGCATCGTCTAATGCACTTCCTTTCGTTTCTTCGCCCATTCCATGAGCAAAAGCAATCCGACGGAGAAGGCTGCCAATACGAGTGCAACGCCGTTGGCTGCTGTTACATTGAAGTTCTCTACGTCCTGGTAGACGAGCGTTGTCGCTGTCTGAGTCTTGTTAATAATGTTGCCGGAAACGACCAGCACCGCGCCGAATTCACCGAAACATCGTGCGACCGTCAGAACGATACCATAGATGACGCCCCAGCGAATCGCTGGCCAAGTGACTTTCCAGAACGTGTACCACGAGTACGCCCCCAGCGTCGAGGCCGCTTCCTCTTGCGAAGTACCGATCTCCTGCAGCACCGGCATAATCTCGCGAACCATCATCGGGAACGTTACGAATAGGGTTGCGATAACCATGCCCGGGAATGCATAGACGATACTAATTCCTGCCTCATTAAGCAGGGAACCGATTGCCGTATTCGGGCCTAGCAGCAGGACGATCATGAGACCGCCAATGATAGGAGACACGGCAAACGGAAGATCCAATATGCTGTTAAGCAGCTGCTTGAGCTTGCCCGGCAGCCATTCCGCTCTAACGAGATAGAGTGACAGCATAACGCCAAACAGCGTGTTTATAATCGTAACGACGATCGTTATAAGTCCGGTCATCATAAGCGCATGCAATGCTTCCGGCCGGCTCAATGCATCAGCAAAGCCGCCCCATCCATCGCCCATAGCGCCGGTAAAGATACGAATTAACGGAATGATAATAAGGATGATAAAGATGATATACGTTATCGGGATCCATACTTTTTTCATTTGCCGGTCCTCCTCGCTTGAACTCTGCTAACGATCCAGAGAATAAGGAACGAGAAGGTTAACAACAAGATGGAAACCGCAGCGGCGCCTTGCGAGTTGTCGCTCTCGATCTCGCCATAAATATAAACGGAAGCGATGAGCGTCTTACCCGGGATGTTGCCAGCCACCAGAACGACTGCGCCGAATTCGGCGAGTGCACGGGAGAAGGCAAGCATGCCGCCGCTCAATACGCCTGGCAGTAAGGAAGGGAAAATAATTTGAATAAACGTCTTAGCCTTCGTTGCGCCCATCGTGTAGGCGGCTTCTTCCTCCGATTTGTCCAGCTCCTCCAGCAGCGGCTGAACGGCGCGAATGACGAACGGGAAAGTAACGAATACCATCGCAACGACGATCGCTGGTTCATGGAATACGATCTCGAAGCCAAGCTTCTCAGCAAGCGTTCCAACCACACTGTTCGGTCCAAGCAGCAGCAGAATCATTAATCCGCCTACTGCAGTCGGCAATGCGAACGGAAGATCGACGAGGCTGTTAAGCAGCCGGCGTCCGGCGAACTTGTAACGGTTCAACGTCCAGCCAATCATCGTGCCTATGAGAATGTTAATGATCGCTGCTATGAGAGCCAGCTTCACGGTCAACAGCACAGCCTTCCAAGCAAGTGGATCGGATATGCTCTCGTAGAATGGTGCCCATCCCAACGAGAAAGATTGCGTGTAGATGCCAATAATCGGGATAATAATCAACATGATGAAGTAGAGCATAACCGTGCTGCGGAAACCGAAGCTCCACCATCGGCTGCGGAACTTTAAATTCATATCAGCGGACAGACCTCCAAACCATCGGCTCGAGCCGTAGGACAACGTAGCTTGCCATTCTTGATATAACAATTCCTATTAAAGTACTTGGTATTATTAATTTAGCAGACGTAAAGGCATCACGTCAATCCTTTATGTTCAAAATTGATGCGTTGCATGAGAAATAGTTATATATGCAGAGAAAGAGCCGCTCCATCCGATCGCTATCGGATATGGAGCGGCTCTTCCGCACCTTGCCGCAAGTCTTATCGTTATTCGCCGTCGATCCGGTAGACTGACTCGCCTTTCGTAATGACAGCCTGCCCTTGCGTCAGATCCGTCACCCATGCGATGAACGAATCCGCTTCATCTTCGATCGGCAAACAGGTCACCGTCACTCGATCGGTAAAATCAGTTCCTTCCACGCGCAGCTCGCGTCCGCGGAACTCATTCTCCAGCTTGCCGTACCACGTGTAATCGGCGTCGACGATGACTTCGCGATGAAGCACGTACTCGATCGCTTCGCCCGCCTCCGTCGCTGCGACAGCGCCATCCGCGTATGCGCGGATTAGGCCTCCTGCGCCGAGCAGTATGCCGCCGAAGTAACGAGTGACGACGATCGCAACATTTTTCAAACCTTGATTCTTGATGACCTCGAGAATAGGCTTGCCCGCCGTGCCGCTTGGCTCACCGTCATCCGAAGCCTTCTGAATCTCATCGCGCTCGCCGATTACGTAGGCCGAGCAGTTGTGCGTCGCCTGGCGATGCAGCTTCTTGATCCGCTCGATGAAGGCGATCGCCTCCTCCTCGGAGGCGACCGGCGTGCCGTACCCGATAAAACGCGACTTGCGGATGACGATTTCCTTGTCTCCCTCGCGTCTTAACGTCTTATATCTAGGCAGCATTACAGACGAGCTTCCAGCTCCGCTTTTTCTTTCTCGTAGCCAGGCTTGCCGAGCAGCGCGAACATGTTCTTCTTGTATGCTTCAACGCCCGGTTGGTCGAACGGATTAACGCCCAGCAGGTAGCCGCTGATGCCGCAAGCTTTCTCGAAGAAGTATACCAGGTAGCCGAACGTGTATGGCGTCATGTCGGCGATGTTGACAATCAGGTTCGGCACTTGACCGTCCGTGTGTGCCAGCAGCGTGCCTTCGAACGCTTTTTTGTTAACGAAATCAAGCGTTTTGCCTTCGAGGAAGTTCAGACCGTCAAGGTCTTCTGCATCGCGCTGGATCGTGATGTGCTCTGCAACTTCCTTCACTTGGATAACCGTCTCGAAGATGTTGCGGTTGCCTTCTTGGATGAATTGGCCCATCGAGTGCAGGTCTGTCGAGAAGTCAACGGATGCCGGGTAGATGCCTTTATAGTCTTTGCCTTCGCTCTCGCCGAACAGCTGCTTCCACCATTCCGATACGAAGTGAAGCGATGGCTCGTAGTTCACGAGGATTTCCGTTGCTTTGCCTTTGCGGTACAGAGCGTTACGAACTGCAGCGTATTGGTAAGCTTCGTTCTCTGCCAGGTTCGGGTTGCTGTATTCTGCTTGCGCGTCTGCAGCGCCTTTCATCATTGCGTCAACGTCGATGCCCGCAACTGCGATTGGCAGCAGGCCAACAGCCGTCAGAACGGAGTAGCGGCCGCCTACGTCGTCTGGAATGATGAACGACTCGTAGCCTTCTGCCGTTGCCAGCGTCTTCAGAGCGCCTTTTGCTTTGTCCGTCGTAGCGTAGATGCGCGTACGAGCTTCTTCTTTGCCGTATTGCTTCTCGAGTGCGTCTTTGAAGATACGGAAAGCGATAGCCGGCTCCGTCGTCGTACCCGATTTGGAGATAACGTTGATCGACCAGTTGCGGCCTTCAAGCAGCTGCAGCAGGTGCGTTACATACGTCGAGCTGATGTTGTTGCCTGCGAAGAAGATTTGCGGCGTTTTGCGGTTAGCGTCCGTCTGAACGTTGTAGAACGAGTTCGACAGCATTTCGATCGCTGCGCGAGCGCCGAGGTACGAACCGCCGATGCCGATGACGATCAGCACTTCGGAATCGGATTGGATCTTCGCAGCCGCTTGCTTGATGCGCGCGAATTCTTCTTTGTCATAAGCCGTTGGAAGGTCGATCCAACCGAGGTAGTCGGAGCCTGCGCCCGTGCCGTTGTGGAGCTGCTCATGAGCCAGTTTGACTTGGCTTGTCAGATAGTCAACCTCGTGTTGGCCGACGAACGTCAACGCTTTGCTGTAATCAAATTGAACTGTTTTACTCATAATATTGCCTCCCTATTCGAAATCAATGGTTTGAGGATTGTGCTACAATTACTTAGAGCAAAATCATTATAGAAAAGCAGGTGCTATTGCTAATGACAACATCCATTGGTTTTATCGGCCTTGGCACGATGGGCTATGCTATGGCAGCCAATCTGCTGCGCAAAGGCTTCGACGTGACCGTCTACAACCGCACCGCCGCTAAGGCAGAGCAGCTTCGCGAGCTAGGCGCAGCTGTTGCTGCAACGCCGGCTGATGCCGCCCGTGGACGATCGATCGTCATTACGATGGTCAGCAACGATGACTCGATCCGAGACGTCTACGATGGCGCGTCGGGCATCTTCTCCGCCGTATCCGAAGGTACGGTAATCGTCGACAGCAGTACGATTTCACCCGATCTAGCCCGTCGTTTGGCAGCAGATGCTGCGAGCCGCGGAGCAGTATTCCTGGATGCTCCGGTCACAGGCAGCAAGCCTGCAGCGGAAGCCGGCATGCTCGTATTCATGGTCGGAGGCAGCGCCGAGGCGGCACTTGCCATCGAACCTGTTCTGCTCGCAATGGGACGGAAGGTTATTCCGATGGGTCCAAGCGGCAGCGGCGCAGTTGCTAAGCTGGCTCATAACACGGTCGTCGGCATCAATACCGCCGCTCTCATGGAAGGCTTCGCCATTGCAGCCAAAGGCGGCATTGACGGCAGCTTGTTCCTGGAGCTAATCCAATCCGGGGGTGCAGCGAGCAAAGCGGCTGAGCTAAAGGGCGGCAAGCTGCTCGGACAAGATTACAGCGTTCAGTTCGCGCTTGAGCTGATGCTCAAGGATTTGCGACTATCGTCCGTTCTATCCGATAAGCTTGGTGTTCCAACGCCTCTGCTCGAAGCTGCGAAGAGCTTGTACCAAGTCGGTGACGCAGCCGGTCATGGCCAGCTTGATCTCTCTGCCGTTGCGAAAGTATACGAGCAGTGGATTGGACGGGCTATTGGTGAAGGTAAGTAAACCCTCAACAGAAGCCTATAAGTTCTGTTAACGAGAAGGCCGCATGCGACAGGCATGCGGCCTTCTCGTCCGCTGTCGAATCCGCCTTCATGCGTCTTCCTCCACTAGCGCCGTGTGCAGCTCAATTGCTGATTCTTATTCGTGGATATAAGAGCAGATATAATCGGTCACCGTCGCGATTTGAAGCTTGAACTTCACATTAGCAGGTACAGTGAACTCGCCCTTGCCTTGGATATGTAACCATTCTGTTTCTCCTGGCAGCAGCACCTTCAGGTCGCCCGCCTGGATCTCCATGATTTCTACGCAGTCCGTACCGAACTCGTAGTCGCCCGGCAGCATGATGCCGAGTGTCTTCTTCGTTCCGTCAGCGAAAATAACTGCACGGCTTGTTACTTTACCTTCGAAATATACGTTTGCTTCTTTTACTACCGATACGCCATCGAACTGAGACATTAGACAACTCTCCCTTGCATGAATGAAATGCATGTATTCGATTATAACTTTTAAACCAAGTATATGGTAAAACATAAGGCGCGGCGCGGAGAGCGCTGCGCCTTATGCATGAACCTAAAGACTATTTCAGCAGACCTTTAACTTTGCCGACAACATTCTCAACCGTGAAGCCGTACTCTTTGATGACGCGGTCGCCAGGAGCGGATGCGCCGAACGTGTTGATGCCGAGTACTGCGCCTTGGTCGCCAACGAAGCGGTCCCAACCGAATGGATGAGCCATCTCGATTGCCAGACGAGCTTTAACGTTCGGCAGCAATACGGAGTCTTTGTACTCCTGCGATTGCTTGTCGAACAGATCCCAGCTTGGCATGGAGATAACGCGAACTTGGATACCTTCAGCAGCAAGCGCTTCTTGAGCAGCAACTGCGAGCTGTACCTCGGAGCCCGTTGCAATGATTTGTGCAACTGGTTGACCGTTAGCTGCATCAGAGATAACGTAAGCACCTTTTTTGATGCCTTCGCGCGCTTTTTCAGCCGTACCTTCCAGGACTGGCAGGTTTTGGCGCGACAGCACGAGCGCAACTGGGTTCGATTTGTTCTCAACCGAGTAAGCCCAAGCAGCGGACGTCTCGTTCGCGTCAGCCGGACGGATAACCGTCAGGTCAGGGATGATGCGAAGCGATGCGAGCTGCTCGATTGGTTCGTGCGTAGGGCCGTCTTCGCCGACTGCGATCGAGTCGTGCGTCAGCACGTACGTAACAGGCAGCTTCATCAGCGCGGACAGACGAACTGCCGGACGCAGGTAGTCGGTGAATACGAAGAACGTACCGCCGTATACTTTGAGACCGCCATGCAGCGTGATGCCGTTCATTGCAGCTGCCATGCCGAACTCACGAATGCCGAAGTAAATGTTACGGCCGTCGTATTGACCTGCTTTGTACACCGGCAATCCTTTGAGATGCGTCATCGTCGAGCTTTCGAGGTCAGCGGAGCCGCCCACGAAGTTCGGGATGTTCTTAGCCAAGCCGTTCAGAGCGTTACCGGAAGCAACGCGCGTCGATACAGGCTTGTCTTGCGTCGTGTATGCCGGAAGGTCAGCGTCCCAGCCTTCTGGCAGATCGCCGGCGATAGCCGTTGCGAATTGCGCAGCGAGCTCTGGGTGAGCTTCTTTGTATTGTGCAAAAGCAGCGTCCCAAGCAGCGTTCGCTTGCTCGCCAGCTTTCTTAACTTCTGCGAAGTGAGCTGCAACTTCAGCCGGAACCGTGAACGGCTCATGCTCCCAGTTGTAGAATTGTTTCGTCAGAACCGTCTCGTCAGGACCGAGCGGGGAACCGTGCGGACCTGCATGGCCGCCTTTACCGCCTTTGTTCGGGCTGCCGTAGCCGATAACCGTCTTCACTTCGATCAGCGTCGGCTTGGAAGCTTCAGCTTGTGCCGCTGCGATTGCTTTGGAGATTGCATCCAGATCGTTGCCGTCTTCTACGCGCAGCACTTGCCAGCCGTAGCTTTCGAAACGCTTCTGAACGAGCTCCGAGCTCGACAGGTTCAGTTCGCCGTCCAGCGTGATGTCGTTCGAGTCGAACAAAACGACGAGTTTGCCCAGCTTCAAGTGACCTGCAAGGGAAGCTGCTTCATGGGAGATGCCTTCCATGAGGTCGCCGTCGCCGCAAATGGAATACGTATAGTGATCAACGACGTTAAAACCGTCTTTATTGTAAGTAGCGCCGAGCTGCGCTTCTGCCATAGCCATGCCGACAGCCATTGCAAAGCCTTGGCCGAGCGGACCCGTCGTAGCGTCAACGCCAGCCGTGTGGCCGAACTCTGGGTGACCTGGAGTCTTGGAACCCCATTGACGGAAGTTTTTGATCTCGTCGATCGACAGACCGTATCCGGACAGGTGAAGAAGGCTGTAAAGCAGCATCGAACCATGGCCTGCGGACAGGACGAAACGGTCCCGGTTGATCCAAGTCGGATTGGACGGGTTATGGTTCATTGTTTTTGCGAACAATTGGTAGCCCATTGGCGCCGCACCCATTGGCATGCCCGGGTGGCCCGATTTCGATTTTTCGATCGCATCGATTGCCAGTGTGCGAATCGTGTCGATCGAAAGCTGATCGATGGACTTTTGCGTAACTGTCATTGCTAAATTCCTCCTATTTGCCCATTATAATGCCTTTATTATCTCTCTTTATGGATAATGCGCGCTGTACTAGCGTGCGCAATGGCTTTGAAATATTGTACCACTGTCCAAGGTGCATTACCATATCTAAATGCCGCTTGGTGTGATTACGATATCCGATGCCAATCATAAAAATATATTATATCGAAGTCCAAATTCAAGCTTAAACCGAACATTCATCGAAAATTAATGTAGAACTTTCGTAAAGTCCGATAATCTCGAATATTAACAAAATACACACAAAAGGGCTCTAAAGATGACGGCGCCTGCGTAAAATTTTCAAGTGCCGCATCGATAGAGCCATGTATATGTGAACAGGCTGCCGCAAGCATACGGCCCCGGCAGAACCAGCCAATATTAGCCTTACCAGAGAGAGCGAGAATTAATCGTAAACGAGACATTGGAGATGCAAAAAAGCTTTCTGGGGCCAAAATGGCGAACACGTCCATTTAAGTGGGGTATTCCTGCGCTTACGGTTTCCTCGATGTTAGAATAGCGCTCCGTTTTCTGATTTAAACGGGGTTAAGCCACTCCTACACTCGTGGAATCCTCGCTCTCGGCCTTTTAAGTGGGGCTTTCCCACATGTATTCCCTTATCAGCGTTAGAGGAAAGCTCCGTTCTCCGATCTAAGCAGGGTTAAGCCACTCTTACACGTGCAGAATCCTCGCTCTCGGCCTTCTAAGTGGGGGTTTCCCACATGTATTCCCTTATCAGCGTTAGAGTAAAGCTCCGTTCTCCGATCTAAGCAGGGTGAAGCCACTCTTACACGTGCAGAATCCTCGCTCTCGGTCTTTTAAGTGGGGTTTTCCCACATGTATTCCCTTATCAGCGTTAGAGTAAAGCTCGATTCTCCGATCTAAGCAGGGTTAAGCCACTCCTACACTCGTGGAATCCTCGCTCTCGGCCTTTTAAGTGGGGCTTTCCCA